>DATARD010000270.1:0-3327 GCA_036264355.1 Thermoanaerobaculia bacterium
CGCCTTCGCGTGGATGCGCTCGACATCCCAGCACCAGCGCGCCTGGTCATGCCCGAACCTGAGCAGTCCTTCTTCAGCCAGCGCGTAGAGAAACTGGATCAGGAAGAACGGGTTGCCTTCCGTCTTCTCGTGCACCAGCGCCGCCAACCCCGCGGAGCGCGCCGGCTCGCACCGCAGCGCATCCGCGACCAGTTGACCCGCATGGTCACGGCCGAACGGCGTCAAGCGGATCTCCTGGACCCGTGCTCCGGCGCGGCGGATGGCGTCGAGCTTGCGCATCAACGGATGGGCGGCCGTCACTTCGTTGTCGCGATAAGCACCGATCAACATGAGGTGCTGCCGGTCCGACCGGGTCAACAGATCCTCCAACAGATCGAGCGTCGTCGCGTCGAGCCACTGCAAATCGTCGAGGAAGAGCGCGAGTGGGTGCTCCGGCCGGGCAAAGACGCCGATGAAGCGCCGCAAGACCAGCTGGAAACGCCGTTGCGCGTCCTGTGGCGGCAGCTCCGCGACCGGCGGCTGGTCGCCGATGATGAGCCTCAGTTCCGGGACGAGATCGACCATGAGCTGTCCGTTCGGGCCGAGCGCCTCCCGGAGGGCGTCGCGCCAACCGCTGAGCTCGGTGTCGCTCCTGGCGAGAAGAGGCCGGATCAGGCTTTGAAAAGCTTGAGCAACCGTCGAATATGGGATGTCACGCTTGTACTGGTCGAACTTGCCGGACGCGAAAAGGCCGTGCGGCACCAGCACCTTGTGCAACTCGTTGACGACCGAGGATTTGCCAATTCCGGAATAGCCGGAGACCAGCACCAACGCGGGGCCACCACCCTTGACGATGTGGTCGAAGGCAGCGATCAAGGCCTCGACCTCGCGCTCACGGCCGTACAGCTTCTCGGGAATCAGCAGCCGGTCGGAGTTGTCGCGTTCGCCAAGCGGGAATGCGTCGATCCGGCCGCGCGTTTCCCATTGCCTGAGACAGAGATCAAGATCGTGCTCGATGCCGGAGGCGGTCTGGTAGCGCTCCTCGGCGGTCTTGGCGAGCAGCTTCATGATGATGTGCGAGACCGGGGCCGGGACATTCTCCAAGCGCTCGCTGGGCGTCATCGGCTTCCTGGCGATATGGCAGTGCACCCATTCCATCGGATCGGACGCGGTGAACGGCAGAGATCCCGTGAGCATCTGGTAGAGCGTGACGCCCAGCGCGTAGAGGTCGCTGCGGGCGTCAACCGAACGGTTCATCCGGCCGGTCTGTTCGGGCGCCATGTAGGCGAGCGTGCCGGCGATCGTCTCGGGCGCCTCGGGCGCCGGCCGTTCGCGGAGCAGCCGCGAGGCGATGCCGAACCCGGTGAGCCTGACTTCGCCGGTCGTGCGGTTGACGAGGATGTTGGCCGGATTGATGTCCTTGTGGACGAGGCCGCGCCGGTGCGCCTTGCCGAGAGCGCTGGTAATGCCGATGGCGAAGCGCAGGAAGCGTCCCAGCTCCAGGGGCGCGCCGAGCATCTGGCCGAGCGGCTCACTGTCCGGATCCTCGAGCACCAGCATGGTTAGACCGCGTTCGCGGACGAGCTCCAGCGGCCGCACTGCCCATGCTCCGTCGAGCTCATCCTTCAGTCCGTATTCGTGAGCAAGGCGGTCGAGAGTGTCCGCCGGCGGGTGCTCCACAGCGGGCACCACGGCGAACACGGCACGGCGGTGGCCATCCGCGCGTAAGCGCCACCCTCGGCAGAACACGCGGTGTCCGCCGTCTTCCCACAAGATCTGGAAACTGTCCTCTTCCTCACCGCCGAACGGAAAGAATAGGTCCAATTGCCGCACTCCGTCGGCAAGCCGGTTGTCGCCGTCGGTCAAGCAGGCTGGCGTATCTGCGCGGATTAGCCATTATTAGCTTGGGTCGGCACGATACCAGAGCCGAGGCACCATGGCGACGGTTTTTGCCCGGCGCCAACCGACGGTCGGGCGAACGTCCATTCTGCGTCCGCTAGCTGCAGCCATGAGCGGACGTCTGCTTGTCGCCGTTGGACACCCCCAACCGGCCGTTCCGGATTCGGCCAGAATTGGCCATCCGGGTTGTTGCTCCTGCTGACGGTTGCAGTCGTGCCTGGTCCCACACCATAGTGGGGCACGCTTAGGATGATCCCGTGCCCCAGCCGACCGACCAGGACGACCCCATCACCCAGGCTGCCTATCTCGCGCGGGACATCGCGCCCGACCTCGATGTGGTCCTCATCACCCATTACCCCGATGTCGAGACACTCGACACACTTCGTCCGGGTGATACCGACCTGCAGACCGCCATCGCTGTGAACCGCGCGGTCGCCAGGGAGATGCTGGATGCCGGCGTGGAGGTTTTGGTTCAGCGAGCCGACCGGGCCGCCTTTCGGCGCTGGATGTCCGGCCGCGATGATACGCCCGAGACCCGTCGCACCTGGATCGATCGTAGCCGCCTGCTCCGCGGCTCAGCGGCGCTGGGGGTTCTCGGCCTCAAGGCGTCGATCTCGCCCCGGTGCCAGACCTTCGACAAGGCTCCGGGACCGATCGCCGATCGGCTGCTGGAGGCGTTCGGCGAGGAGGATAGCGAGGATTTCGACGTCCTGGTTCAGGACCTCATGGGTGCCGGGCGGACCGACGTGCTGGACCTCGCACTTCGCAAACTCCGGGAGCGCGAGGGCGATGAGGCCGGCGACGAGCTGGATTGGGTGTTGTTGGTCGCGGCTGAAGGGGCGGCAATCGGTCCTTCGGGGTGGGCGGAGTTGGTCGGCCTGGCCGTTGCGCTGCCCGCCGGCGACTTGCCGGATGGAGAAGAGCTTGGGCGGGGCTTGATCGAATCCGGCGCCCTAACGGACAGCGAGGAATTGCGCCTGCTGCCCGGCTGGCGGTCCCCCGACGCTCTGGCTGAGTTGTCATTCGCGGCCGTCCGCCGCGTGCTGCTCGACCTGGTCAACGGCAAGCCGCCCCGCGACCTGCCCCCCGGTGACACCGATGACCTGGCCCGGCGCGGTTTCGGGGTGTTGCTCGGCCTACGCATCGATTGGGTGATCCCGGTCTGGGAGGAGATCGCCGCCTCCGGCGGCCTGCCGGCGGAGCCTGAGGAGGATACCGCGGAGACGCCGGAGGCTGCACGCCGAGCCGATCAGTTCGATCGTTGGCGTGGCCGCGTCTTTAAGGAGACCCTGGGCTGCGTGCCGTTGAACGTGGTGGCGTTCTCTCAGGTGGGGAACGAAATTGCAGATTTCCTCGCAGAGGCTGGCGAGCAGATGGGTGGGCTCGAGGAGATCCGGGAGTTCGTCTCAGCTTGCCGTCGTAGAGCGGGTGGCGATGAGGTCGTGTGCC
>DATARD010000283.1:0-10630 GCA_036264355.1 Thermoanaerobaculia bacterium
GAATCCGGTCCGCATACCGTTCCGTCAACACGACCATGGGTGTGCCCTCCAAGGATGCCGAGACACCTGCCTCGGCATCCCCGAGAGCATATCCTACCCCTCTTCCCGCTACTTGTTTGGTTCCGGCTCGGCCGGGTTAGGATTAGGTCTGCCCACGAAGTATCCTGCCCTTGCAGCCAGAAATCCGAGGGCGACGATTTGAGCTCTCCTGAAGTTGGTGTTGGGTCTGTCGGACCGTACCGCGTCGAGCGCCGCCTCGGCCGCGGGGGGATGGGTGAGGTGTATGCGGGCTTCGACGAACGCCTCGACCGCCCGGTGGCTTTGAAGCGGATCTGGTCCGGCCGGGAGGAGGATGCCACGGCCCGCAAGCGCTTTCAGCGGGAGGCGCGCGCGGTCGCCCGCATCCATCATCCAGCGATCGTCCAGGTCTACGATTGGGTCGAGTCCGGCGACGGCGACTGGATCGTCATGGAGCTCGTGGAGGGCTGGCCGTTGCGCCAGCTCCTGCACGACGGTCCGTTGGCGCCCGGCCGCGCGGCACGCCTCGCTCGCGACATCCTGGTCGGGCTCGCCGTCGCACATGCCGGCGGGATCGTCCATCGCGATCTCAAGGCCGAGAACGTCATGGTCGCGGCCGACAGCTCGCCCGGCAAGGTGGAGCAGGCCAAGATCCTCGACTTCGGGTTGGCCCGGCGGATCGATCCCGGCAGCGAGACCCGGCTCTCGACCGACGACGGGCTGGTCGGCACGCTCTCCGCGATGTCGCCGGAGCAGGTGCGCGGCGGCGAGATCGGTCCGCGCTCCGATCTCTTCGCCCTGGGCAGCCTGCTCTACGAGATGATGACCGGCGTCACGCCGTTTCGCGGCGACTCCGCCGCCGAGATCCTGCAGCGCATCTGTGCCTGGGACCCGCCGCCGGCGCACTCGGTGATTCCGGCCGTGCCCGAAGCCCTGTCCGCGTTCATTTCTCATCTGCTCGAAAAAGATCCGCGGAAGCGTCCGCCCAGCGCCGAGGACGCCCTAGCCGAGCTCGACGAGATCTTGAAGCGGCTCCCCGCCGGAGAAACGATCGCCGGAGGTCTCACGGGAAACGCCTTCCGCACGGCCGTTGAACCCCCCATCGTTCCAGAGATCGCCGGCCGCCGCGGCCGGCTCGAATGGCTCGGATGGCGCGCCGCGGCAGCCGTGGCGGTCCTGGGTGTCCTGGCGGCGTTGGGAGTCTGGCTGTGGCCTCCTCCACGGACGCTCTACGTGGCGGTTCCGGAGACCACCGTCGCGGCACCGGGAGACGCCGCGCAGGATCTCGTGCTCGCGGCGAGCGCGGTGCGGACGGCGCTCCTCCAGGGTCTGCTCGGCTTTCAGCACGTCGCCGCGCTGGAGCCGTCCCGGGACGAAGGCACCGCGGGCGATCCGGTGGCGCTGGCCCGCGTTCTCGCGGCCGACGAGGTCCTGACCTCGCGGCTGGAATGCGGGAATCGCACCTGCCGGCTGGTGCTCCGCCGGCTGCGCGGCGCGGATGGGCGCCTGCTGTGGACCACGGGATTCACCGTCGACACGGGAAGCCTGCTGGAGATGGGGCTCGCGGTCGTCGAGCATCTGCACGCCGCGTATCCCGACGTCCGCCTGCGCTCCGGTGTGCCCGATCTGGAAGTACGGGCCGAGGACTACGAGGCGTATCTGCGTCTGAAAGGGCGGTTCGACAACCGTGAGCAAGGCTTTTCCACCGACGATCTGCTCACCGGTCTGGAGCGGCTGGAACGCACCTCGCCGCGCTTTCTCGACCTGCCTCTCTATGCCGCCGCGGCACTGGTCAAGCGCTTCGAGGTGACGCGCAGCCGCGCCGATCTCGAACGCGCCGCGCAGGAGGTGGAACGCGCCCGCTCCACGGCACCGGACGATCCCCGGGTTCTGGCGCAGATGGCCACGGTAGCCCGGGTCGCTGGCCGGCTGGACGACGCGGAGGCCGCTCTCGAACGGCTGCGCCGGCTGGATCCCGGCAATGCCCAATGCCTGCAACAGAAAGCGTTGCTCCTCGAACGCAGAGGAAAGAGGCAGGAAGCCCTCGCTCTGATGCGCGAGGTGGTCCGCCAGCTTCCGTCGGCCGGCGCCCACTTCGACCTCGGCAGCATGCTCTACCGCCACGGCGACGTCACCGCCGCGCGCGGCGAGATGGAAGCCGGCCTCGCGCTGGCGCCGGACCTCTACAAGGGCCTCTCGGCCCTCGCCCAGCTCGAGCTCGCGAGCGGCGACCCGAAGCGCGCGGCGGAGCTGTATGAGACGCTGGTGAGCCGTTCTCCCGAGTACGCCGAGCTGACCAATCTCGGCACCGCCTACCTGCTCGCGGGGCAGTATGCCGACGCGGCGCTCCGCTTCCGCAAAGCCTTGGAACGGTCGCCGGGCTCGCCCTCCGCGCTGCTCAACCTGGCCGACGCCGAGCTTCTCGCCGGGCGGCACAAGGAGGCTTCAGCCCTCTACCGGCAGGTGCTGGAGCAGATCGACCACGATCCGCAGCCCGAGAAGCTCCTCACCGTCCGTGCCCAGGCGCTCGCCCATCTGAATCGCGCGCCGGAAGCGGTGGCCGCCGTGCAGGAGGCCCTGCGCCTCGATCCCGAAAGCCCGTTCAAAGCCTACGAGGCCTCACTGGTCTTCGCCCTGGTCGGCGACCATTCGTCTGCTCTCTGGAATGCCCAGCGGGCCCTCGACCGCGGTTTCGATCTGCGCTGGTTCGCATTCCCTTGGTTCGATCCGGTCCGCGCTCAGCTCGCGGAGGCCGCCCGCCGCTCTCGCCGGAATCCTTCCTGACCGCCGCCCTCCTCCCCGGGCTCAACCACCAATGGGAGGATTTTCGACGATCGTCGGATCGACGTTGTATGTGCCATCGTGCGACCAGAGCACCGTGCCATCTTTGAATTGCAGCTTGAAATGGTACGCCGGCGCAGCCTGCGGCGGGTTCAAGGGCGTGGTCACGTTCAAGATCAAGATGCTCCCTGCCTCCATGACGTGATGGCAGATTCCTGGCGGCTCCGGATCTAATCCGAATTCGCCCCAGATGATGGCTGCATCCTCTTTGCCGAAGGAGAGGGGAGCACCCGTCTCGATCTGAAAGAAAAAGCTGGAGTTGCCAAACGACGCAAACCGAGGATCGTCGATTGGAGCTCCATTCCACGTGTACAGAGAGGGGAGGTTGTTGATTTCGTTCAGCTTGATGAAATAGGTGTCGGGGTAGTAGGTAGCCATTTCTCTTGTCTCTCCTTGTTGGTTGCGCAGCTTCAGGAGATCCTACTCGTTCCGCTTCAAATCCGCCATCGACGTTTGTGGACATCGCAAGATGTCCGCGGACACCGTGCAGGATGTCCGCGGACATCTTGACACCGGTCCTGGCGGGGTCTCCCCCCGGTCCCCAGGCTTGGCATGCCTCTTGAAATGTGATCAAAACAGAGGCAAGAGCTTCAGATCACAGGTTCCGAGCGATCGGGCCACATCCAGAAAGAGAGAGAAACATGAGCGCACAAGTCATGGACCAGGTCACGTCGAAAGATTCCCTGAGCGCCGACCAGCAGGCGCGCGCCGCAGCGTTCGCTCAGAAAGAGCTTCAGCACGCAAGCGACGCTCCAGCGGCCGTCAACTGGTACACCGGCACGGCCACGGCCACGTACAGTGTGGCGATCGCGGACAACGGCGGTGGCTTCGCGGAGATCGGCTGGAACGTGAGCGACAGTCTGGGAATGTATTGCATCCAGCAAAACGACTGGGTCGGCGTGTTCACCAACCACAACCAAGCGCTCTACAACCCCAGCTCCAACTATCTCGGAGGGTTCAAGGGTTGGGCATGGGCAAGCGGGGGCGGCCCCTTCGCGACCGATGTCGCGCTACAGGCCGGCATGGTGACGGCCTACATCGTCAAGAACGCGGCCGGCAAATACGTGGCGGTCGCAATCTCCGCGCCGTTCCCGGGTTGAGCTCTTCCCTTCAATGATCCAAGCGCAGCGCCGTGATCCGCCGCTTCAGCCCTTGCGGTGAAACCTTGAGATCACGAGCCGCTGCGTCCGCATCTCCGCCGTGCCGTGCGAGAGCTGTTTCGATCTCCGGGGGCTCGAGGTCCGCGGCCTTGCGGACCTTCGAGCTTTCGAGCAAGCGGTAGAGCGTTCCGCGTGAAATGCCCAGCGCTCCGGCAGCGGTCTTGAGCTGCCAGCGATGGGCTTCGAGCGCTTCGAGCATTTCGGCCTCACTCACTTCGGAAGGTTTGCGGTAGCGAGGCTGAGAGAGCAATGGGAGAGGGAGGACAGAGGGGTGACGCGCCGGCTCGGCGAGCAGTTGATCCACCAGAAGATTTGTCTCCGTCTCCCCCAGGCCGTCGCGCCTTGCGATCAACAGCCGCCGGGTGACGTTGCGCAGTTGGCGGACGTTGCCCGGCCAGTCGTTCTCCACCAGGCGGGCGACCAGGTCGGCCGGCGGCCACGGGCGGTCCGCGGTTCCGAAATCGATCTCCGCCCCACCGAGAGCCGCCGACTCCTCGCGCAGGAAATGGAAGAAGAGCCGGCCGACGTCGTCGCGCCGTTCGCGCAGCGCGGGCAGGCGGATCTCGAAACCGGCGAGGCGGTGCAGGAGCGGCGCGCGGAAACGGCCTTCGGCGATCGCCGCTTCGAGCGCGGCATCGGTGGCGGCGAGGATGCGCACGTCGATCGGCACCGTTTCAACGCTTCCCACCGGCTGGATCTCGCGGCTTTCGAGCGCCCGCAGGAGGAGCGCCTGCACCTCGGACGGCATGTCGCCAATCTCGTCGAGAAAAAGGGTTCCACCCTGGGCGCTCTCGAAGAAACCGATCTTCTTGCGGTCCGCCCCGGTGTAAGCGCCGCGCGCGGCTCCGAACAGCTCCGCGGCGGCGAGCGACGGCGGCAGCGCCGCCATGTTGACGGCCACATACGGCCCCTGGCGGCGCCGGCCCGCATCGTGGAGGGCGCGCGCCACCAGCTCCTTGCCGGTGCCGGTCTCGCCGCGCAGCAGCACCGGAACATCGAGCCCGGCCGCCGAGCGGATCTCCTGGCGCAGCCGCAGCGACGCGGCCGACTCCCCCACCAGGCCGAAGCCAGGCGCTGCCACCGGCACGGGATCGACCGGATGGAGCAGCAGGGCGATGCGCCGGCCGAGCACCAGGACCACGCCGCGCTCGATCTCGGCGGCGGTGAAGGCGCGGCTCGTCCCGATCTCTTCGCCACCGCCCACAGTCACCCGCGTCGGGATTCCGGAGCGGGCGAAGACCACACTGCCGGGCTCGGACCCGGGGCTCAGCAAGAACGGACTGCGACTCAGAAAGGCGTCGTCCAGAGGGCGGAACACCGCCTCCGGGCCGGGCGCCGCGAAATCCGGCTCACGGCGCGAGAGCCCCACCGTCTGTCCCGATCCCAGCTTGACCAGCGCTGCCTTCTCACCCACCCGGCGCGGATCGGGATGGCTGAGGATCACCAGACCCGGCACCCGCGGCCGCAGCGACTCCGCCGTGCCGCGGGGATCGGTCGTCCGCGTGATCTGAGGGTCGGCGGTTTCTTCCATCGGGCTTCCGCCGACAGCGTAAACGATCTACGCCGAGAGCGCTACGCGGAGCGCTATACTTCCAATCATGCGGCCTCCTCGTCTGTGCCGGCTCCTCCTCCTCGCTGTGGTGCTCTCCGCACTTCCCGGTCACTGGGCGGATGCCCAGGTCCTCTTCTCGGAAGATTCCTGGTCCGCGAGGCTGGAAGCGGCGGTGAGCCAGGAACGGGAGTTTCAGGGTCTGACGCCGGTGCAGCCCTCGGCGGCGCTGCGCAACGCCGCGCAGGCCCAGGCGGAAGACATGGAGCGGCTCGGCTACTTCGCGCTCGAAGGGCCTCCGGGCTCGCCGACAATCGAAGCTCTTCTGGACAAGGAGCGGTACCCCTTCACCCTGGTGGCCGAAAAACTGGTGCGCACGCCCATCGAGGAGACCGTCGAGCACCTGATCGCCGGCTGGCACGCGACGCCGGCGGCGAACCGCGCCAGCCTGTTTCACGCCGGCGCCCGCGAGATCGGCGTCGGCGTGGTCGAAAGCGGTGAGATGCGCATCGTCGCGATCGTCCTGGCGAGCGAGAAAGACACCGAGGCCCTCTCCCCGCAGGCGGCCGCGTTCGCCGCACTGGCGCACGATCCGGCGGCAGCCAAGAAGGCGCTCATCGAAGCGCTCACCGCACAGCGGCTCTCCTGGGGACTGTCGTCACTCCGCGTCGCCGCGCCGCTGGAAGAAGCCGCGACCCGTCATGCCGAAGACCTGCTGAAAGCACTGATCGAGAACCGCTCGCCGGACGAGGTCATCTCCCTCGCGGATCTGGTCGACGTCCAACGCGCCCGCGCCGGAGCGCCCCTCGAGATGTCTTCCGGAGAAGTCACCCGCGATCGCCGGAAAGCGCCCCGCGGCAACGGCGTCGGAGATTCCGTCGGCCAGTTGATCGTCACCGACGCCGCCACCCCCGAAGAAGCGCTCCAGGTCGCGCTCGGGCAGACCGCTTCAGCCCTGCACGACGCGCGCTACCGGGTCGTCGCCGTCGGCCTGGCGGTCAAACCGCCGGCGAGCAACGCGGAGACCGGCCACGCGGTGTGGGTGATCGCGCTCGCGACGCATTAGGCGCGCTATTCCTCCGCCTGAGCGGGAGCACCCGGCTCCTCGGCCGTCCGCGCCTTCCGTTCGTCCTCCAACTCGCGGTCGACGTGGTCCTTCTTCGTCATCTTCCGTGGCTTGAACCCGTAGCGGATCAGCTCGGTCGAGTCGAAGCCATACTTCCCCCGCAGGCTCGCGCCGATGCGTCCCCGGACATGGTCCGCGCGCTTCGCGAGCGCCCGCAGGCGCGCCGTGATCATCCGCGCCTGCGCCATATGATGCCGCTGCTGCGCCGTCAAGCCGGTAACCTCCTGCGCCACGCTGCGCAGCTCCTCAAGCGACTCCCGCAGCTCCGGCATCTCCTCGGCCAGCGCCTGCCCCTGCTCATTCAACTGCGACCACCGCAAGCCCCGATCGGCCAGCGACTTCCGCGACATCGGCATCAGCCGGTCTCCCTTCCAGATGAACGCGTCAAGTGTCAATCTATCAGGGGGAGCAGCGCAACAGGAAGAGCGGCCATAGAGACTGGGAGCGCAGCGGCTGAGACTGGGGATCTCAGGGATCGAGACATGGAGCGCAGCGGCTGAGACTCCATGCTTCAGGCGTTGAGTCTCAGAGCGCGGAGGGCGAGGCTCAGTGTCTCAAGCACCAGGGATGGGAGAGCGAGCGCCGGGACTCAGAGGCTCACCTCTCCAGACTCGCACCGCAGAAGTCGAGGCTCGGAGACTCATCCACTGAGGGTCCGAGCGCAGGCCCTCAGGCTCAGAAGCTCGACCGTGGAGAGGGTATGACGCCGTGATGTCCGGCGCCCAACCTCACGTCGCGCGACACGGCCGATCCGAGCGTTCTCGGGCGATGATTATACGTTAAGCCTCGCTGGGAGCGCTGCCATCCTGGCCATGCGGTCTGGGTGATCGCGCTCGCGACGCACTGAGCCTCGAAAGAGCTCTATCGATTCGACAGGGCCAGGATGTTGCCGTCCGGGTCTTTGAACCAAGCGGCTCTCAAATCTCCCGCAACGTGAATATCGCCCTCACGCTTCATCTGCGGCAGGTCGTCGTACCGCTCGAATGAAACGCCCTTGGCCTTGAGCGCCTTCACGACTTCGTCCACGTCGTCGACAACCCAGGCGGCGGCGCTTGCCTGGTTCGTTCCGGCGAATTTCGACTCGTAGATGAAGACCCGCGTGCTCCCGCTCTTGAGGGTCAGACCTCCGGGCTCGGCATCGCCCTTCTTCAGTCCGAGTGTGCCTTCGTAGAACTTCTGGGCCACCGCTTGATTCTTGACGGCGATCATCACCGATGCGTCCTTGTCTCCCAACATCTCAACCTCCTCTTCCAACACTCCGGAGAGGTGCAAAGGCGGTGCCTTCTGCACGCAGCTTCAGCGAGGCCCCAGAGCTCTAGGCTGTTCCTATCCCGGACTCCGCAGAGAAATCCCGACCCCCGGCCCACCCGCTCTCCCAATCCTCACTGCCTGTCCGTATCCCACCGCCCGCAAAGCCTCCAAACACTCCACCGCCCGCTCCGCCGGCACTCCAGCGAGCAGACCCCCGGAGGTCTGTGGATCGAATAGGAGCGCGAGCCTCTCATCCGCGAGAAAGGACTCCGCGCCGGAAATCGCCGAAAGAGCGCGCCGATTCGCCGGGGCGAGCGAGCTGGTGAAACCGCGGCGCAGGCAATCCAAAGCTCCCGGCAAAGCGGGAAGAGCAGCGAGATTGATTTCCGCTCCGAGGCCGGCGGGTTGCAGCATTTCCAGGAGGTGGCCGGCGAGGCCGAAACCGGTGACGTCGGTGCAGGCGGTGGCTCCGTGGTCGCGCAGGATGGTGGCGGCGGTGCGGTTGGAGAGGAGCATGGAGTCGAGGGCGGCGTCGATCCAGGCGGCTTTGGCTTGCAGGCGCATGTGCGATGCGAAGAGCACTCCGATGCCGAGCGGTTTGGTGAGGAGGAGCGCGTCTCCGGCTCGGAGACCGCTCTTGCGCAGGAGATGAGACGGCCCGCTGAGATCAACGAGGCCGTTGCAGGTCAGGGCCAGTCCGGTGACGGCGCCCTCGGCGGTATGGCCGCCGATCAGCACGGCTTCCGCGGCGGTGAGCTCGCGGAGGACACCGCTCAATAATTGATAGAGCGTTTCTTCGGTGACCGGCTCGGATGCGAAGGGGACCAGCGCCGCCGCGAGGACGCTGTGCGGATCGGCTCCCATGGCGAAGAGGTCGCTCAGGCTGTGGAGTGTGGCGATGCGGCCGAAGAGATAGGGATCGGGGACCAGGGCGGGCATGTAGTCGACGGTCTGCACCAGCGCGCGGCCGGGCGGCACGGTGAAGACGGCAGCATCGTCCGGCGCATCGAGGCCGACCATGACGGTTCCAGCCTTGGCGGCTTCCTGCCAGGCGGTGCCGTGCTCTTCGCGGAGACGGACCATGACGCGGGTGAGCGTGGTGCTCGCCACTTTGGCCGCGCAGCCGAGGCAACGCATGCGGGCGCTTTCCTGAAGGTTGTCCGAATGATCTTCAGGCTCCGCTTCGGGCACGTCGGCCATCACCGGCAGGTCTTCGAATTTCCTCATGAAGCGGCGGTCAATGCGGTCTTTGAGCGCCCAGAACAACGCGGAGCGCCCCGCCAGCCAGCGGCGTGAAGCCACGGCTTGCCCGTCGCCGGTGCCGATGAGGCTCAGGAACTGGCGCTGGGGGTGGTAGCTCTTGAGCGGCCGGCCGGAGAAACTGGCGCGCAGGTTGGCGACCAGAGGTTTGGCCATGCGGACCGCAAAAACACCGGATTTCGGCCGCGGCGTGGCTTCGAGGGTGGCCACATCGCCGACGGCGAAGATCCAGGGGTGATCGACCGCCTGAAGCTTCGGCGTCACGCGGATGAATCCTTCCGGCGTGGTGGCGAGGCTGCTTCCGGCGATCCAGGACGGTGCCGCGGCGTGGGTGACCCAGAAGACGAAATCCGCCGGCACGAAATCGCCGGCCGCCGTGCGCACGCCCTCGGCGGTGACCTCGGCCACCTGCGTGCTGGTGCGGACCGTGATGCCGCGCTCGGGTAGCAGGCGAGAGAGGATGCTCCGCACGCGTTCATTGTGGCCGGGGAGGAGCCGCGCGCCTTGATGCAGGAGGGTGATGGAAGCCCGCCGGCCGAGCACGTGGCTCATGGTGAGCGCCAGCTCGACGCCGCCCGCTCCCCCGCCGACGAGGACGATTCGCATTTCCCGATCGGCTGCTGCGGCCTTTACGCGATCCCAGCCGGCGAGAAGCTCGGGCACCGGTTTCGCGGGGATGACCCACCTCTCCGCTCCCGGCACTCCCGACAGGCTCGGCGTGCTGCCGACGTTCAGAGAGATCACGCTCGCCCGCATCGGCGGCCGGCCCGCGACATGGACGGTCCGCTGGTCAGCGTCCAGGCCGTCCACCTGTCCGAGCACGAACGCCGCGCCGGCGAAGGCGGCCAGACGCCGCAGGTCGATGTGCATCTCTTCCCACGAATAGAAGCCGGCCACGTGCCCGGGCAGCATGCCGGAGTAGGGCGCATAGGAGACGTCGCTGACCAGCGTGACGCGCACGCCGGGGAGCGGACGCATCGCGAGCATCCGCAGCGCCAGGGCATGGGTATGCCCGCCGCCGATCAGCAGGAGGTCCTGGACCGCCGGGGTTACTGGGGCGCGCATCCGGCGGCCCGTTCGAGAAGGATCTGACGTTCGCGGGCGTTGCGCGTCAGGGCGGCGGCGCGCTCGAATTCGGCACGGGCCTCGTCGCGGCGGCCGAGCTTGGCGAGGAGGTCGCCGCGCACGCTCGGCAGGAGGTGGTAGGTCTTGAGCGACGGCTCGGCGGTCAGCGCGTCGACGAGCGCGAGCCCCGCGGCCGGGCCGAATGCCATCGCGACGGCGACCGCGCGGTTCAGCTCGACGACGGGAGAGGGCGCGCGCGCGGCGAGCAGCGCGTAGAGCGCGGCGATGCGCGGCCAGTCGGTTTCCTCAGCGGTCCGCGCTCGGGCGTGACAGGCGGCGATGGCGGCTTGCAGGGCGTAC
>DATARD010000310.1:0-51774 GCA_036264355.1 Thermoanaerobaculia bacterium
TCCGCACTCCCATGAACGGCGTCCTGGGGATGGCCGACCTGCTGCTCCACAGCGATCTCACGGAGCCGCAGCATCGGCTCGCGGAGACCTTGAGCTCCTCGGGACAGGCGCTGATGCGGATGCTCAACGAGGTGCTCGATCTGGCGAAGATCGAGGCCGGCCGGATGGAATTGGCGGAGGGGCCGTTCTCGCCCCGGCGGCTGGTCACCGACGCGGTGGACCTCGTCCGTCCCCGCGCGACGGAGCATGGCCTCGCCTTGGAGCTGGACATCGACTGGCCCAGCCATCTGGATGCCGTGGCCGATGAGATGCTCCTGCGCCAGATTCTGCTCAACTACCTGGACAATGCCATCAAGCACACCGATGCGGGCACCGTGCAGGCGATCCTCTCCGGCCGGCCGGTGGGCGGCGAGGGTGGGGGTTGGCTGCTGCGGCTCGCCGTGACCGACACCGGTGCGGGGGTTGCTCCGGAGGACCGGGACCGCCTGTTCCAGCCGTTCCAACAGCTCGAGGGAGCCCGTTTGCGCGGCGGCACCGGGCTCGGCCTCGCGATCTGCCGGCGGCTGGCCGAGCTGATGCAAGGAAGCGTCGGCTATGAGAGCAGGCCGGGAACCGGTGCCACGTTCTGGGCCGAGGTACCGGTGGCCACGGCGCCGGCTGCGGACACCCCCTGGCCCGAAGCCGTCCGCCGGCCCTGGCAAGGCAAGCGGGTGCTTCTGGCGGAGGACAACGTCATCAATCAGATGGTCGCCCAGGCCATGCTGGAGCTGTTGGGAGTCGGGGTGGACATCCGCAACAACGGCCGCGAGGTGGTGAATGCCTGGCGGGACGGCGCCTGGGATGCGGTGCTCATGGACTGCCAGATGCCGGAGCTCGACGGCTGGGAGGCGACCGGCTGGATCCGCACCCACGAGCACGAAGAGACCAGGGCGGCGAGCCGGGTCCCCATCGTCGCCCTCACCGCCTACGCCCTGGCCGCCGACCGTGAGCGCTGCCTGCAGGTGGGCATGGACGACGTCCTGGTCAAGCCCATCACCCTGGAGTCGCTCTCGGGGATGCTCGACCGCCTGTGGGCGGCGTGAGCCCCGCCGACCGCCACTGCGCAACACAGAAACTCAGCGATTACTCCTTCCACGATCGGCGCCGTGATCGTCCCCGGGGAGCCAGGACGAGATGCTTTGACACAAGGTCTTCGCCCGTGGCAGGATTTTTCTAACTTTCTGGAGGGGTGCATGACGCGATGAGCAGGGCGAGGGCTTTTGATCCGGTGCCGGCGCAGAGGAAGGCGTGGGCTGCGGAAGGGCCGGTGGCGTCCCCGCTTTGGGAGGTTCGGCCTTTTGCGGAGGCCAAGGTGGAGGCTGCGGGTGGAGAGCCGAGGGATCTGGTCGGGGAGTACGTCCGGCGGCGGAGGGTCGCGGCTGCGACGGAGGGGGGTGGGGCCTTGGGGGTGAAGCCGGCGCAGAAGTCAACAGGTACAATGGTGCAAAGGCTGGGCGCCAATGAGGATGTGCCTTCGCTCGAAGATCAGGCAGCCCTCATGGGAGTGAAAGAGGCGGATTTAAAAGATGCTACGGCAGTATTCTTCGGCAAGGCTGTGAAGATTGCCAAAGAGGCCATTGGCGCCGACAGTCAATATGAGCCCTTGAAAGGCGCCCTTGCCAAGGTGACACTGAAGCTGGATCCAGACCAGGTAAAAACAAAAGAGGGGTACCAGGATTTCTGGAGTGAGTTGGCCATCAACGTGCCTTCGCAGTCCAGCTACCTGATTGGCTGGCTCCGATCCTCATCGCGGCGCCAGACTCTGCTGGAAATCACGGCGAGCAAGCCGCTTGCGAATATCCCTCAGACTCAGCCGCTGCTGAAAGATCATTTAATTTCCGCCATACGGGAAATCACTACACTGGACACCCTGTTGACGAGTCAGTTTGAGGGAATGGTCGGCTTGGGGATGTACGTGGTGCAGCCAACCAGGGAATTCGAATTTTTTGGCTGTCTCTTGACAGGAGCCAAGTCTCTGGCAGAGGCCAAGAGCGCGCTTAATTCTATTATTATTAGAACCGACGTCACAGATCAGGCAAAGGTACTATTGATCAAAAAGAACGCAGCGCTCACCCCCTTGGTGAAACAAGAAGCGATGACGCTCTTGTCCCAGGGCATCATTCAGGCCCCGGGCGGGCACGACCAGCTCTACACGGTTCTCCAAAAAAACGCCAAACCGGACCAACGCGCCAAGCTGAACGAAATTTACAGCGATCTGGAGGAATATGGAGACAAAGCCGAGAGCCAGGTGCTGAAAAAGGCGGTCGGACTTCCCAAGGTGACCGATTTCCTGAAGGCTAGGCATGATGTGGATATTGCAGAATTCGATTTTCAGAAACCGGCTTTGACGGATAAATTACTGAGCACCTTGTTCGTGGCTCGCCTGCTGGATCCCAAAATGGCCAAGCGCTACCCCGTGGAGAAGGAGATTCGAGGGGAATGGAAGAACGGCGGAACCCTGGCAGATGACGTAGTTTTCGAGAAATCAAACCAGGAAAGCCTGTACGAGGCTTTTGACGATCCGGAGGAGGTGAAGGAAAAGCTCCGCAATGCGGATTCCCTGCTGAAGGACCTGGTGAACAAGAGTGTGTTGGCCAAAATCAAGAGACCACAGGTCAAGGTCGACAAAAGCTTCGACCATCGTGCTTATCAGCTCAAGGATCATATCTCCGTGGCCGTCTCGGATGAGGTCGACATCATTGTCCATGAGGTGGGACATTACCTCGAGATGAACTATCCCGACCTTTGGTACGATGCCTCTCTTCTACTCCATTCACGGCACCAGAATTCGGCCGGCCTCAACGCGCAATCGGGTGAAATCGGGGAGCAGGAAAACGTAGCCCAGAATCAAGGCCGATACCAGGGCGAATACCCGGCTACCGGAAAGTACACGTCTAAAATCTATGAAACAGGAGGGGCCACGGAATTGACATCCATGACGATGGAATACCTCTCCACGCCCGAAAAGGCCCGCGCGCTGATTACCAAAGATCCTTTCCAGGCATTGCTGGTCTTGCGCAGGATCCAGCCGGACGACAGCGATCTTCAGGAGATTTACCGACAGTATGAAAATAACTTGCCTCACAAGGATCCGGAGGAACGCCAAAGGCTTCTGAAACGCATAAGACAACACAAGGAATTGTTGACGGAGATGAAGTTGGTGGATGCTTTCAAAATCCAGTTGGCCCACCTGGAGACCATGGGATTGCCTTCTCTGCGCATCCTCGAAGATCAAATGGAGTCACTCCCGACGAGCCAGGGGATTACCAACTTGCTCGAGAACTACCCTCAACTGATGGAGACCTTCGAGACAGAGCTGACAGAAGCACGGAATTATCCTACCTACAAATTAAACCAGTTATTGGGCAGGATGAGGTCCTCAGTGAGGGGATAATTCGAAGCCAGGAGACACACATGCCCCAGAACCTCGAACAGTTCCTCGTCCTCGAAGTCCAGGCCAGCGTCCAGGGGCGCCCGCTGCCGAGCGCGCAATACAAGAACGCTCCGGACCTGGTCGCCGGCCTGACCAACCAGGGCTCCGGCAACTGGGGGCCGATGGGGTGGAGCGTCCGCTACCGGCAGGGAGATCCGGCCGCCGGCCCAAAGTGGGCCGAGTTCTTCGCGCGCTCCCGCGAGGTGTTCATGGGCGACGAAGAGCTCAGCACGACCTATGGGTTGTGGGGCCATCTCCTGCCCGTGGCGGCGGTCCACGACTGGGCCGCGAAGAGTGGCGACGCGGAGCAGGCCACGGCGGCCCTGGAGTGGCTGCAGTACTTTTTCGGCGTCTATGAGCTGTGCCGCGCGCCGGACGGCACCATCCTGACGGTTGGGATGCGCTCCTCACCCTGGCATGCTCCCGAGCAGGCGTCGACCTGGTTGGGATGGGTGCGGGCTCTGGCACGCGGCGAGGACCTGGCACCCTGGGAGGCGCTGGGCAAGAAGTGGGGCCTGGGCATGGGCCAGAGCTTCATCCCGCCGACCGCCCGCGCCGTCTTGCCGTCGCTGACCGCCGCGGCGACCAGCACCGAGCCGCTGCCGCGATTCGCGATGATGGTGCCTCTCCATGTCTTGCGCGGGGATGGCTGGCTGGCGGTCTGGCTGGAGCGCAACGTCAACGGCAACACCCCTCCTCTCCTGGGAGCCGTATGGCGTGACGGCGCGGCCTCCTATCTGCCCTCGATCTCCGCCCCCACCATGCGGCGGATCCGCCAGAAATTCGACGAAGGCACCTGCCGTCGTGACGGCGAGGTCCTGGTCTACGACTCGAATCTCTATGGACATCAGGAGGCGCCACTCCCGGCCGGCGGGCAGGAGACGGTGCTCGGTCTTGCCGGCGACCCCGGCCCGGCCGTGCCCCCTGCACCCGAACCGGCTCCCGCGCCGCAGCCGGCGCCGCTTCCAGCACCAGCTCCGTCGCCGGCAGCCCCCATCGACCTGCAGGCGATCGCCGACGTCGTCGCGGGCTTGGCGATTCCCAACAAACAGCAGGCGTTCCGGGCTGGCTTGGTGGCCGAGCTGCGCGGCGGCTCACCGCGGCCGCTGTCCGCGATCGCCGACGATATCGCCGCCTTGGGCATCGGCGACAACCAGGAGCAGACGCCCCGCTGGCGGCAGGCGATCGCACAGCTCCGGGCTGCCGGCCAGGAGCCTGCCGCTTGAGCTCGTCCCTCTCCGGCTCAGGGTCTCCGCCAGGGCCAGGGGATCAGTCCTGCGCAGGCGCCCGTGCAACACAAACAGGCCCAGAGGCGTCACGCGCAAGCGCCATGGCGTCACAGCAGAGAGCCATGCCATCACCGCCGCACGCAGTGGCAACACAGCACCGCGTTGTGACAACACAGCCGCACGCGATGCAGTGACGGCACTGCCTGCTGCTGTGTTGCCACTGCGTACGGCAGTGGCGCCCGCGCGCTCTGCTCTGACGCCACGGCGCGCGTCGACGTTGGCACTGCGTGCGACTGTGTTGCCACAACGCAGTGCTGTGTTGCACGGAGAGACGAGTGGAGGGCCCAGACGTCCTGCGCCCAGAGCATCAGCCCCGAGTGCCTTGCTGGGGGACAGTATCCCTAATACTATATGGATCGAGAAGATCCAATCCGCTCACGATCGCTGCACGCAACCTGGAACGACTGCGAGGAGGGGAATCATGCTCACCTACGACCTTCGCCATGCTCTCAAAGCGCTGGTCAGGAGGCCTGGTCTCTCCTGCTCCGTCCTGCTGATCCTGGCCCTGGGCATCGGCTCGACGACGACCATCTTCAGCATCGCGAGCTCCGTTCTGCTCAGCGAGATTCCCTACAAGGACGGAGATCGCCTGGTGGTCCTGAGAATGCTGGGAGAGCAGGCAGGCTCGGCTTTCCCGGCTTCCTACCTGGACGTCGGCTCCTGGCGTGAGCAGAGCCGGACTCTCGAGCTGATCTCCGCGAGCTCGGACGGTCTGCAGCTCAACCTGACGGAGGGCGGCCGCGCCGAGCGCGTCGAGGCCAGCTTCGTTTCCGCCTCCTACTTCGATCTCCTCGGGGTGCGGCCCGCTCTCGGGAGATCCTTCGCGCCGGCGGAGGAGGACCGAACCAGCCCGCAGGCCGTGACGGTGCTCGGCCACGGCCTGTGGAAGCGGCGCTTCGGCGGAGACCCCGCGATCGTCGGCCGGAGCATCCAGATCCAGGGGATGGCGTTCCAGATCATCGGCGTCCTACCGGAGGGGTTTCGCGACATCTACCCGGACGTCGACCTCTATGTGCCGGTCACCATGGCCCGGCTGATCATCCGCAAGGGGTACATCGAGGATCGAATCTCGCGCTGGCTGGACGTGTACGCGCGCCGTCGGCCGGGGGTCGGCGTCGAGCAGGCCCGGCAGGAGATGCTCGCGATCACGCGACGGCTCGCCGCCACCTTCCCGGCGACCAACGAGGGCTATTCCGTGAAGGTCGAGCCCTTGCGGACGTCTCAGCTTGATTTCTCCCGCATGCGCCTGTCGATCCTGACCTTGCTGATCGGTGCGGTTTTCGTCCTGCTGGTCGGTTGTGCCAACGTCACCAACCTGCTCCTGGTCAGGGCCGTCGAGCGGCGCAAGGAGGTCGCTCTGCGGCTGGCTCTGGGGATTACCCGGAATCGTCTCATCCGCTATTTCGTCCTCGAAGGCGCCCTCCTCTGCCTGGCAGGCGCACTGCTCGGGGTCGGAGCGGCGGTTTTCGCGGTCCGGCTGCTGGCCAAGCTCGGCAACAGCGCCTACGACTTGCCGGGCTTCATCCATTTCTCGGTGGACCTGCGCGCTCTGGCGGCCGCGGTGGTGCTCTCGGTTCTGATCAGCTTCCTGATCGGTGTGGTCCCTGCCAGAAAAAGCCTGACGGTGAGCCTCCAGGAGGAGCTCCAGTCCGAGGGCAAGGGCCACAGCCACTCGGCTGGCACTGCTTTCACCCGCAGCTTCCTCGCCGTTTCAGCCATCTTCTTCTCGGTCGTCCTCCTGATCGGAGCGGGCCTGATGGCCAAGAGCCTGCAGGCGTTGATTCAGAACGATCCGGGTTTCCGGGTGGACAACATCCTGAGCGCCCGCTTCGAGCTGCCGGCGAACCAGTATCAGACCGACGAGCCGGTGTACCAGTTGTATAAGCAGGTGATCGAGAAAGCACGAGCGCTCCCCGGCGTGGAGGACGCGGGCCTGTGGGCTCCTGCAGTCCCCGGCTCCAGCCACTTCTATCTGCTCATCGTGCCGGAAGGGCGCTCGCTGGAGAAAGCGGAAGACAAGTTCAAGGTCTACAACCACAGAGTGTCGCCCGATCTCCTCCGTCAAATGAGGATCACTCTGCTCAAGGGGCGTTTTTTCACGGAGCAGGATGACGCGAGACATCCCCTGGTCGCCATCGTCAGCCGCTCCGCGGCCGAGGCGCTCTGGCCGTCTCGAGACCCGATCGGAAAACGGTTCTGGGTGACAGCGCCCCAGGAGGGGTGGGCGGAGGTGGTCGGCGTCGTCGCTGACGCCGACCAGCGGGGGCCCGTCCAACCGGATCACGACTTCCGGCGCGACATCTACCTGCCCTTGTTCCAGATGCGGGCGCGGACGGCGTCGATCCTCCTGCGCACGCGCGAGGGCGGCGGCCCGACCGCCGAGCAGTTGGGCCTTCTCCTGCGGACGATCGCGCCGGACATCCCGGTCTACGACGTCAAAACCTTGCAGGAACGCAAGCGCGACGAGGAGGCCGGCACGCGGCTCAACGCCTCCCTCCTGATCTTCTTCGCCGCTTCGGCTCTCGTGCTGGCGATCATCGGCATCTATTCGGTCCTGCTCTACACCGTGCGCCAGCAGAGCTTCGAGATCGGCATCCGCATGGCCGTCGGGGCCGATCAGTCACAGATCTTGCGGCATTTCGTCTGGAAGGGGGCGGCGCTCCTCGGCATCGGACTGATCGCGGGGCTCGTCTTCGCTCTCGGCATGGCGAAGACGATGGCGAGCCTCCTGTTCAACGTGAACCCGCGCGATCCCCTCGTCTTCATCCTCGTGCCGTGCGTCGTCGCGCTCATCTCTCTGCCGGCGATCCTACAACCAGCCTACTGGGCGACGAGGGTCGAGCCTTCATCCCTGTTCCGCCGGTCCTGATCCGCTCGGCGAGAGTTTCGACGTTCGGCGGCCGGAAGAGGCTGAAGTGGTCGCCGGGGTTGAAAGGCGATCGCGGACCGAGCCCGGGGGCAGTCCTTTTGGTCCTTTACGTCCTTTTGGTCCTTTCCCTACAACAACTGCTGGGGATCCACATCGATCACCAGGTCGTAGCCCGGGTTCTGCGGCAGCACCTCACGCATCAGCTTGTGCAGGATCTTGCCGTCGGCGGCGCGGGCGAGGAGTTGGAAGCGCCATTCGCCGCGCAGGCGTTCGAGCGGCGCGGGAGCGGGGCCGGTGAGGCGGACGGTGCGCGCGAGGGGATGGGCGGCGAGCTGGGTGGCCAGGTCGTGGATGAGGCCGGCGGCGCGGTCGCGGTTTTTGTCGCGCACCAGGATCTGGACCATGCGGGTGAAGGGCGGATAGTGGAAGACGCGGCGGAAGCGCATCTCTTCGCGGGCGAAGCCTTCGTCGTCCTGGCGCAGGGCGGCCTGGATGGCGTAGTGGTCGGGGTGATAGGTCTGGATCACCACCCGGCCGGGCTTGTCGCCGCGGCCGGCGCGGCCGGCGAGTTGGGTGAGGAGGTTGTAGGTGCGCTCGACGGCGCGGAAGTCCGGGAAGCCCAGGTAGGCGTCGGCGGCGAGGACGGCGGTGAGCGCGACGCCCGGGAAGTGGTGCCCCTTGGACACCATCTGGGTACCGATGAGCACCTGGATGTCGCCGCGGCCGAAGCGTTCGAGCAGAGCGGCGGGGCCTCCGGGCCGGCGGGCGGTGTCGCGGTCGAGGACGTCGAC
The DNA here is from genome assembly GCA_036264355.1 of Thermoanaerobaculia bacterium. Classification (GTDB taxonomy): domain Bacteria; phylum Acidobacteriota; class Thermoanaerobaculia; order Multivoradales; family UBA5704; genus UBA5704. The sequence goes on from DATARD010000310.1 coordinate 8,422, forward strand.
GGTGGCATCGGGGAACAGCTCGCGGAAGGTCTCCTCCACTCTCTCGGTGCCGGCTCCCACCGGCTCCAACGCTTCTTCGTTGCACACCGGGCAGCGCTCGGGCACGCCGATCGTCGAGCCGCAGTAGTGGCAGAGCAGGCGGCGGGCGCGGCGGTGGTAGGTGCGCGGCAGGCCGCAGTCCGGACAGCGGAAGTCTTCGCCGCAGGCGCGGCAGAGGAGCATCGGCGCATAGCCGCGGCGGTTGCGCAGCAGGATGATCTGCTCCTTGGCGTCGAGCGCCTGGGTGATCTCCTGGCGCAGGCGCGCGGAGAAATAGACCTCTCTCGGCCTTCGCGAGGCGCCTTCTTCCTGCCGCAGATCGACCAGGATGCCTTCCGGCAGCGAGCCCTGGCCGGCGCGCACGGTGAGATGGAGCGCTTCGAGCTTGCCGCGCTCGGCGTTGTAGCGGCTCTCCAGGCTCGGCGTGGCGGAGACCAGAAGCGCGGCGGCTCCGGCGTCCCGGGCACGGACGAGGGCGAGATCGCGGGCGTGGTAGCGCGGGCTGATCTCCTGTTTGTAGGAGGTGTCCTGCTCCTCGTCGACGACGAGAAGGCCGAGATCGGCGACCGGCGCGAAGAGGGCCGAACGCGGACCGAGGACGACCTTCGCCTCGCCGCGGCGGACGCGTTCCCACTCCTGCTGCCGCTCGCTGCTCCCCAGGCCGGAGTGCAGAATGGCGAGCTTCTCGCCGAATCGCTGCTCGACGGCGCGCGCCAGGGCGGGCACGAGAGCGATCTCGGGGACGAGGAGGATCGCCGAACGGCCGCGCTCCAGCGCCGCCTCGGCGCCGCGCAGGTAGACCTCGGTCTTCCCCGAGCCGGTCATGCCTTGCAGCAGGAGAGCGGCGAAGTCGCGCCGGTCGAGGGTCGCGGTGATCCGCCGCAGCGCAGTGTCCTGATCGGGACGGAGGACAATCGCCTGCCCTTCCCCGGCCACTCCCATCATGTGGCGGTCGAGCGACAGCCGCTCCACCTGGGTGAACTGGCGGAGGATGCCGAGATTCACCAGGCGGCGCAGCACAGCCGGCGTGCAACCGACCGCGGCGGCGACCTCTCCCTGGGTGGCGGGCCGGCCGACAGCGTGGAGATATTCGATCACCGCTTTCCCCGGCGCTGAGCGGCCGGCGGCGGCGAGATGGGTGGCGAGACCGCCGGGCGCCAGCTCGACCGCGGTCACGTAGCGTTGCGAGCGCGGCCGGGCTTCTTCGCCGCCGATCCGGCCTCTCTCCAGAAGGCCGGCGAGGACCTGCGACAGGCCGGGGATGCCCACCCGGCCCTGCAAAGCGGAGAGGCTCGTCCGTCCGCCGTCGCGGAGCGCCTCGATTACCGCGGCCTCTTCGGCGTTGCGCGGCGGCGCGAGGGCTCCGGCGTCGGTGAGCCAGACACGGCGGTCGCCCCAGGGCGGCAGATCGGACGGCAGCATCGTGCGGACGACCTCGCCCAGCGGCGCCAAATAGTAGTTGGCGGTAAAGCGGGCGAGCTCCAGCAGATCCGGCGGCAGCACCGGCTCGACGTCGAGGACCTCCTCCAGCGCGCGCACCTCAAACTCTTCCGGCCGGCGGTCGTGGACGGCGACGATCACGCCGGTCAGCCGCCGTTTGCCGACCCGCACACGCGCCCGGACTCCGGGCGCGGCCATGGAGACGAAGGCGGCCGGGATCTCGTAGGTCAACGGCTCCGGCAGCGGAAGCGGGACGGCGACCTCTGCGAAGAGAGGAGCGCCGAGAGGCGCGAAGAGGGTGGAGACGGGATCAGGCACTCTGCGCGGCGCGCCGGCGGCACTCCTCGGAGCAGTAGGGCTCGCCTCCCTGGGTCAGGATGCGCGAGCGGGAGACATGGACACCGCATGCCGTGCAGCGCACCAGGGTCTCGATCCCCTGGGCGTCATTCGAGGCGGCCCGGCGCGGTCCGGTGCGATGGGCGGGCGGCGCGCCGAACGCGCGCAACCGGTTGAGCAGGCTCTCGATGCCGAGCCAGACCAGGTACGCGATCACCATCAACAGCAGCACGCGGGTCATGTGGGATCAGGCCGCCTTTTTCTTTTCCATCGCGGCGGCGAGCTGCGCGACCTTCTCGTTGTTGGGCTGCAGCCGCTGGAGCTCGGCGAGCGCCTGCTTCGCGTCGTCCATCTTGTTGAGGTCGAAGGCCAGGATCACCACCTCGTTGTAGCGCGACTGCCAATGGTCGGGCGCCGCCTTCGCCACCTGACCGAAGATCTCCAGCGCACGGTCGAACTGCTTGAGCCCGCGGTAGGTCACGCCGAGGTCGGTCATCACGTCGGGATCGCCGGGCCGGATCTCCAGATACTTGGTGTAGAGATCGTGCGCCTTCTGCCAGTTGCTGATGTCGAAGTTCAGATCGCCGAGGCGGCGGATGGCGTCGGCGTCCTGGGGATTGGCCGCGATGCGCGCTTCGAGATCGCGGACCTCGGCGAGCATTGGAGCGCCACCGCCGGGAGCGCCGCCGCCCGGAGCGCCGCCGGCCGCCGGTCCGGCAGCGGGAGCCTGTGCCTGCTCACCCGCCTGGCCGCCCTCCCCGCCCTGGTCCGGAGCGGCGGCGTCGGTGCTCATGCCGGCCGGCAAGCGCGGCGGCTGGCGCGCCACCAAGACCTCGTGCATCACATAGCCGGCGATGAACCCGAGGAGGACTCCGAACATCGCGGAGATGAAGTTGTCTTTGCTCACGGCTGCCTCTCTTCCGTGGCAGGCGGCCGGGCGGCGGTCCAATCGCCCCGGGTCGGCTGCCCGCTCGCCAGCTCGTTGGCGGTCCACGAGCCGGTTATTGTCTGGGTCGCGGGATTGAAAGTGCCTGAGAAGACACTGTCGAAACCGCCTTTGGAGTCGATCCGCTCCAGGCGGAGGTCGTTGTCCACGAACGTGCCGCGCCACGAGCCCTTGGTCGTTCCGATCTGATAGGTCCCGGAAACCACCGTCCCATCGAGGCGCAGGTCAAAAACGCCAGCGACGTTCTGCGGCAGGATCTGCACCTGCCACCGTCCGGCGACGGAGCCAGGGCGCACCGCCCGGGCTCCTCCCAGCTCCCCTTCCAGGAAGCTGATCCGGCGCAACCGGTCCTGCAGGCGCTGCACCTGCCAGTCCACCCGCTGCGCGGCGATCTGCACCGAGGCCCGCGACGCCGAGAGAACGTCGAACAGCGACTCCAAAGTGCCGAGCGCCAGGCTGTCGCCGGCCAGCGCCTGATCGAGCTTCTGCCCGGCGTCGTCCACCTGCGCCCGCGCCGCCTGCTCGCGGGCTCGGGCCTCGCGGTAGCTCACCAGGTCGAGGGACAGGAGCTTGCGCTCCAGTTGAAGGTCGTTCTGCACCCCGGACGGGGCGGAGGTAGGAGCCGCGGAGGCTTCAGAGGCCGCTGTCGCCTGGGCGCTCACGGCTCCTACGGCAAAGACGGAAGCGAGCAGACTGGCGAGGACGGACGCAACAAGCCGTTTCATATACGGCGGATTGTAGCAGGGTGCCTCCAAGAAAAAGGCCGCCCCAAAGGGCGGCCTCCACATCGCGCCTGCTGTCCTCTCTCCCCTACCCGCGCGTCAACTGGCGACCTTGGCGCGCTGGCGCTTGGCGAGGCTCGAGGTCAGCGCCTGCTCGACCTGATCCTCCGCCTCCCGCTCGTTGATCTCGCGCACATGCGCCACCTCGCTGACGATGAAGTATTTGGCCCGCTCGTACATCTTCTTCTCGCGGAAGGAGAGGCTCTTGCGCTGGCTCACCAGGCGCAGGTTCTTGAGAACCTCCGCGACATCGGTCAGCCTGCCGGTCTTCATCTTGTCGAGGTTCTGCTTGTAACGCCCCTTCCAGTCTTTGTACGTGTCGATGTTGCCGTCTTCGAGAATGTCGAACAGCGATCGAACGTCCCGTTGGTGGCACAACGGGCGCAACCCCACCAGATCGAGGTTGGTCTTGGGGACCATCACTTTGGAGTTGTTCGCCAGCAGCTTGAGGTGATAGTAGAGCTGTTCAACCCCGTCTATCTGTGCTGGCTCGATTTTCTCGACAAGACCGACACCGTGGTTGGGGTAAACCACCTTCTGACCGACCTTGAATGTCACGTCGCGACCCCCTTGGGATTTGAATCGAATGATGGAGCTACGACAGTAAGTCGTTGAGGGACTACCGCTTACGGGTCTAGGTTATACACCAAAAGCCAGCCCCCCGTCAACAGCCTCGGCCGGTTGGTTGACATCCGAGAGGGTCGCCCCCTAGGATTCCCCGCGTCCCCACCCAACAGCCGGAGTGGCGGAATGGCAGACGCAGCGGACTCAAAATCCGCCGCCCCCTGCGGGCGTGTGGGTTCGACTCCCACCTCCGGCACCACGGTTATCTCCTTTACCTCCAAGAGTTACTCCCCGCCGATCCACCCGCCTGCTAAGATACCGCCCGCATGCGCCGCTTCCTGACTCCCGCGATCTCCATCCTTCTCCTCGCGTCTCTTGCCGCGGCCCTGGCCTGCAACACGCCGCCGGCCAAGCCGGTCGCCCAAGTCGAGCCCCTGCCGCCGCGGAGCAACATCGTGCTGATCACCATCGACACGCTGCGCGCCGACCACCTCTCCGCCTGGGGGTACATCCGCCAGACCTCGCCGGCGATCGACCGCCTGGCGGCCGAGGGAGTGCGCTTCGACCAGGCGACGGTGCAATGGCCGAAGACGACGCCGTCGTTCGCGTCGATCTTCACCGCCACCTATGCCAAGGACAACGGCATCGTGCGCACCGCCGGGCAGCCGATCTCGTGCCAGTTCCTCACCTTCCCCGAGGTGCTCAAGAAGCAGGGCTATATCAATATCGCGGTGGTCGCCAACGCCGCGGTGGGCAGCGAGTTCTTCTTCAACCAGGGCTTCGACCAGTACATCGAGACCTGGAAGCTGCCGCACGGCGCCGACAACGCCGATCCGAACCGGGCCGAGGCGGTGACCAATCTCGCGGTCAGCCAGCTCGACAAGCTCCAGAAGTCGGGCAAGCCCTACTTCCTGTGGGTGCACTATCTCGATCCGCACTTCCCCTATGAATCGCCGCCGGGGGCGCGCGACAAGTTCCAGAACGACGCGCACTTCGATCCGTCGATCCAGATCCCGCTGTCCGACAAGCCGAAGCAGCAGATGTTCGGCGTCGGCAGCGAGCACATCCTGGAGGGGCGCACCGATCTCGCCTTCTATCTGGCGCGCTACGACGCCGAGATCGCCTACACCGACGCGCAGATCGGCCGCCTGCTCGACGAGATGAAGAAGCGCGGCATGCTCGGCAAGACGCTGACCGCCTTCACCGCCGACCATGGCGAGTCGCTGGGCGATCACGGCTACTACTTCGACCATGGCCGCTTCAGCTTCCAGACCTGCCTGCACGTGCCGCTGGTGCTCCACTACCCCGGCGTCCTCAAGCCGCGGGTCGACAAGCAGCCGGCCGAGCTGATCGATCTCGCGCCGACGCTGCTCGAAGCGGCCGGCGTGGCGCTGCCGCAGGGCGTCTGGATGCAGGGGCGGACGCTCACCCCGCGCCTGCGCGGCCAGGGCGAGGCCAAGGCGTCCGATCACGGGGACGACAGCTCCTCAGCCGTCCTCGACCATCCCGGGCTCGCCTACTCCGAGGCGGGGTGGGAGAACAAGAACAAATGGCAGAAGATCGTGCGCGACGCGCGCTTCAAGCTGATCTTCGCGCAGACCCGGCCGGAGCAGCGCTTCATCGGCGGCGAAGGGGTGCGCTTCACTCTCTTCGACCTGGTGAACGATCCGGGCGAGACGGTCAACGTGATCGACAAGTTCCCGCAGGAGGCCGAGCGCCTGAAGAAGGAGCTGTGGCGCTGGGAGAAGGCGCCGCGGTTCAACGTCGAGGTCGACAAGGAGGGCGGCACCTGCGGCGCGCGGCCGATGGACGAGGAGACGCGCAAGCTGCTGACGTCGTTGGGATATCTGTAGTACAATCCGGCGCAAATGGCAGAGGAAATCGCGCGGGAGCGTTGCCCCCGCTGCGGCGAGCCCGCTCCCCTCGCGGCTCAGGTTTGCCCGCACTGCAAGGGAAGCCTCCTGGTGGACGTCGCCCTCGCGGGCAATCCGCCGGAGGGGCGGAGGCGTTATCAGATCGCCCGCGCGCTCTCCTCGCTGGGTCCGGAGTCGCCGCCGTTCGCCGCCGCGCAGCAGGCGATGGCGATCACCGGCTCGGTCATCGTTTCGGGAGTCACCCGCGACTTCGCCTACCGCGTGCTGGAGGTGCTCGACGAGAACGGCGCGCGGGGCCGCACCACCGCCGCAGTGGCCGACGTCAAAGGCGCCGAGGAGGCGCCGGCGACGCGGCTGTCCAGCGTGCTGGTGATCGGCGTCCTGCTGATCCTGGTCGGGTTCGGGCTGTTCGTCTGGATCCGCCAGATGAATCCCGACGACGAGGTCGACATCCCCACCCGCAGGTCGGCGCGGGCGGTGCCGCAGGGACCGCTCCTCAAAACCTCCGAGATCGCCGGGCGGGTCACCCCGTCGGTGGTGATCCTGCGCTGTCAGGGCTCCCTCGGCACCGGCTTCTTCGTGGCCGACGACCTCGCCCTCACCAACGCCCACGTCGCCTGCCCGCCTGACGACACGATGCACGCCGTGTTCGCCGACGGACGGGAGCTGAGCGCCAGCGTCGAGCAGAAGGACGAGACGCTCGACCTCGCCCTAGTGCGGGTGCCGGGCGCCAAGGCCGCCGCCCTGCCGCTGGGCGACGCCACTCTCCTGCGCACCGGCGACCACGTCGTCTTCATCGGCACGCCGCGGGGGCTGGACTTCACGGTCCACGAGGGGGTGGTCAGCCACAAGGCGCGCAGCATCTTCGGCGTCGCCTTCCTGCAGATCGACGGCAATGTGAATCCGGGCAACAGCGGCGGCCCGCTCCTCGACATGCACGGCCGGGTGGTGGGGATCGTCTCCGCGAAGCTCAGGGACGCGGCCGGCCTGGGCTTCGTGCTTCCCATCAACTACGCCTACACCGGCGGCTCCCCCCTCGTCACGCCGCCGAGCCAGCCGAAGCCGGACACGGCGAGTTGGAAGGCGCTGCTCGCCGAAATCGCCGTGGCGGACCAGAAACAGGTGCGCCAGATGGAGACGGAATCGCCGCGCGTCGCCCTGCTCCAGCTCAGCTCGCCGCCCGGGCAGGGGCTCTACGCCGTGGTTGCGCAACGCTCCCAGCTCGTGCCGCAGTCCGAGACGCTGACCTTCACCTTCCGCAACGCCGAGCACATCCTCTGCCGGGTCAACGCCACCGCCGAGAACTGGAAGAAGCTCGCCGAGGCGGACCCGGCCCGGGTCAGCTCCGACTCGCGCTACATGCAGTGGATGCGGAAGAACAACTTCGAGAACGAGGTCTTCATCGGCGCCGCGCTGCTGAGCCTCAAGGACTGCCCGCTCGAAGACCTGCGCGCTCCCGGCTCCGAAGTGATCCTCGAAGGCGCCGACGACCGCGCGAACCGGCTGACGCTTTAGCGTTCCTCCCGCTGAATCAAGTAATTCAGCGCCACCGCGATCCCCTTGCGGAAGGGCAGCGACGACACGATCAGCAGCAGGGCCGCGGCTCCGATCGCGAGCTGTCCCAGCCAGACGACCCGCGGCCGGAGCAGGAACATAGTGACGACGAGCAGGCCGGTGAGCCCGGCGGTGGTCATGTACATGAAGAACCAGGTGTCGCCGTTCTCACGTTCGTAGACCAGCCCGCACACCGGGCAGCTTTCGTTGAGCCGGTTCCAGCCTGCGAACAGGCGCCCCTGGCCGCAGCGCGGGCAGCGCAGGCTGAGGCCGCGGCGGAGGGCGAGGATCGGCGGAACGCGGGCGGACACGTCGGGACATCTTACTTCCGGTAGACTGACTGCCGCCATGCGGGTCCTCGTCCTCGACAATCAGGATTCGTTCACCCACAACCTGGTCCAGGCCCTGGAGGCGCTGGAGGCGGAGTGCATCGTGCACCGCTCCGACGCGATCAGCCTGGAGCAGGTGCTGGCGCTCAAGCCGAAGCGCATCCTGATCTCGCCCGGACCGTTCGGGCCGGAGGAGGCGGGAATCTCGAAGCAGGTGGTGGAAAAGCTCACCGGCCAGATCCCGATCCTCGGCGTCTGCCTCGGCATGCAGGTGATCGCCGCGGTGGCCGGCCTGCGCGTCCATCCGGCCAAAAAGCCGGTGCACGGCAAGACGGCGGAGATCCGGCACGACGGCAAGGGGATCTTCGAGGCGCTGCCGAACCCGTTCACCGCCGCGCGCTACCACTCGCTGGTGGTCGACGGCAGCGAGGAGCCGCCGTTCCTGGAGCTCAGCGCCTGGGCCGAGGACGGGGAGGTGATGGGCTGCCGCCTGCTCGGGCTCGGCGTCGAGGGCGTGCAGTTCCATCCCGAGTCGTTCCTCACCGAGAACGGCACCGATCTCCTGTTCAATTTCCTCTACCGCGCGCAGACCTGGTGATCCCGCCATGTGGTCCGACCGGCTTTCCGCGGCAAAAAAGCGCCGGCTGATCGAGCGGCTGCACGCCGTGCTCCCCGCTCCCGATCCGCACGGCCGCGGCGCGGTGACGCCGCTACGCCTGCCCGGCCCCAAGATAACCGCCACGGTCGAGCAGATGGCCGAAGAGCTGCGCAACGAGCCCGGCTTCGCCTGGCTCGACGGCGGAGGGGGAAATCACCGGTTTTTCGTGCGGCCGTTGGCGGTGCTCAGCGTACGCAACGGGAGGGCCACGGTGATCGGACAGATCCAACCCATCGGACCGATCAGTCGGATCACAGTCGCCGCCGGCGGCTTCGATCTCCTGGAGGCTGCTTTCGCGGCGTGGGGCGGTCCCGCGCGGGCGCTGCTGGTGGGCTATCTCGGCTATGAGCTGGCCGCCGAGCTCGAGACCCTGGAGCCGGCGTCTCCGGCGGACCTGGAGGACGATCTCAAGCTCCCCGACCTCCACCTTGCGCTCTATGACGAAGCGCTGTGCCACGACGGTCATCACGACGGCGGGGGCTGGCGCCTGGAGAGCACGGACGCCTGGCATACACGAGGAGACGCCGAGCGGGTGCGCGACGCCGAGGCCCGCCTCGCCGCCGCACGCAAGCGGGAGGTTCCCGAGCCGGAAACCGGGCGTCTCGCCATGGGACCGGTGACCGGGCGGCCCAACGCCCGCGGTTTCATGGCGGCGGTCGAGCGCACCGTGTCGCGCATCCGCCGCGGCCAGATCTACCAGGCGAACGTCTGCCGGCGGTTGGAAGCGAAGCTGCCGGCCGACCGCCTCTGGCCGCTCTGGCAGCGATTGCGTGCCGCGAGCCCGGCCGATCACGGCGCCTGGCTGAGCCTCACCGGCCGCGCCGACCGGAATGGCGCGGTGCTGTCGGTGAGCCCGGAGCTGTTCCTCTCCGTCCGCGAAGGGATCGTCACCACGCAGCCGATCAAGGGCACCCGGCCGCGCGGCGCGACGCCGCGCGAGGACCGCGCCCTGGCCCGCGAGCTGGCGGAGAGCGCCAAGGACCAGGCGGAGCTGGCGATGATCGTCGACGTCGCCCGCAACGATCTCGGCCGCGTCTGCACGACCGGCAGCGTCGAGGTGGTGCGGCACGCCGAGCTGATGACCCTGCCGACCCTCCACCACCTCGTCTCCACCGTCCGCGGCCGGCTGCCGGCCTCGGATTCCGTCTCCCTGCTGCGCGCCGCCTTCCCTCCCGCTTCGATCACCGGCGCGCCAAAGATCCAGGCGATCATCGTCGCGGCGAGCGAGGAGGAACGGCGGCGCGGCCCGGCGATGGGCGCTCTCGGCTGGCTCAGCCTCGGCGGCGATCTGGAGCTGTCGGTGGCCATCCGCACCGCCGCCGCGGCCGGCGGCCGGATCGCCTACCACGCCGGCTGCGGCATCACCGCCGACTCCGATCCGGAGCTGGAGCTGGAAGAGACCGCGGTCAAGGCGCGCGCCTTCCTCACCGCGCTCGGCGCTTCGGAAAGTCCGTGAACGGCCTGTTCGAAACCCTGCGGGTGGACCACGGCGAGGCCCTGGACGTCGCCGCTCACCTCGACCGTCTCTTTGCCGGTCTTGAGCGGATCGGCATCGATCTGCCGCAAAGCCGCGGCGAGCTGGCGGACATCATCGCGAGCGCCGCCGCCCGGGCGCCGCGCCCGGTGGCCCGCCTGCGCCTCACCGTCAGCCGCGATCCCGCTGTCGACGTCACCGCCGAGCCCTACCAGCCGCCGAGCGCGGCGGACTACCGCGACGGCGTGCCCGTCATCCTGCTCTCCGATCTGCGCATCGACTCCCAGAGTCCGCTCGCCGGCCTCAAAAGCCTCCCCTGGGAGCCCAACCGCCAGGCCCTCCGCCGCGCCGAAGCCGCGGGCGCTTTCGAGGCCCTGCTGCTCAACGAGCGCGGCCGGCTCGCCGAAGGAGCGCGCAGCAACCTGGTGCTCGCGCTCCCCGACGGCCTCTTCACCCCGCCGGAATCCGACGGCTGCCTGCCGGGCACCGTCCGGCGCCGGCTGCTCGCAGGAGGATGGATCGCCGAGCGACCGCTGACTCCGGACGATCTGTATCGCGCCCGCGAGACCGTGCTGCTCAACAGCCTGATCGGAGCGCTCCCGGTGAAGGGACGCAAGGAAGAGGCCTCTGTCGCGGAGTGGTTACGGCACAAGCTGGGAGAAAAAAATTGCCCGGTCACCATTGAATGAAGCGGTACGATGACCGGGTCACAAATCTGGGCGTAAGAGCAACGTCCCACTTCTCTAGAGCAACAGACATGCCACGGGCTAGAGCCTTGCCGCCCGAGGAGAAACAGCCGTCCGGAGCTGACGCCGGGTCAAACCCTGACCCAAAAACGGGCCTAAACCGGGTCATGAATTGATCCATGGCCTTGTTTTTGACCCACTTTCATTTCCCCCCCAACCTGGGCGCGGCCCTTGCATCGCGCCTCTCGGCATGAACGTAACCGTGTTTACAGGACTCGAAAAAGAGGGAGAGGCGTGCGATCCGGTGGTCGGCCAGATCGCGGAGGCGCTGCGGGAGAACGATCACAAGGTGTCGGTCCTCGCCGTCCACAAGGACGTGCGGGAGATCATCGACAGGCTTCAGGAGCAGAAGCCCGACCTGGTCTTCAACCTCCTGGAGACCTTCGGCGGCAACACCGCCGGTGACGTGGCGGTGGCCGGGCTGCTCGACCTGCTCGGCGTGCGCTACACCGGCGGCGGCCCCGGAGAGCTCTATCTGCGCCAGGACAAGGGGTTGGCCAAGAAGGTCTTCGCCTTCGAGAGCATCCTCTATCCGCATTTCGCCGTGTTCAGCCAGAATTCCGACTTCGAGACCGGCGGCAACCTGCGCATGCCGCTGTTCGTCAAGCCGCTCACCGCCGACGCCTCGATCGGCATCGACAACGGCTCCCTGGTGCGCGACTCGACGGCGTTGATGAAGCGGGTGATTGAGATCCACGAAAAAGTCAACGACTCGGCCTTGGTCGAGGAGTACATCGAAGGGCGGGAGCTCTACGTCGGCGTGCTGGGCAACCGCGAGCCGGTCGCCTTTCCGCCCGTCGAGGTGGATTTCTCGGGCCTCCCCGAAGGCGCGCCGCAGATCCTCGGCACCGAGGCCAAGTGGCAGCCGGAGAGCGCCGAGTTCAAGGGGACGAAATCGATCCTCCCCGAGCTTCCCGACGAGCTGCGCGCCAAGCTCCAGAAGACCGCTCTCGACGCCGCCCGCGCCGTGCGCATGCGCGACTACGGCCGCGTCGACCTGCGCCTCACCGACACCGGCGACATCTACGTCATCGAGGTCAACGCCAACTGCTATCTGGAAAAAGAGAGCGAATTCGCCGCGGCCGGCGCCGCCTTGGGCCTCGACTTCCCCCAGCTCGTCCAGAAGATCGTCGACCTCGCGATCGAACGGCAGCCCAACTGATTCAGGACATGTAGCTCCCGGTGTGCACCTGGTTCATCGCCAGCGCCGTCACCAGCGTGGTGAGGGCGATGACCGCCGGAATCTCGCGGTCGGCCGGGTAGACCTGATCCAGGACGGCGGCGCGTTCGGCGAGCCGGGCAAGCAGGCTCCGGGTACGTTCCGGAAAATGGCCGGTCCAGCGGTAGACGTCGGCCGGTAGGATGCCCGCGAGGCGCTGGACCAGCTCCGCCGCCGGCCGCCGCGGCGCATCGGTGGACAGGTCCTCGGGCCGGCCGAGGTCCTCGAAGATGGCGCGCAGCGCGCCGTCCAGTCCCGGCGGGATGTCTTCCTCCGGTCCGCTCCATCCGGCGTAATACTGATCGAGCGTGTAGGAGATCTCCCCCACATCCTCGTCGAGATCGGCCGCGGTGACCAGCGGCTCGCGCTCGCGGAGCGCGGCCATCACCGCGTCGCAGTACTCCAGCTTGGCGAGCGCCTCGCTCCAGCCCGCATAGTCGGCCCGCCAGTCCAGACCGGGTGTCAGCCAGACCGCGAACGTCTCGGCCCAATCCTCGTCCGGATGTTTCTGGGCGTACCAGCCGGGCAGGTGGCGCACGAAGCGGCGGCTGAACGGCTCGGGCCGGTACTCCTCGCGGTAGGGCTGCGTCATCGCGCCGAAACGCTCGACCCACTCCTCGGACTCATAGAGCCGGTAGGCGTAGTTGACGACGTGCCCCATCTCATGGCGCAGATAACGCAGGATGTCCGACCGTCCCAGCCCCTCGACATGGCCGGTGCGGTCGGCGTGCAGCCGGGTCAGCTCGGGCCGCGCCAGGTAGAACGGGATGGCGATGGCCACCGTGTCGAACGGCACACCCCACTCGCTGGAGAGGTAGAACCGCGGCTGGACCCGGATGCCGGCGAGCCCGAGCTCGCCGGTCAGCTCCGCCAAGATCGGCTCGAGAGAGGTGCCCTCGATCCGTAGTCCGAGATCGCGGATCGGGCGCGAGTCGAGGTGAGCTTCCGCGAAGAGCGTTTCCATACCTTGGAACCGGAGGCAAGATCGGTGCCGAAACCCTCGCCCGGCGTCCGCCGTAGTGAGCTGCGAGGAGGGAACACCATGAAAAAGATCATTTTGACCCTGGCCGCGGCCGCCGTGCTCCTGGCGGCGCTCCCCGCCCAGGCCAAAGAGACGGTGCGCCGCTTCACCAAGCAGATTCCGACCGGCGGCGTGAGCCTGGTCGATCTCGACTTCTCCGTCGGACAGGTCAACGTGGATGCCGTCGACGGCCGCGACGTGGCGCTCGACGTGCAGCTCCAGTGCCGCAACGGCAGCGACTCGTGCCGGGAGGCGGCGCAGAAGGTCCGGCTCGTCTTCTCCACCGACGGCGGCAAGCTGCACGTCGAAATCAAGGACTGGCCGAAGATCAGCCATCACGGCCTCGAAGCGCGCATCCACGTGCAGATGCCGCGCGACCTGCCGCTCACCGCCGACCTCGGGGTCGGCCAGATGGAGATCGCCGGGCTCGAAAAAGACGTCAAGGCCAACCTCGGAGTCGGCCAGCTCACCCTGACCCTGCCCGAGTCCGCGGTCGCCACCGTGCGCGCCGATACCGGCGTCGGCGAGGCCAGCCTCTACGCCGGCGGCCACCACTACGACAGCGCCGGCCTCATCACCCGCACCCTGCATTGGACCCAGGGCACCGGCACCGCCAGGATCTCCGCCGACTGCGGCGTCGGCGAGGTCGACGTGCGGCTGCGATAGGACGATTTTTCAGACGCGATAGACTAGCGCCATGAGCTTACACGTCGCGCTGGTCGAGCCCGAGATCCATTGGAATACCGGAAACGTGGGACGCTCCTGCCTGGCGGCGGGGGCTCGGCTGCATCTCGTCGAGCCCCTCGGATTCTTCCTCGACGAGCGCGAGGTGCGGCGGGCCGGTCTCGACTACTGGTCGCGCGTCGATCCCCGCGTCTGGCGCTCCTGGGCGGAGCTCGAAGAGCGCATCGCGGATCTCGGCGAGCCTTATTTCTTCAGCGCCGAGGGGACGCGGAGCTTCTGGGACGTCCAGTATCCGGAACGGACCGTGCTGGTGTTCGGCAAGGAGAGCGTCGGGCTCGCCCCCGAGATCCGCGACAAGTGGCGCGACAGGCTGGTCGCGATCCCGATGCTCGACCGCGAGGTCCGCTCGCTCAATCTGTCGACGAGTGTGGCCCTGGCGCTGTGGGAGGTGTTGCGCCAGCGGGCGGCGGCTGGTCCGGCGGCCAGGTGATCCGAATGATCTGGACACCGTTGTCAGCCGTCTCGACGAGCGCGCCCTTGAGCGTCGCCGTGAACCCTTCGGTCTCGATCTTGACCGTCTCTCCCTCCCGCGTCACCTTCGGCTCCGCGGCCAGACCGCTGAGCGTGAGGGTGCGGACGCCCCCGAAAAGAGGATGACTGCCGGCGCCCTCGGTGAGCGCTTCGCGGTTGAACACTTCCAGCGTGCCCCGGTCGTTGCTGAGCTGGAGAAGCCGCTTGTGGAGGACTTCGCTGCCGCCGAGCGATTCCACGTTCAGGGGATCGAAACCCTGGAGCCCGAGCGGATGGGAGCCGGCCTCGATCACCAGGCGCACGCCGGGACGAGCGAAGAAGGCGGCGCGGTCGAAATCAGCCAGGATCGCGGACGCGGACGGCACCTCCTCAGCGCTTGCCTGGAGCGGCGGCAACGCCAAGAAAAGGAGCACGATCAACAGGACGATCTTCATGATCCAGGCTCTCCCCAACCGCCACCGCCGGGCGTCTCCAGAATCAACCGGTCCCCGGGCTCGGCCTCGCAGCCGTCGATCGGCGCCAGCTCGATCGTCTCCCCCGAAGCGCGGACCAACCGCTGCCGGCCGGTCTGCCCGGGCTCGCCGCCCTCCATCCCATAGGGCCGCTCCACGCGGTGCTGGGTCAGCAACGAGAGCGCCACCGGCTCCAGGAACGTCAGCTCGCGCACCGCACCCTCACCGCCGCGCCAACGTCCACCGCCACCCGAACCGGCGCGGATGGCGAAGCGCTCCAGGCGCACCGGGTAGCGGTGCTCCAGAACCTCCGGATCGGTGATGCGGGTGTTGGTCATGTGGGTGTGCACAGCGCTCGCGCCGTCGAAACCCGGCCCGGCTCCGGCGCCGCCGCAGACGGTCTCATAGAAGCCGAAGCGCTGATTGCCGAACAGCAGATTGTTCATCGTCCCCTGGCTCCCCGCGGCGAGCCGGAGCGCCTTGACCAGCGTGTCCACCAGCCGCTGGCTGGTCTCCACATTGCCCCCCACGACCGCCGGACACTCCGCCGGATCGTCCGGAAACGGCGGATTCAGCATCCCCGGAGGAACGACGATCTCCACCGGGATCAGCAACCCCTCGTTGAGCGGCAACGGCTCGGCGATCAGCAGGCGGAGCACATAGAGCACCGCGCTCCGCACCACGGCCGGAGGAGCATTCAGGTTACCGGGATGCACGCCGGCCGAGCCGCTGAAGTCCACCTTCGCGCGCCGCCCCTCGACCTCGATCGAGACCGCGAGCACCGATCCGTCGTCGAGCCGCTCCAAAGCACTGTGGCGGCCTGCGGGCAGCCGTTCGAGAGCGGCCTCCAGCCGATCCCGGGCGCGCTCCGCCAGAGCCTCCATATACCGCCGCACCGTCTCCCGTCCATGCTCCCGGGCCAGAGCGCGCAACACCTCCGCGCCGCGATGATTCGCCGCCACCGCCGCCCGCAGATCCGCCAGGTTCTCCTCCACCGCCCGCGTCGGAAACGGCCCCTCCAGCAACAACCGCCGCATCTCCGACCACCGTTCCTCGCCGCGCCGCACCAGATGCACGGGAGGAATCACCACCCCCTCCTCGATCAAGCGCCGAGCCCCCGGAGGCATCGACCCCGGCCGCGAGCCGCCGATCTCGGCATGATGAGCCCGGCTCGCCACATGGCCGAGCAGCGCGCCGCCCTCCTCAAAGACCGGCGTCACCACCGTGACATCCGGAAGATGAGAGCCGCCAAACGCCGGATGGTTCGTCACCACCACGTCGCCCGCCTCCATTGCGATCGTCTTCTGCAGCGTGCGCACGCAGAGCCCGAGAGCCCCGAGATGGACCGGGATGTGCGGCGCGTTGACCACCAGAACCCCCGCCGCATCCAGCAATCCACACGAGAAATCGAGCCGTTCCTTGATGTTGGTGGACACGGCCGTGCGCCGCAGCATCTCCCCCATCTGCCGCGCCACGGCGGCGAACCGATGGGTGAACAATTCGAGCTGGACCGCTTCAGGGCGGGGGGCGGAGGTGGGGATGGGGATGGTGTCTCCTTCGGGAATGAGCGAACCGGCGGTGGATTATAGCGCTGCCGGCTCACCGCGGGCCGGCGTCACCCTCCGCAGGAACAAGATCAGCCTGCATGCGACCGACGTCATCTTTCAACGGGTCAACGCAAGCTTGCAGAGCAGCGACGTCGATCGACATCGCGGCAACGTCAGCTTGCAACGGTGCAAACTCGCCTTACATAGCAGCGACGTCAGCTTGCAGAGCTACGATGTTGCCTTGCAGAGCAGCGACGTCGGCTTGCAGCGCAGCAATGTCGCTTCCATCGTGGCGATGTTGGGTTGCACCGCAGCGATGTCGACTGACATCACAGCGACGTCAGCTTACAAGGCAACGATGTAGGCCGACGTCGAATCGCTGTCAGCTTGCAGCGCAGCGATGTCGGCCGACATCGAATCGCTGTCAGCGTGCAGCGAAGCGGTGTTGACTGACATCGAACCGATGTAGGCTTGCAGCCAAACGATGTCACTGACGGCGGGTCGATGTCAGCTTGCGGCCAAAACGATGTCAACCGACAGCGGGTCGGTGTCAGCTTGCAGCGGACCGGTGTCAACCGACGTTGAACCGATGTCGGCTCGCAGTGGACCGCTGTCGCCGTCTTCCAACTCAACGTTGATCTGCATCGAGCTGCTCTCAGCCGACAGCGGACCGATGTCGGCTCACAGCGAGACCGAGGAAGGCTGCCGGCTCACTTCGGAAGCGCTCCCTGCCAGACGGTTCAGAGATCAGAGGAGAATGGGAGCAGCACGACGCGGAAACCGATGTCCCAGTAACGGGCCGTCGGGTCGCGCCTGTAGCGGACGGCGCAACGCACGAACGAGGCATCAAGGTTGAAGGCGCCGCCCCGCAACACACGGGGGCCGGACGCCGCCAGATCTTCCCGCTTCTCTCGCCGGCTCCCCGGGCCAGGGTAGGGGTAATCGTCGCCCAGACTCCGCGTCCGTTCCCAGACGTTCCCGCTCATCTCCTCGCAGCCGTAGGGGCTCACGCCACCCGGGAAGCAGCCCACTGTGCTCAGCCAACCGATCCCGGAATCGTCGTAGTTGGCCCGGTCCGGGTCCGGTTCGGCACCCCAGGGATACTCCCTCCCGTCGGTCCCTCGCGCCGCCTTTTCCCACTCCGCTTCCGAGGGCAGCACCGCTCTCAACTCGGCGAAGGCCCCGCCAAGATCGCGCAACCTCTCCGTCAGCCACTCGCAGTAAGCCACGGCGTCGCGCCAGGTGACAGAGCCGACAGGATGGTTGCCAACTCCCTCCAGAGCTTCTGGACTGATCGTGTACCCACTGTGCGTCGCGAACGCGCGGAATTGAGCCACCGTCACGGGATACCGGCTGATGAAGAACGCCGGCAACGTCACCTCGTGCCGTTCCTTCCCCTCCCCCATCTGGAACGGCCCGGCGGGCACCTCCACAAAGCCCAGGAGAGGCTCCCTGGGAAGAAACCACCGTTCCGGATCGAACCGCGGGTCCCCGAGCTCCGCCAGGACCGCTCCCGCCGCCGCCCGGTGCCGCGCCTTCACATCGTCAGCCCGCATGGTGGGCAGAAGCGTGCTCACCATAAACTGCCGGCAGGCCGGCGTCACACCGGAGATCCCTGCGTCGGCCACCGCCCTGCCGGCCAGCACAACGGCTTCTCCCGGCGAGCCAGGTGCCCGAGTGACCAGCGCCTCCACCACCGCGCTCGCCGCCTCGTCGCGCTTCTGGACGATCCCCAGGTAGCCGATCGTCAACAGGCTCACCTCGTGCCAGGCCGGGTCCCCCACATGAGCCGCCAGCGCATCGACCACCGGACCGATCTCCTGCTGCCCCTTCTGCGCCAGGGCCACCGCCGCCAGGTACTCCTGGAAGGTCAGATGGATGAAACCGTACTGCCGCCCGCCGCGGTCGAGGAGCAGCGCCGCGTGCTTCCGCACGTCCTCCAGGAACCGCCGCGTCGCCTTCTCAGGATTGCCGTTTCCACGCTCGCGATAGATCCGCTCGAGCTCCTGGTGCAGGTCCCACTCCTTCACCAGCCCCACCCCGGGCGAGGTCTCGTGCATCCACAGCGCCAGCGGCGCCAGCACCTTCAGGATCTCGCCGAGGTCCAGGTCACTGGAGGACCGGCCCGCCAGGCTGCGCACCAGATTCCAGGACTGGAGCAGCGTCTCCACATAGGTCTGATAGAGGCTGGCGCGCCGCTCCGGCAGGGTCACCCCCTGGCGTTTCATCACCGCCAGGATGGTGAGCAGCAGCGGGTTGGCCGCCAGGGAGCGGACTCCCGGGTTGCGGTGCACGGCCTCCAGCAGCTCTCGCCGCTCCCGCGCCGCCTCGATGCCGGCCAGCGCCGCGTCACCGCCGGCCGCCCGCTCGATGGCCGCCGTCCACTTCCCGACGAAGGCTTCAATCTCTTCGTCCTCGAAGTCCACCAGCATGCACTCGGCGAGCCCCTCCGCGGCGGGACGCACCTCCCGGTAGCCCACAATGCGGCTGGTGAGGACGAATTTGTTGCCGGCGGCACGGTGGGCGCTGAAACAGTCCCGCACCCGCTCCACCACCGTGTTGCGCAACGCCGGGTCGCGCACTTCGTCCAAGCCGTCGAGAAGCAGGAGAGCTGTCCCGCGCTGCAGTGCCTGTTCCAGCAGCGGGCCCAAAGGCTCTTTGAATCCCCGTCCTTCGGCATAGAGGGCAAGAAAACGGTCGAGGCGTAGCTCTCCGGCGGCAAGAGCGTTGGCGTAGGCGGCCAGCGGCAGGAGCACAGGAAGCCGCCCGGCCAGCCCCTTGCCCTGCCCGGTGGCCAGGGAGAGGGTCAGGAACTTGAGGAAGGTCGATTTGCCCGCTCCCGGATCGCCGAGAACGACAAGGCCGTCAGTGTTCTTCAGGAGATCGAGGATGGCCTGGGGATCGCTCACCCGCTGCCCGATCGCAGCAGCCTCCTCCTCCGTAGGCCGCCGCCCGGCCACGCGCAGGCGCTCCCAGGTCTCCCCCTTGGGCGTTTCCACTCTGGCTTTCAAGGGGACGTACATCTCGAGAAGTGGCAGGCGGAGCGGCACCCGGTCGGAGACGCCCATCCCTTTGAAGTCGAGATAGCGGTGGCGATCCTCCAGGAACTTGAGGTACGCGGCGGTGACGAGGCTCAGATCCTGTTCCGGCCCGGCGGGACGCCGAGGGGCCTTCTCCTCCTCCCGCTCCAGATTGCGGAGCGCCGCCGTGACCTTCGTCGCCAAGGGGTCGGGAGCGTCGAAGAAGTCGACCACGCACTCCTTCTTGACCCGGTCCCGGAAGAGCTGCTGGCGTTGCCAGAGATCGTCCGGCTCGCGGAGAGTGGGAATCTGGGGAAAGGTGTCAGAGGCCAGAAATAGGAGACGCGGAATCCCGGCCTCCACCGCGGCCTCATACTCCCCTACCGTGAACGAGACGGAGCCGCCGGGTGGACTGCTGCCGTAGAGATAGCCGATCAGGCCCACGAACACATCGCACTCCGCCACCAGGGCACGACAGAACGGATCGGCCGCCTGGTCGCGGGCACCGAAGTCCTCCATCTGTATGATCTTGAAATCGTCAAACTTGGAGATGGCGCGGAAGACGGCCTCCCGGCAGGGGCCGAGATCGCGAGCGGTGGAGCTGAGGAAGACCTTGCGGACGGTGGAACGCGTCAAATAGCCTCCGGGCAACGAGGGCGAAGCGTGGAGCGGATTTTAGCATCCCACCGCCGGCGCATCCGGCTACCCACAACAGAGTGCGGCCGACACTTCCAGCGAAGCGGAACCTCTGGTATCCTAAGACCGCGACAGAGAGAGCTACCGAAATGCCACACGCCGCCCGAATCACGCAAACCGACGCGCCTCCCACCTACGAGGACCGTATCCGCGAGCGCCTCGAAAGGGATGATGTTAAAGGCGCCCGCAGGATCCTTGCCGAGGCTTTGCAGGAAGGTTCCACCGAGCTTGGTCTCGCCCATTGGGCGGAGGTTCTGGCGCCTGCCAAGATACTGGGGTTCAGGCCGGCTGATGGTACCGATATCCGTGACGATATCCGCTGGTTCGATGAGCACGGCCGAGACTATAGAGGCCAGTGGGTCGCCGTCCTCAGGGGTGCGTTGCTGGCTCATGCCGACTCGTATGAAGCTCTGCGTGCCAGGCTCGACGAAATTGCTCCTACCGAATACCCTTTGGTTCATCACGTCAAATAAAGGTTTGAATGCTCGGAGATCACTTCGTCCAAGGGCGTGCGAAGTTCAACGACCATTCTCCGGAGCTCATCGAGCCGACAGCAAAGGTTTACGTCAATGTCCGATTCGCCGATCTTCGAGAGACTTACGTGGCTCAGTTGGACACCGGTGCCGCATGGTCAGTCCTCGCCTCGAGCTTGGTGAAGAAACTCGGTTTGAGCTACGGCGGAAGGTCTTTTAAGCTCAGCACCCGATTCGGTGTTCACTCCGGGCACCTCGTCCGAATTCCGATCACGTTCGTTGCGCAAGAAGGAATCCATCTGGACACCGATGGCACCTTCTTTGTCTCGAACGACTGGCCTCTCGACCTCACCTTTCTCGGCTACTCCGGCCTCCTCGACAGCATCCGCTTCGCTCTCGATCCGCAGGCGAACCACTTCTACTTCGGCTCGTCGTAGCCGGGCCCCTCACGGCAACCGCTTGCCGCTCGCGATCCGGTCGAAATCGGTGACCCGGGGCCAGCGGGTGGCCATGGAGACGAGGCTGGCGGCTCCGAGGACCATGCCGTAGAAGGCGGTGCCGGTGAGGAGGGCGACGGCGAAGCCGGTGAGGGCGGCGCATTCGAGCATGAGGAAGCTGATCAGGGTCGCCCGGCGGTAGCCTTCGAGGAGGTGCTCGAAGCTCATCGGGAAACCCGGGGTGGTGGGGATCGCCTTGCGCAGGATGTTCGAGCGCAGCCGGGAGGACATCAGCAGGAGGATCATGGAGAAGGCGGTCATGGAGACGGGCACGGCTCTCGGCAGGCCGCGCAGATGGTGAATCCCCAGCCCTTCCAGGAGCACCCAGGACAGGATTGAGAAGAGCCCGACGGCGACGGCAAGGACCGCGGAGAGGATGCGGACAGGCCGCAGGCTTTTCGCGATGCGGCCGTCAGGGTCGATGAGGGGCAGGGTGAACATCTCTCTATCTCTCCAGGACCAGATTCTCCGCGGCATCCACCCGGCCGCGCCAGCCGCTTCCTATCAAGGTCGCGCTGTGCCTTTCGAAGACCAACGAGGGGCCCTCGAAACAGGCTCCCGGGTGAAGATCCGACCGTTCGAAAACCGGCACGTCGGCCCATCCCATTCCCAACCAGCAGCGGCGCGCCGTGATGGGCTCCGCCGCGAAGGACTCGACGGAAGCGGCGTCCGGCTCCTTCTCCGCCGGATGGGACGAGGCCACGGCGCGCAGCGATTCCACTTCGATCGCCCGGCCTTCCGGCGCGTAGCCGTAGATCTCCCGGTACGCCGCGGCGAAAGCGGTCTCGGGCGCTTCGTTCGCCTCTGCCTCGACCGCCAAGGCCTCATCCTGTCCGAGGAAGCGGAGGTTGAGGATGCGCCGCCGCACCAGGATCTCGTCCGCCGGCACTCCCTCGTGCTCCACGGCGGCGGCGGCTTCGCGTCCGAGCTCGTCCAGCCAGGCCGGCAGCCGGTCTTTCACACGGTCCAGCGGCTCGAGGATCTGGCGGTGGGCGAAACGCTCCACCACCGCGGTGCCCAGACCGAGGGCCGAGAGGAGGCCGGCATCGCGCGGCACCACCACGCGGGTGATTCCCAACAGCTCGGCGACGGCGCAGGCGTGCTGCGCTCCGGCGCCTCCGAAAGCGACCAAGGCATGACCGGCGGGATCATACCCGCGGCGGAGCGAGATGCTGCGGATCGCTTCCGCCATCCGTTCGTTCGCGATATCCAGAAATCCACCGAGGATCGTTTCGCGATGTGATCCCTCCCCCATCCGCTCCAGAATGGCCGCGAACGCCTTTTCCGCGGCTCCGGGGTCCAAGGGAATCTCGAAACGGTCGGCGTCGAGCCGGCCGAGGATCAGGTTGACGTCGGTCAGCGTGAGCGGTCCTCCCGCTCCGTAGCAGGCCGGCCCCGGCCAGGCTCCGGAGCTTTCGGGGCCGACGCCGAGCTGGACGCCGTCGAAGGAGCAGATCGAGCCGCCGCCGGCCGCCACGCTCTCGATCGCCAAGGCCGGCGCCACCAGATGAGCAGCGCCCACCCGGTGCTCGAAGAGATATTCGAAGTCGCCGTCCCAGCGCGCCACGTCGGTGCTCGTGCCTCCCATGTCGAAGGCGATCACCCGGGCGAAGCCGGAACGGCGGCCGGAGAGCGCGGCTCCTACCACGCCGCCGGCCGGTCCGGAGAGGAGCGCGTCCTTGGCCCGGAACGATCCCGCCCGCACCAACCCTCCCGCGCTGGTCATCACATGCAGCGACGAGCCGGCGGAGAGCGCGGCGGCCACACCGTCCAGATAGCGCTCCAGGATCGGCGACAGGTAAGCGTCCACCACCGCCGTCTCCGCGCGCGGCAGCAGCTTGATCAGCGGCGCGAGATCCGAAGAGAGGGAGACGTGGCGCAGGCCACAATCCGCCAGCAGGGCACCGAGCGCTCTCTCGTGCGACGGGTTGCGGTAGCTGTGGAGCAGCGCGACTGCGGCCGACTCGATCCCGTCCGCGATCAATCTCCCGACGGTTTTCCGCAGCGTCTCGGGCTCCAGGGGCAACAGCACCGAGCCGTCCGCGGCCAGGCGTTCCGGCACCTCGACGACCGTGCGATACAGCGGCTCGGGCTTTTCGATGTCCAGCGCGAAGAGGTCGGGCCGTTGCTGTGTTCCGATGCGCAGGAGATCGGCGAAGCCGCGGGTGATGAAGAGCGCGGTCGCCGCTCCCTTGCGCTCCAGCAGGGCGTTGGTCCCGCGGGTCGTGGCGACGCGCATCGCCATCGCCGGCAATGGCGCATCGAGCCCGGTGCCGGTGACCAGCCGCGCGGCGAGCACCGGCGCCTCCTCGGGCGAACGCAGCTCGCAAGCCTCTCCAGGATCGACATCCAAAGGAGCATCGAGATGGATCACGCCCGACGACGGGTCCCAATCCACGGCGATCCGCTCCGGATGCTCGATCCCCAACACCCGGAAGGCATAGCCGTTGAAGAAGCCGGCCGGCACCGCCCAGCCGGCCGTGAGGCGGAACGCCGCCGGTCCGCGGCGTTCCGCGACGCGCGACCGCAAGGCGCTGGTGGACAGCACCTTGGCGCGATGCAGCCGGCCGGCCGGATCGACCGCCAGACAGTCGGTGAACGTGCCTCCGGTGTCGGCCCAGAGGCGCCAGGGGCTCGCGGTCAAACGCGGTCCTCGTCCAAACAAGCGGCGGTGCCGAAAAGCGCCCTCACCCCCGGCCCCTCTCCCATCTCCCGCCCAATCCCCCGCCGGGAGAGGGGAGAACGGCAACTGAAGATGCTGTTGTTTCTGCTTGTCTCCCCTCTCCCGGGGACAGGGCGGGGGGAGCCGGGAGAGGGGCCGGGGGTGAGGGCTTTTTCCCCTTGCCGAGCCGGCCCGCGAGCAGCTTCACCCGGTCGTTCTCCTGGTCGATCGCCACCGCCTTGCGCAGCCAGCGCGCCGCGTCACTGGTATCGCCCGTGGTGAGCGAGAGGAGCCCCATGGCGGCGTAGGGCTCGGCGCTTTTCGGGTAGAGGCGCAGCGACTTGCGGAAGAAGCGGCGCGCTTCGTCCATCCGGCCGTGCGCCAGGCTCAGATCCCCCAAGGCCAGATAGATGAATGGATTACGGGTGCCCTGCCGGTCGGAGAGCGCGAGGAGGTCCCCCGCTTCCGCGTCCTCGCCGCGCAGGCGGAGCAGCGCCGCCAGGTTCTGATACGCGGCGATTTCGGTGGGCTCGACCTCCAGCGCCTTGCGATACGCCGCTTCCGCTCCCGCCTGATCGCCGCCCCGGCGCAGGGCGACGCCGTAGTTCACCCAGGCGCGGCCGAGATCGGGATCGATGGCGATCGCCTTGCGCAGCCAGCCGAGCGCCTCGTCGTTCTTGCCGGCCCGCAAGGCCTCGGCGCCGAGGTTCGAGTGGTAGAGCGCCACCGCGGTCAGATCCGAGATGGGATGCACCTTCCGGTATTGCACCGTCGGCGCCGCCGAGAAGTCGAGGATCTTGAGCTCGGAGCCCGCGTTGTATCCGGCGCTGACGTGGCCGGAGACGACCACCAGGTCGCCTTCCTTCTCGAACTTCTCGATGTCGTCCACGTCGAGATAGGAGACCGGAACGCCCGCCTCCCGCGCCAGGCCGACGAACAGGGCGGTGAAGGCGAGACAGTTCGCCTTGTGGCTCTGGAAGACCTCCCGCGCGGTGGCGGTGTGCCGCGCCTCATACTCCACCTTCAACCCGCCGGGATCGATGATCGCGGCGAGCAGCCGGCTCAGGCGCTGGTCCATCGGCGTCGAGTCCGGCACCTGCCGGTGCACCCAGACCTGCATCTCCTCGCTGATCTCGTGCGGGATCACGATCGTGGCCGGATCGAGCCCGCGGGAGCTCAGGGTCCGCGCCAAGTCCCCGGCGCCGGCGGCCGGCGCCGACGCACAACCGGACATGGACAACGCCGCTCCGAGAAGGAGCGGCAGGATTGCGCAGAGAGACCGGGCGCGCATGAGCACTGAGACTGCCGCCGGGGGATTCCGGTTCCCGGCGTCAGGTCGCCCCCGCGGGACGGCGGAAGAACAGCCGGCGCGCCCCGAGAAACAGCAGGCCGAAGACGACGGCGACCGCCACCACGGGCACCGTGATGGCCAGCACCGAGAGGATGGCCGAGCCCCCCGCTTCCACCGTGGCGACGACCGGATTGCCCATCCCGCCGGTGGTGAACGACGAGATCTGCCGCGCCGTCGCGGTGATGCCCTGGAACACCGCGGCCGTGCCGCCGCCGGCCACGATCGCCAGCGACCAGCGCAGGAAGGAGCTCATGTCTCCCGCCGTCGACGCGGTCACCAGGACGCCGGCCACGATCGCCGCCGGCGTCGCCGCCGCGTCCAGCAGGTTGTCCACCCAGGGGATGTAATAGCCCGCGATCTCCAGCACGGTCGCCACGGAGAAGGCGATCAGCGCCGGCGTCGAGCCGATCCAGGCGAAGCTGGGACCGAGCTCCAGATGGCCGACGCTGGCGCGCGACGCCAGGCTCATGATGAGGAGCGGCACGAAGACCCGGAACCCACACGCCGCGCTGAGGCCGATGCCGATCAGGATGCTGAGGACGGCGTCCATCTCCGGCTCCTTTCGCAGTGGGGCCTGGCGCAAGCAAGCTATCCGCCAAACCACCCGGGCGCCTATCCTACCGCATCGGCCTACTTCCAGGCCGCCGCGCCGTCCCGTTGCGGCGCCCACGCCAGGGTCAGCAGCCGGGTCTCCACATCCGCTTTCTTGCGCGGCTTCAGGGAGAGCGTTTCAAGCTGCTCCTTCTGCGGATCGAAACGCGCCTGGAGAGCCACTGCTTCGCTCTCGGCCTCGACGTTCAGCGCGGTGAGCTGCTGGTTGAGCGCCTCGACCGTCTCCGCCGCCTGCGTCACGTCCTGCCGCTCCTGGAGCGTGCGGCCGGCGCTGCGCATCGCCGTGCCCGCCTTGCTGATGGTGGTGACGGAGAGCGTCTTGCGCCCGAAGAGCGCGCCGAGGACGGCGGTGCCCGCCGAGAGCGCCGTCGACCACATCTGCTGGCTGGCCTGCGCCTGCTGCTTCTCGCGCTCCTGCTCGGCCCGGCGGATGCGCTCCTGGAGCTGGGCGAGGCGCGGCGCATAGCTCTTGCGCAGCTCCGCCACCTGCTCGTCGCGCTGCTGCCGCGCCTGATCGCCCAGGCGGATGCGGAAGTCGCGCTCGGACTCCCCCGGCTGCGACAGCGCGCCGAGCGACGGGCTGCGCAGCAGGGCGCAGGTGCGGGTGCGGAAGAGCGCTTCCTCAAACTGCTTTTTCCAGGCGGCGTAGCTCTTGGCCCGCGCCGCCTCGTCGGGCAGCGCGGCGAAGCGGGCTGCCGCGGCCGGCTCCGCCTCCAGATCGTCCTTGCCCAGCTCCACCGCCTCGGCCGCGTACCAGTCCGGCGCGCTCCCCGCGGCGAGCGGCGCCACCAGCGCGACCTCCTCGGCGTGGTCGATCCCCTTCTTGTCATCCAGGAAATGGACCGTCGCCGCGCCGAACAGGACCGGCGCGTAGATCACACCCTCGGGCCGGCCACGCAACGGCAGATAGCTCTGCGCCAGCTCCGGCGGCAACACGGGAGGCGTCGCGGCCAATCCATCCGGCGCGGCCGGAGCCGTTGCGGTCGCCGCCGCCGGCTGGACAGCCGTTGCAGCCCTTGGGGCCGTCTGCTTGAGCGGATCCATCAGGCGCTTGATCTCCGGCCGGGTCAGCGGGCCGCGCAGATAGGACATCGCCCAGCGGCTCTGGAACACCACCGGCGCGTCCTCGTGCACGTTGTGCAGCAGGAAGACCCGGTTGCCGAGCCCGGCCAGCGTCTGCTCCATGCCCGCGCGGTCGAACTTGGCGCCGCCCGCCGCCACCCCTTCCAGACCGTCGAGAAGGCGCTGCTTGTCGCGGTCCGTCTGCAACCGGCCGAGCAGCCAGGTGCCGACGTTCGAGAGCCCCTTGTAGTCGAGGTCGACCGGGTTCTGGGTGGCGAGCACCAGCCCGAGGCCGAAGGCGCGCGCCTGCTTGAGGAGCGTCAACATCGGCCGCTTCGACGGCGGCTCGGCCACCGGCGGCATGTAGCCGAACACCTCGTCCATGCAGAGGATCGCGCGCAGGCTCGTCGTGCCCGGCCGCGAGCGCATCCAGCCGATCGGCTGGTTGAGCAGCAGCGCGCCGTGGATGGGCTGCCGAAGGCGCTCTTGAGGAGTCGGAAAGACTCCAGATCGGACAGGATCT
Organism: Thermoanaerobaculia bacterium; assembly: GCA_036264355.1. Taxonomy (GTDB): domain Bacteria; phylum Acidobacteriota; class Thermoanaerobaculia; order Multivoradales; family UBA5704; genus UBA5704. The sequence goes on from DATARD010000310.1 coordinate 35,514, forward strand.
CCGTCTTCCCCGGAGGGCGGCGAGATCTCGAGGACGCGGAGAAGGACGTGGAGATCGTGCCGGGAGAGATGGTCGTCGACTTCGTCCTCACCCGCAAATCCGCCGAGCCGGCGCCGGCCGCGAAGGGCTGGGAGCTCGCCGCGGATGACGATCCGGCGGCGAAAGCCGAGGTCACCGGCACCTTCCGTGGCCTCGACCCCGGCGAGGTCGCCCACGGCTTCGGCGTCGAAGAGCCGGCGCGCCGGCTGGTCGTGGCGGGAGCGCCCGTCGACGACCTGGAGATCCGGATTCCCGCCGCTACCAATCTCGCCGGCGAGGTCCGCGGTCTCCTCCCCGGCGAAATCCCCTGGGTGGCCATCGAGGGCCCCGGCGGGACCAGCTACTCCATCGCCGATCCGTCCGGCTCGTTCACCGCCACCCTCTACCCGGGAGACTGGATCGTGACGATCCGCGTCGACCGGCTGAGCGGCAGCGAAGTCGTCAGCTCGAACCGGATCGCGGTGCACGAAGGCGACGCGGAGGTCCCTCTCCAGATCCGCGTGCAGGAGGAGACGCCGCCCTGATCTGAAGGCCACTCCGCGCGACCGTCACCGCCGTGCGTCCGACTGTCACAGTCGTACGCACGACCGTCGCAGTCGCGCGTGCGGCCGTCGCAGTCGTGCGTCCGACCGTCGCAGTCGTGCGTGCGGCAGTCACAGTCGCACGTGCGACCGTCACAGTCGTGCGTACGACCGTCATGGTCGTGCGTGCGGCAGTCACAGTCGTACGCACGACCGTCATGGTCGAACATACGACTGTCATGGCCGCGCGTCCGACTGCCACGGTTGAACGTGCGACTGTCATCGTCGCGCGTCCGACGGTCACTGTCGTGCGCGCGACTGCAACGGTCGAACGTCCGACTGTCATGGTCGCGTGTCCGACCCTCGGTATCGCCCTTGCAAATCCCCCTTGAAGCTGTTCCTTGATCCTCGGGAGTCTCGAGGCGAAACGTCCTCCTTGGAGGACAGACCAGGAGTCTCGTGATGAATCCGCGATGGCGGACGATCCTGTTGCTTGCCTGTCTTGCCGGCTCCTCCGGCGTGCTCGCGGCGCCGCCCGGGGGTGGTGCCACCATCACCGGCACCCTGGTCGATGAGCAGGGCCGGTCGATGGCTGCGATCGGACCGGTGGAGGTCGAGGTGGTCCGCTCTCCCGCGACGAGCCTTGGCCGCGCCGCGGTGGAGGCGGATGGGCGCCTCGTGCTCACTCACATTCCGGCCGGCTTTGCGGAGCTGCGCATCCGGCGCCCCGGCGCAGCGCCTTTCCGCCGGCCGGCGGTGCGCGTTCCGAAGAGCGGCACCGTCGACCTCGGCCGCATTCTGCTCCCCCGCGGCGAAACGCTCACCGTTGAGGTCACCGATCCCGAGGAGCGGCCCCTGGTAGGCGTCGAGCTGTGGGTCAAGGTCTCCGATAAAGCGCTGGATCCCGCCTGGCAGGGCCGGCCAGCCGCGGTGACCGGCGCGGACGGCCAGGCGATCCTCCAAGGCCTGTCGCCAGAACAGAAACTCGAGGTCGACTTCTGCCGCGTCGGATGGATCAGCGGCTATGCGGAGCTCGCCGCCGGCCCGGAGGAGGCGTATCAGATGACGTTGAGCCCTGCCGTCCATCTCACGGGCACGGTCGTCGGCCCGGACGGAGCTCCCGTCGCAGGCGCCACGGTGTGGGAGCGGCGCAACGGCACTCCGTACCTCAGGGCCGGCGAATACGCATCCTTTCCCGGCCGCGGGTGCCCTGACGGGGGCTGGGACCCCGCGACCGACAGCGAAGGACGGTTCACCCTCTCCCATCTCACGCCCGGCTGGTATCAGATCGAGGTGCGGCACAAAGGTTTCGTCAGCAAGACTCTCCAGGCCGTCGAGATCCCCGAAGCCGGACGGAGCGGTCTGTCCATCTCCTTGCAGCGGGACGCGCAGAAGGTCGAGCCAGACGAGCCGGTCCAGCAGGCCAAACCGGATGACCACATCTCGGCCTGCGTCGTGACGCCTCCGGACTGGGAGATCGCGCCGGGGAGTGAGGTCTCCGGAAAGCTTCTCGGCCTGGAGCCCGCCGAGATCCCCTGGGTGCGGGTCGCGGCGACGGCGCCTTGCGGCCGTGAATACCCCGTCGAGGGCTTCGTGACTCCCGACGGCAATTACCACATCGGGCCGCTGCCAAAGGGAGAGTGGACTCTGCAAGCCTGGGTCGGAGAGCGGGACGCGCGCCGGACGATCGACCTGAAGCCGGAGGACCGGGAGCTCGTCGCGGACCTCGAATTTCCCCGGCTCACCGAAGTGAGCGGGCTGGTGAAGGGTCCGGACGGCAAGCCGGCGCCCTATGCCAGCGTCTCCTTCAAGAAGGAAGGGGCCTGGACTCAGTGGGCCACGGCACGGACCGACGGCAGGTTCGAGATCCTCCTGGAGGACGGCACCTATCAGATGGCGACGCACACCCACGGATTCGGTATCGAGGAGCCGCCGCGGCAGGTGGTGGTGGCGGGGCAACCGGTCACCGGTCTGGAGTTTCGCATCCCCGGCGCCGCTACCCTGCACGGCCACGTCCTCGGCCTCGAACCCGGCGAGATCCCCTGGGTGGACGTCGAAGGTCCGGACGGCACCTATCAGCTCACAGCGGAATCCGACGGCACCTTCGACTTTCCCGGTCTCTACCCGGGAATCTGGGGAGTGACCATCAATACCGTACGTTTCAGCGGCACCCGGGAGGAGATCGATCGGGAAATCACGGTGCACGCCGGAGAGACAGACCTTTCTCTGGACGTGCGGTATCCGACGGAGCCGGCGCCGGCTGCCCCGGGAGGGTCGCGATGAAACCGCGATATCGGACGATCCTGCTCCTCGCTCTTCTCGCCGTCTCCTCCGGCGCTCTCGGGGCGCAGGACCTCGTCCCCACCTCTTCCGTCTCCGGAACGGTCGTGGACGAAGAGGGGCAGCCCGTCGCCGGGGCGCTCGTCGCGATCGGTCCGTGGAAGGAGGGGTATCTCCCGGCTTGCCTGCCGGCGCGGGCGTCGACGTCGTCCGACGGCACTTTCCGCGCCACCGGCTTCGGCGGCGACCGGCTCTGCCGGGTGAAGATCCTTCATCCGGATTTCGCGCCTCTTGCCGGCGACCTGGACGAGCTGCCCGGCGCGGTTTCCGGCGTGCGGATCGTGCTGCGCCGCGGGGCCGTCGTCACCGGCACGGTGGTGGATGAGAACGGCGGGCCGGTGGCCGGAGCCGGACCTGTGGAGGTCGAGCTGGCCGGCCTTTCCGGGGACAGTCTCGGCCGCACGACCCTGGGAGCGGATGGGCACTTTACGTTTGCTCACCTTCCGGCGGGTACCGCCGAGCTTCGCTTCCGGCGCGCCGGCGCAGTGCCGTTCCGCCGGCCGGGAGTCCAGATTCCGGCGGCCGGCACCGTTGACCTCGGCAGTATTGCGCTCCCCCGCGGCGAGACGCTCACCGTTCGGGTCACCGATCCCGGGGAGCGGCCTCTGGCTGGCGCCGCGGTGTGGATCACCGTCCCCGATCTGCCCATGGTCGCCTGGGACAGTCGGCCGGTGGTCACGGGCGCGGACGGCCAAGCCCTCCTCCACGGCCTGCCGCCGGGCGAGAGCCTCCGGATCGACGTCTGCCACGACGGGTCGATGCCCGAGCGGTGGGATCTGGAGGCCGTACCGAAAGAGCCGGTCCAGGTGACCTTGAGCCCCGCCGTCCGCCTCACCGGCACGGTCGTCGACCCGGACGGAGCACCCGTCGCGGGCGCCAGCGTGTCGGTGTGGCGCAACGGCACCCCCTACGGGTCCGCCGAAGCGCTCGCACCGAGTGGACCGTGCCCTCCCGGTACGCAGCAAGGGGATCTCACCACGGACGGAGCAGGACGGTTCACCGTGTCCCCTCTCGAACCCGGTTGGTATGAGGTCGAAGCGAGCCGCGAGGACTTCTTCCGCACCACGCTCCAGGCCGTCGAGATTCCGGCGACCGGGCGGACCGGTCTTTCCATCTCCTTGCAGAGGAACCCGCAGAGGGCCGTGCCGGGCGGAGCGAGCGAGAGCACCGCCGATATGACCGACATCACCGACATCTTCTCGACACCGCACACCGCAATCCCCCGGCGGGCGGGGCACGCGGTCTGGATCGTCGATCCGGAGCCAGAGGTGCCGGCGGGAGCCCAGGTCTCTGGACCGCTCCGCGGCCTGGAGCCTGATGAGATTCCCTGGACCCGGGTCGAGGCGTCGATGGATTGCGGCCCCCAACCCAACGTCGAAGGCACGGTGACCGCGGATGGGATCTACCACGTCGGACCGCTCCAGGAAGGAGCGTGGACCCTCCGCGCCTGGATCGCCGACCGGGAGACCAGGCGGAAGATCGGCCTGAAACCGGACGACCGGCAGGTGACCGCGGATCTCGCCTTCACTCCGGTGGTCACGGTGAGCGGCCGGGTAACGGGTCCGGACGGCAAGCCGGTGCCGGACGCCACAGTCGCCTTCCGCAACGAGAACAGATGGACCTCCTGGGCCAGGGCGCGGGCTGACGGCACGTTCGACATCCACCTGGAGAGCTGCACCTACGAAGTCGCGACGCACACCCACGGCTTCGGTGTCGAGGAGCCGGCGCGGCGGGTGGTGGTGGCGGGACAACCGGTCGCCGGCCTGGAGATCCGCATCCCCGCCGCGGCCACCCTGCACGGCCGCGTCCTCGGTCTCCAGCCGGGCGAGATCCCCTGGCTGCGGGTCGAGGGGCCGGACGGTGCCAGCCTCCTGCCCGGCGACCAGGACGCCTCCTACAGCTTCCCTTTTCTCTATCCGGGAACCTGGGACGTGACCTTCAACGTCGTGCGGCGGAGCGGGCTCTGGGAAAAATATGAACAGGAGGTCACGGTGCGCGACGGCGAGACGGACATCCCTTTGGACGTGAAGTTTCCGGTGGAGCCGGCACCGTGAGCGGAACGAGACGGCTCCAATTCGCCGTTCGATTCCTGCTCGCGCTGGTGCTCCTCCCTGCCTCGGCGACCGCCCAGACCACTCTCTCCGGACAGGCTCACGATCCCGCGGGCCGGCCGCTGTCCGGAGTGCGGGTCTGGGTTCTGCTCCATGGCGACTGGGATGGCAGTGAGAAGCCCGATACGGTGACCGGCGACGACGGCACCTTCACGATCGACGGAATTCCGCCGCGGACCGGCGTCGTCCTGGCTCTCTGCGGTGCGGACGCGTCCGCCGATCCGATCGATCTCAAGGAGATCCCTGAGGAGCCGGTCGACCTCGTCCTCCAGCCGACCGGGCGGATCACCGGCCGGATCGTCGACCTGGATGGCGCGCCGGTCGCGGGCGCCGCGGTCCAGCTCATCCGCGAGCCGCGCGTCTGGGGCGCCGCGTGCAGCTTGGCCCTCCCGCTCCCCTGTGATCCCCAGGACTCCGGCCAAACCGATGCGGACGGAAACTTCGCTCTCGCGGGCCTGAAGGCCGGCGTCTATGCGCTCCAGGCCGAGGCTGCCGGCTTCGCCGGCCATGAGCTGCGCGGCGTGCGGCTGCACGCCGGCGAGGTCGTCGCGGGGCTCGAGGTCGTGCTCGATCCGCATCCGGGAGAGCTTCGCCACTCTGTCGCGGTGCCCGGGCCGGAGGTCCGCAGCGGCGGTCGCCAGGACGTTCGAACGGATCGTGGGCTCGTGGTGCGTGGCCAGTTTCCGGGGCTGGATCCGGACGAGGTCCCCAGGGTTCGGGTGCTGCGTGGATCAACCGTCCGCGAAGGCGAAGCCGATCCCGACGGCGGCTACTTCGTCACCGGCCTCACACCCGGGCGATGGATGGTCTCCGCCGAGCTGCATGCGGAAGAGACGTGGAACGGATTCCGCTCGGCGGTGGGACAGATCACCCTTCAGGAGGGGGACGACGAAACAGTCCTCGATCTCGATTTCGCCCTCGGCGATGCCAGCCTGACCGTCCAGGCGCCGGCCGGCGAGAAGATCCTGATCGCCAGCCTCGTCCGCCCCGACGGCTCGATCCTCTTCACCTCCGGAATGGCGGAATCGCCGACCGTGCGTTTCGACCGTCTGCGGCCGGGGACCTACCACCTCGTCTGGAGCCTGGGAGAGAACGGCGAGAGGAGGGGCGAGCAGGACGTCACCGTCAGTACCGACGGCGAGGTGACGCTGACGCCGGAATCCCAATCACCTGGGCCGCCGCGATAGACTTGCCGCGGAATGCTCCGTGCAACCAGCCCTTTCCGTCTCGTCCTGCTGGCCGCGCTTCTCCTGGGCCAGGCTCCCGCGGCCTTGCCGGGCGAGCCGCCGCGGGCCCTGCCGTTTCTGCGCGGCATCTCCTTCTCGCATGAGGTCCGCGAGGAAGGCTACGGCTCCGACATCGCGGCCGCGCAGCTCAGACGGATGCACGATCTGGGAGCCAACGCGGTGGCGATCGTCCCCTACGCTTTCACGCGGGCGCCGCTCGATTTGACGGTCCGCTATCGCGGCACCGACGAAAGTGATGAACGGCTGAGCCGGACCTTCGCCCAGGCGCGGCAGCTCGGATTGCGCACCATGCTCAAGCCGCAGCTCTGGGACCCCGGCCGCTTCACCGGCGACATCGCGATTCCCAAGGACGCCGATTTCGACCTCTGGTTCGGGGACTACCGGAGCTGGATGCTCCACGAGGCCGCCCTGGCGGCGCAGGAGAAGGCGGACCTGCTGGTCCTCGGCACCGAGCTTGGCGGCGTCACTCGGTCGCCGCACCAGGTGGCCGCCTGGCGCGGGCTGATCCGCGACGTGCGCCGGATCTATCCGGGGCCTCTCACCTACGCCGCCAACTGGGCGAACGATTTCGAGCTGTTGCCGTTCTGGGCCGACCTCGACGTCCTGGGACTCAACATGTACTACCCGCTGGCCGGCCCCGGCGAGACGCCGCGCGCCGACTCGCCGCGCGTCCGCGAGCTGAGCGCCAAGCTCGCCGCCCTGTCACGGCGCTACGGCAAGCCGGTCCTCTTCACCGAGGTCGGCTACGCCGCCACCAGTAGCGCCGCCGCCGAGCCCTGGAAAGAGGACACCGGAGCTCCCGATTCGGCCCTGCAGGCGCGCTGCTACCAGGTCGTCTTCGAAGCCTTCTACCGCGAGCCCTGGCTGGCCGGCCTCTTCTGGTGGAAATGGCCCAGCCACGGCCGCGGCAGCTCCGGAGGCCACTCCTTCAATCCGCTGGGCAAGCCGGCGTTGCAGGTCCTGGAACGCTGGTATGGGCAGGCAGGGCGGTGAGGTAGCATCTGATGATGCAACCAGCCACCGACTGGAAAGAGGTCGTGCCCGCCGGCGAGGCGGAGCGGTTCGAGCGCCTTGGGGAACAGGTGCGGGACCTTCAGCGCAAGCACGCCCGCGACGGCGGCGTCCATCGTGGCCTGCACGCCAAGGCGCAAGCGGGCCTGGAGGCGGAATTCACCGTGCTGCCGGATCTGCCCGCGGAGGCCCGCCAGGGTCTGTTCGCCCAGCCGGCGACCTATCGGGCGTGCGTCCGCTTCTCGAACGGCTCCGGCGTGCCGCGGCCCGACGCCAAGCCCGACGTGCGCGGCATCGGCATCAAGATCCTGGGGGTCCCCGGCAAGAAGGTCATTCCCGGTCTGGAGGATGCGACGACGCAGGACTTCCTGCTCATCCTCACGCCCTCGACGCCGTTCCGCAACGCCGAGGAGTTCGTCTGGTTCGTCATCGCCATGCAGCGACCTGCGCTGCTCCTGCCGCGCCTGCTGCTGCGCTTCGGGCCGGCGCGTGCCCTGCGCCTCCTCCGTTCGTTCTCCCGTCTGGGGAAACCGGTGACTTCGCTCGCCACGCGGCGTTTCTACAGCGCGCTGCCGATCCGGTTCGGCCCCTACGCCGTACACCTCTCCCTGGAACCGCACGCCAAAGCCGGAGAGGCCGATCAGCCCGGGCTTTCGCGCGATTATCTGGGCGAGGAGCTGTCGAACCGGCTGGCCGCCGGCCCGGTCGTCTACGATGTCCGCGTCCAGCTCTTCGTCGACGAGGAGCGCACGCCGATCGAGGACGCCTCCCGCGAGTGGAAGGAAGAAGACGCGCCCTGGATCACCGTCGGGCGGTTGACCCTGCCGCGGCAGGAGACCGGCTCCCCCCGCGGGCGCCGCGTCGCCGAGACCGTCGAGCGCCTCTCCTTCGATCCCTGGCACGCCCTCGTCGAGCACCGTCCGCTGGGAGACATGATGCGCGCCCGCAACACCGCCTACCGGCTGAGCACCCAGGAACGCGGCGCGGCGCCCGAGCCGGCGGGCAGCGAGCTGTTCGAGTCAGCGCCCCTCACTTCCCCGCCGCCACCCGCTTGAGCACGAAGCGGTGGTCGCCGGTCTGTTTGCCGCCGGCCCAGGAGGTCCAGTCGTTGTCGAGGCCGTCGCCTTTGAGCGTGATGGTTCCGGAGTGGATGTGGGAGTCTTTGGCGGCGTCGAAGCCGGTGCCGCCGTTGAAGGCGAAGACGAATTCGCCGGGCTTCGAGGCCGCGGTGTCGAGCTTGAACTGCGGCCGGTTTCCCGCCGCGCAGTAGTGGGCGCCCCACAGCTCGCCGCCTTCGAGGTAGTAGAGCGTCATCATCTCGTGCGGCGTCCCCTGGAAGAGGGTCTCCACGACCACGTTGCCGTTCGCCGAGACCGCATAGACCACCTTGACCGGCGGCGTGCCTTCCTGGAGCGGCGGCGCTTCCCAGGTGCCGGCGAGCCCCTTCAGGGTTTGGAAGACCGCCTGGGCGTCGACCGGTCCGACGGGCGTTTCGGCCCGGAGCGCCGGCGCGGCGAGGAGGAGGATCAGGAGCGCCGCCGCCACCTTGCCGCCGTTGGTGACAGTGCGGGACCTCTGGGTGGCGTAGCCGACGATGATCCCCAGCAGGCTGCCGGGCAGGATGATCTCCAGGTAGTACTTGCCCTGCATCTGCGCCACGGCGAAGGCCAGGGCGGCGCCCACCGCGAGGCCGAAGAGGATGCCCAGCGGCAGCGAATGCACCTTGCGGGCGAACCAGCCGATGAGGAGCCCGGCGATCAGGCCCTTGACGGTGGAGCCGATGACGATGCCGACGATCAGGGGCTTCACCTCCGGCGTCGACACCAGGGCCGAGAGCCCGTCGAAGATGCCCAGGATGCCGCCCAACACGAGACCGAGGATTGGTTTGTTCATCTATGATTCCTCCCTGAGAAAAGAGCCGTGATCAGGTCCGACATTCTTCTGTACAGCGTCTCCGCGGATTCCTTTACCGGTGGAAGATCACGAGGAGGAGAGCGCGCATCAGGAGATAGGTGAGGATGAGCAGGATCGGCACCCTGTAGCGGCGGACGAAGCGGACGGTCCGCTCGGCGAGGTTTTCGCGATAGGCATGGACGGCGAGCCCGGAGCCGTAGCGGAAGAGGTCGGCGGCGAGATCCTCCACCGTCTGGTAGCGCTCCACCGGAGCGTCCGCCATCGCCCGGCAGCGGATCGCCGAGAGGGGTCTCGCGACCCGCTCCTCGCCGGCCAGCAGGAATCCGAGGATCGCTCCCAGCGCCCAGACGTCGGTCCGCTCGTCGATCGAAGCCACGTCCCCGCGGGCCTGCTCGGGAGCCATATAGCCAGGCGTGCCGAGGATGGTGCCATCGGCGTCCGGGAGCCCGCCGTCTTGCGCCACCCCCCAATCCATCACCAGCACCTCGCCGAAGGGACCGGCCATGATGTTCTCCGGCTTCAGATCGCGGTGGATCACGCCGTGCGCATGGGCAAAGGACACGGCTTCGCAGATGCGGCCGAAGACGCGCAGCCGCTCGGCGAGATCGAGGGTGGGAGCCAGCTCGTCGAGACGCCGGCCACGCACCCGCTTCATGACGTAGAAGACGCGGCCGTCGGAGAGCGTGCCGACGTCGTGGACCGGCACGATGCCGGGGTGCTCCAGACGGGCGAGGATGCGGGCTTCGCGGACGGTGCGCTCCGCCAGGTCGCTGCCGGTGTCCACCACCTTGAGCGCCACCTCGCGGTCGAGATCCTGATCGCGGGCGAGATAGACCGTGCCCATGCCGCCGCGCCACAGCGTCTCGACGATCTCATAGGGCGTTCCGGCGAGGTCGGGCTGGTCGGCGGCCTCGCGCAGGTGGTCGAGCGCAGTGTCGGAGAGCCATCCGGACAGCCCTCTCCTCGGCTCCTTCGAAATCGAGCGACAGCGACGCCACTCCACCACCCCGTTTGAGCCGCTGCGCCGCCCGGTGCTCATTGACCGCGAAGGTGTCCAGGCAGGTGCGAAGGAAGGTGCGGAAACGCGCCCGCGCCGGATCGTAGCGGTCGAACGTCCCCTTCTCCAGGGCGGCGAGGAAGAACGACTGGGTGAGATCCTGCGCTTCCTCGGCGCCGGTCTGCCACTTCACCCGCAGGTACTTGTAGACCGGTTTCCAGTAGCTCTCGACGAGCGCCGCGAACGCCGTCCGCCGCACCTCGGGGTCGGGATCGCGGGAGGCCAGAACCACCGAACGGCGGGTCGCTGGAAACGGGCCGGCCATAGGTTGACTATAGCGGATAGCTGGCGCGGGCTCGAACCGACTCCGTCACCTGAGGGAGGGAGGCCCGGCTCCGCCGGACCTCCCTCCTGAACCTAGTGAGTTGTCGCTGACGTGTAGTTACTCGCGCACGAAGTCCCTGCACTGTTCACTGCGCAGACTGAGTAGTAGTAAGTCGTCCCCGATGCCAGGCCGCTGTTCGTGTAGCTTGTCATGTTGGTGCCAACAGTGGCGATCTGCTGCCAGACGGAACCGGTCCAACGGTAAACCAAGAAGCCCGTTTCGTTGTTCGAGTTATCTTGCCAGGAGAACCTGATCGACGAGGTTGAGAGCGCTGAGGCGCTCAAGCCGGAAGGAGCCGCCGGCAGCGTGCTCCCACCCTGCGGGGTGGTCGCCGAAGTATAGCCACTCGCGCAGCCTGAGCCGGCGTTATTGGTGGCGCAGACCGTGTAGTAATAAGTCGTCGACGCCTGCAAGCCGCCATCGGTGTAGCTTGTCATGTTGGCGCCAACCGTTGAGATCTGCTGCCATGTGGACCCGTTCCAACGGTAAACCGCGAAGCCGTTTTCGTTGTTGGAGTTGTCTTGCCACGAGAATTTGATCGAGGAAGAAGAGAGAGCCGAAGCACTCAAGCCGGACGGAGCCGCCGGCGCCGTGCTCCCACTCTGCGTCGTCGCTGAGGTAGAGCCGCTCGCGCAACCCGAGCCAGTGCTGTTGGTGGCGCAGACGGTGTAGTAGTATGTAGTCGATGGCTGCAAGCCGCTGTCGGTGTAACTCGTCACGTTGGCACCAACAGTGTTGATCAGTTGCCACGTGGAACCGCTCAAGCGATAGACCTTGAAGCCCGTTTCATTACTTGAGTTGTCCTGCCACGAGAACTTGATGGAGGAAGACGAGAGAGCCGAAGCGCTCAAGCTGGTGGGGGCCGTCGGCACACCGCCGCCGTTGTTGACCCAGACGCTGTGACTCTGGCTGGCACTCAGGTTCGCTCCGTCCTTCGCTACGCACGTGACGACGTGCCGGACTCCTGTGTTGGCTACGGTGAGGTTCACACTTCCACTGCACGGGCTGCCGGAGCACGTCGCGACAGTGGTGGAGTCAAACACCAGCGAGATCGCCTGGATGCCGCTGCTGTCGCTTGCCTGGCACGAGATCGTAAACGGCGTGGTCACCGTTGCGCCATCGTTGGGCGAAAAGCTGGTGATGCTGGGGGGGGTTGTGTCAGAGCCGCCGAAGCACAGGAGCCAATTCTTGGCGATGTCAACACCGGTCGCACAGGCGACTCCGCCGAGAACACCACCCACAATCCCCGGGCACTCGGACAATGCGGTAGCCAGGCAGCCCGTCACGATGTCTCCCCAGCTACAGACGAGCGTTCCGAAGCTTGGCATGCTGTTGCTGATCGCGTCCCACAGGCACGCGAGCGTGCTGCTGGTGCTCAGTTGGGCCGATGAACCCAGGAAGTAGGACTCGCCTGTCGTCAGGTCGAGGACGTAGCGCTCGTTTCCATCGAGGCTGGAAAGGGAGACGGAACGGGGTTTCAGCTGCGCATCCGCTTCAAGCTTCAGCAGAAATGCCGTGGCCTTGCCCTCCTGTTCCGCCGCCACGATGAAACGGATGATGTTGCCCTGCCCCTCGGAAATCGTTGGAATGAAGTAGGGCCCGCCGCGCTGTTGCCCAAGGGCGAGCGAATGCTGCGGCAGCAGCTTCAGGTGTGCCTCCCCTAGCACTTGGGCCAGGCTCGAAGAAGGCAGCTTACTTTCCGGCAGGGCCAATAACGCGTTCACCTGCGCTATGCCGTCGGCCATGCTGCTGACGGATATAAACTTCCGGCATGCGCTGGCTTCATTTGGAACCGAAAAGTGCTTAAGAAAGATGCGATTCTCCTCCTGGGCGTTCGCACCCATTGTGAGGAAGAGAGAAAAAAATGTCATTAGGAGAGCGATCGAGCTTCTCATCGTTAGGACCTCCAGATCCGTGAAAGCTCGGATCGACAGAGCTCTGAGGGTTTCCTCGTCCTTCTCCAGGAACGAGATCAGGCAGGGTCGACCCTGGCATCCGCGCCCACACTTCCAACTAGACGAAATCGGAAATTCGGCTACGCGGAATCAGACGGCCTGCGCCGTCCTTAACTGTGTAGACACGGATTCACGGACTTGGTTTAGCCCGGTATAGCCCCACGGAATCGACCTCGCTTTATTGCCGCCCCTTGCGCTCCCGTTTCGGCTCGCCTTTGGGCCCGCCTTTCGCCGGCCGCTTCGAAGCGTGCCGCGGTGCCCGCTCCTCGCGCTGCGCCGGCTCCGGCATGCCGGCGATCTTGAGCTCCAATCCGCGGCGGCGGAGGTTGACGGCGGCCAGCTCGACCTCGACGGGGTCGGCCAGGCGGAAGACGCGATGCTGGTGCTCCCCCACCAGGCTGTGGGAGTCGGCTTGATAGATGTAGTAGTCGTCCGCCATGGTGCGGATGGGCACCAAGCCGTCGACGAACAGGTCGTCGAGTTGGACGAAGAGACCGAACGGCTGCACCCCGGTGATGCGGCCGGGGAAGGTCTCGCCGACCCGGTCGGCCAGGAAGCGCACCTTCTTCCATTGCAGCAGATCGCGCTCCGACTGCTCGGCGCGGCGTTCGGTCGTGCTGGTGTGCTCGCCCTGGGCCGGCAGGCGGTCGGCCATCTGCATGCGCTCGACCAGCGCTTCGCCGCCCTGGAGCAGGGCACGCAGGCTGCGATGGACGACCAGGTCGGGGTAGCGTCGGATCGGCGAGGTGAAGTGGGTGTAGTAGCGCGAGGAGAGGGCGTAGTGGCCGCGGCATTCCGGGCTGTAGTGGGCGCGCTGCATGGTGCGCAGCACGACCGAGGAGATGAACGCCTCGGCCGGCGTCCCCTGGGCGCGCTTGAGGACCTCCTGGAGGAAGGAAGGATGCAGCGCGTCGTAGTTGCCGCGCAGCTCGATGCCGAGCGGCGCCAACTGGTCGCGCAGCTCCGCCAAGCGGTCCGGGCTCGGCGCGTCGTGCACGCGGTAGAGCGCCGGCACGCCGCGGGTCTCCAGTTGATAGGCGACCGCCTCGTTGGCGGCGATCATGAACTCCTCGATCAGCCGGTGCGCCACATTGCGCTCTGTCGCGATCACGCCGACGACCGTGCCGTCGGTGCCCAGCTCGACGTTCCCCTCCGGCAGGTCGAAGTCGATCGAGCCGCGGGCCGCGCGGGCGCCGTTCAGGATGACCATCAGGGCGTGCATCTCGCGCAGCGCCGAGAGCACCGGGCCATACTCCGCGGCGTCGCCCGCGCGCGGCTCTTCGAGCAGACGGCGCACCTCGTTGTAGGTCATGCGCCGGGTGCTGCGGATCACCGTCTCGGCGAAGCGGCGGTTCTTGATGCGGCCGCTGGGAGCGATGTCGAGGAAGGCGGAGAGGGTGAGCCGCGGCACCTGCGGGCGCAGGGAGCAGAGGCCGTTCGACAGCGCCTCGGGGAGCATGGGGATGGCGCGGTCGGGATAGTAGACGCTGGTGCCGCGGCGGTAGGCCTCGTCGTCGAGCGGCGTCCCTTCCTGGACGTAGTGGGCGACGTCGGCGATGTGGACGCCGAGGCGGAAGGAGCCCTCGGGCAGACGTTCGATCGAGACGGCGTCGTCGAAGTCGCGCGAGCTTTCGCCGTCGATGGTGATGACGACCTGCTGCCGCAGATCCTCGCGGCCGGCCCAGTCCGCCGGCGTCGGATCCGGGGGATAGGCGCGGAGCGCTGCGAGCACCGGCGCCGGAAAATCTTCCGGAATGCCGTAGTGGCGCAGCACCACCTCCACGTCGACCCCCGGCTCGTCGGGATCGCCGAGCACCTCGACCACCCGGCCGACGGCGACGCGCCCGCGCTCGATCGCCACCACTGCATAGGCACCGTCCGGCACGGCGTCGGCCTCCACCACCTCCAGCTCGATCGCCAGCTTGGGATCGTAGGGCACGAGCCAGCGCCGGCCGCCCTCGGTCTCCAGGGTGCCGACCAGCGTCTCGTGGCGCCGGGCGAGGATCTGCAGCACCGCGCCCTCGGGGAGCTTCCAGTCGGTCGGCTTGGCCGTCCTGCCCATGCGGCACACCAGCACCGTGTCGCCGGCGACGGCGCCGTTCAGGTTGCGCCGGCGGACGACCAGCTCCGGCTCCTGCCGGGGGCCGGGCCGCAGCAGGGAGTCGCCGGTTTCCAGGGGATCGATGATGCCCACCGCCCAGGGCGTGTGCTCGACGGCATACCAGCGTTCTTCGACCTCGACGGCGCGGCCCCGCTCGCGCAGGCTGCGCAACGCCGCCTCGAGCGCCGCGGCTCCAAGCTCAGGCTCCAAGGCCCGCCGCAGATCCGGCGCGGCGATCCCGGCCCGCCCTGCCGAATCCACGGCGGCGAAGGCCTTTTCCCGGGCCGGTCCCTCGGCTCCAGGCTTCATGACGCACTCCTCATGACGAACACCTCATTGACATACTCTCTCCTCCCTCCCTACAATCACCCCGCTGCGAAAGTGGCGGAACTGGTAGACGCGCAGGTCTCAGAAGCCTGTGGTCGCAAGGCCGTGGGGGTTCGAGTCCCCCCTTTCGCACCACCCCTTCTTCCTTCCTTCATCGACCCAAATCCCGGCACAGGATACACGAGGCGGCCTCCGGCATGATCCGGCATTGTCTGGCATCGTTGGGGGGCTCGGCACGATCTTTTTTTCCGGACTCATAGTCTTCACGTTGTCTAAAGGTTCCCGGCGATAAGGTCCACCCTGCGCACCGGGCCGCGAGGTCCATAACCGCGCTAAGCAAGGAGATCCTTTCCAATGACTTCCAAGACCCTGACTTCGTCGCTTCTCGCCCTCGCCCTGACCGCTTCGACCGCCGCTTTCGCCGCCGCCCCGGCCGCCAAGCCGGCCGACACCACCAAGCCGGCTTCCACCATGACCCCGGCCGACACCACCAAGGCCGAGTCCGCCAAGGCCGAGAAGGCCGAGGAGAAGGCCGAGAAGGCCCCCGCCAAGAAGAGCCACCACAAGAAGAGCCACAAGAAGGCCGCTCCGAAGCCGGCCGACACCACCCCCCCGCCGGCCAAGAACTAAGGCCGCTGATTCAGCTCGGTCCGGGAGGCCGGGGAATGAGCAGCACCCCCGTCCTCCCTCCGAGATTTTCTGACACCATTGCCCCGTCGCTCTCCTTTCACGGACAATCCCTGTCATGCGAGTCCTCGTCGTCGAAGACGAGCCCGACCTGCGCCGCCTGCTGGAACAAGCGCTGCGCGAGGAAAGCTACGCCGTCGACGTGGCCGCGGACGGCAAGACCGGTCTCTACAAGGCCACGACCTGGGACTACGACGCGGTCATTCTCGACCTCATGCTCCCCGGGATGAGCGGCTGGGACGTGCTCTCCCGCCTGCGCGCGACGAAGAAGGACGTGCCGGTCCTGATCCTCACCGCCCGCGACAATCTCGCCGACCGCGTGCGCGGCCTCGACACCGGCGCCGACGACTACATCGTCAAACCGTTCCTGATGAGCGAGCTCTCGGCCCGCGTGCGCGCCGTGCTGCGCCGCATCCGCCCGGGCCTGGCCGAGGACCGCGTGCGCGCCGGCGACATTGTGATCGACCGCTCCGCCCACCGCGTGAAGCGCGCCGGCCGCGACGTGCACCTGGGCCCCACCGAGTTCCGCCTCTTGGACTACTTCATGCAGCACCCGGGCCGCGTCTTCTCGCGCGAGCAGCTCTTGAACGCCGTCTGGGGCTCGGACGTCTACGTCGAGACCCGCA
>DATARD010000325.1:0-3334 GCA_036264355.1 Thermoanaerobaculia bacterium
TCGTAGTGCGCTTGAGCTCGTCCTTGCCGCCCGGACCGTTTTGCAGACCGATCTCTTCGCCGTAATAGAGGAAAGGCGCGCCGGGGAGGGTGAGGAGGATCGCCGCGGCGCTGCGCAGGCCGGCCCCATTGCCGGCGACACCGCCGGCGAGCTGGCTGGCGATCCGGATCTGGTCGTGGTTGGTGAGGAACGGCGCGTCGATCACACCCGGCGGATAGGTCTGCTGGACCTCCTGAATCTTGGCGGCGATGCCCGACGCGTCACCGGCTTTCACTCCCGCGACGATCTTCTCGGCGAGCGGGAAATCGAAGCTCATCGGCAGCTCGTCGCCCCCCTTTACCACCGCCGTCGAGCCGTAGTACTGCGCGATGATCGGCGTTTCCGTCCAGTTCTCTCCGACCAGGATCGACTGCGGAGCGACCCGGCGCACGTTGGCCGCCAGCTCTTTCAGGAAGGCGTGAGTCTGCGGCTGATCGTTCTGCAATTCGCCCGGACCGTTGGCGAAAAGGTGGCGGGTGGCGTCGAGGCGGAAGCCGTCGACTCCGCGATGCAGCCAATTCGACGCGAGGCGCTCCATCTCCTGGCGCACCGCGGGGGTATCGAAGTTGAGGTCGGGCATTCCGCCCCAGAAAATGCCATAGAAGAAGGCCCCGTTCTTCTCGTGCCACGTGTGGTTGGCGCCGCCCCAGGGCTGCGTCCAACCCGGATCGTCGGCGCGCCAGACGTACCAGTCCCGGTGCTGCGAGGCCGGCGACGCGGCCGAGTCGATGAACCAGGGGTGCTGGGAGCTGGTGTGGTTCATCACGAAATCGAGAATCACCTTGATGCCGCGGCGGTGCGCCTCGGCGATCAGGCGGTCGAAGTCGGCCCCGGTGCCGTAGTCCGGATTGATCGTCTCGTAGTCCGTCGTATCGTAGCCATGGTAGCTCGGCGATTTGAACACCGGCATGAGCCAGATGGCGTCGACGCCGAGGCCGCTCAGATAATCGAGCTTCGCGGTCAACCCCTGGAGATCGCCGACGCCGTCGCCGTTCGAGTCGGCGAAGCTGCGCACGAAGACCTCGTAGAAGACCGCGCCGCGCGCCCACTCATGGTTCCACTGCGCAACGGCTGCAGGAGGGGGAGGAGGGGCTGCTCTCGGAGCGACCGCGACCTGCGGCTTGCCGCTCGCGCACGCGGTGAGGAGCACGGTGGCCAGCAGCGCCGCCGGACGGCGGAAAAGCATCGGGATCGTTTTCATAGGCGTTATTCTATGGCGTCTCCTTGGAGGATTCACATGCGCAAGAAATCCGCCGCCGTCTTCCTGGTCCTCCTGCCGCTCCTGCCGCTCCGTGGCGCTCTGCACGCCGCCGTGCCGGCGGCGGCTTTCGCATCGCGCCTCGATCCGATCATCCAGCCGATCCTCTCGCGGCCCGAGTTCCGGCATGCGTTCTGGGGGATCGCATTTCTCGATCTCGACACCGGGGAGACTCTCTACGAGCTGAACGCGGACAAACTGTTCACTCCCGGCTCGACGACGAAGCTGCTGACCGAGGGGACCGCCCTGGCGCTGCTCGGCCCGGACTATCGGTTCACGACGCGGATCTATCGCACCGGACCGGTCGCGGCGAACGGCGTGCTCAACGGCGATCTCGTGCTGGTAGCGAGCGGCGATCCGAACCTCTCGGGCCGCCTCCGTCCGGACGGCACGCTGGCGTTTGAAAACGTCGACCACGCCTATGGCGGCGAGGCGGGCACGCGCGCCGTGCCGGGAGATCCGCTGCTGGTCGTCCGCCAGCTCGCCGCGCAGGTCGCGAAGAGGGGCATCCGCACGGTCCACGGGCAGGTGCGCGTCGACGCCAGCCTGTTTCCGGAAGGCGAGCGCGAGCTCGGCACCGGCACGGTGCTCTCGCCGATCGTGGTGAACGACAACGTCATCGACCTCACCGTCGGACCGGGTGCGGGGCCGGAGGCGCCGGCCGTGCTGACCATCTCGCCGGCCACCTCCTACGTCCGCTTCATCAACCGGGTGAAGACCGGCCCCGCGGGATCGCTCCCGGCGCTCGGCGATCCGGCCGACGTCACCGATCCGGACGGCATCCACATGGTGACGCTGAGCGGCTCCTTCCCGGCCGGC
The DNA here is from genome assembly GCA_036264355.1 of Thermoanaerobaculia bacterium. Lineage (GTDB taxonomy): Bacteria > Acidobacteriota > Thermoanaerobaculia > Multivoradales > UBA5704 > UBA5704. The sequence continues at coordinate 2,117 of DATARD010000325.1, forward strand.
GCGGCGCCGATCCTGTACGCCTATGCCGTCCCGGAGCCGAGCCGGTTCGCCGCCACGGTCTTGCAGGAAGCGCTCGCCGAAAAGGGTGTGCGCATCGAGCCGGGGACCGGCGGCAGCGTGGCCTCGGTCCCCTGGACCGCCGATCAGGTCGATCAGGTCGTGGCGGAGCACGTCTCGGCACCCTTTCGCGAAGAGGTGAAGGTCACGCTCAAGGTGAGCCAGAACCTCCACGCCAGCCTGACGCCGAAGCTGCTCGGCGCGCTGCTCCGCAAGAGCGATGCGCAGACCGGATTCGATCTGGAGCGCGACTTCCTTACCGCGGCCGGCCTCGACCTCTCGGGCGCGCAACAGGCGGACGGCGCCGGTGGCGACGCGCACTACACACCGGCCTTCATGGTGCGCTACCTCGCCACCATGGCGAAGCGGCCGGACGCCCCGATCTTTCAGGGTTCGCTGCCGGTCCTGGGGCGTGACGGAACGCTGTTCGACATCCAAGCCGACTCGCCGGCCGCCGGCCACGTCTTCGCGAAGACCGGCACCTACGCCACCGGCGATCCGCTCAACCGGCGCGTTTTCGTCACCGGAAAAGGCCTCGCCGGCTACATGACCACCGCCGCCGGCCGCCATCTCGCCTTCGCCCTCTACGTCAACAACGTCGCGGTCTCCACCGGGCCCGACGAAGTCAAAAACGTCGTCGGCCAGGCGCTGGGAGAGGTCGCGGCGGCGGCGTATGGAGCGGAGGAGCCGCGGGCGGCGCGATGAGGGTCATTGTGAAATGGCACGTATCACAGAGGTCGTCGGGGTATCCTTGGCTGATTTCTGAAGCGAAATGAGTTGCGTCAAGAGACTGAGTGTCTGCATTGAGCGGCCTGGCGAGCAATGAAGATTCTCCAAGCCTTCCAGATACTTGTGACCGGTAGTGCTCGAGCCCGTCGCCGCTCCTCCTGTGCATTGAAAGTCACCGACCGCAGGAGGAGGGGTGTCTCCCCTTGGCTCGGGGATAACAAATTCAGATTCAGTATACTGCACTGACACAATAGCGGAACACTTCGAGCCACTTCGATGACCTGGGTCGTTCATCCGTGATCGCTTAAGGCGTCCTTTTCGCGTGGAGGCAGGCTTGCAAAAGGCCATGGAGACGTGCTTTCCTCTTGTTTGTCGAGAACAAGAGAGGAGGCACTTCCATGGCCCGATCGAAGTCTACCCCCCTGCGCACAG
>DATARD010000030.1:0-13262 GCA_036264355.1 Thermoanaerobaculia bacterium
TCGGCCCGGAGGGTCGTGTTTCCTTAGCCCAGGGCAACGCCCTGGGTTGTCTCCGGGCCACTCCTCTCCTCATGGCTACTTCACGCCCGGCACTCCCATCTCGCACTCCGGAGCTTCCGGAAGGTTGTGGGTCTTCTGCGCCTGCTTGCCGAGCTTCGTGGCCGCGCAGCAGCTCACCAGCGTTTTCAGGAACGGCTCCGCCGCTTCCGGATCGCGCGCCTTCAACCAGCCGCCGGCGGTGGTGAGCATGCGCGCCTTGTCGTCCGCTCCGTCGGGGAGGAGAGCCGCGGCTTCGCGGGCGAGGTCGGCCGCCTGGTACCGATAATGGAACCGTTTCTCCGGTTCCACCCGGCTTTTGCCGGTGCGCTGCTTCTCGTCGGCGGCCGGTTTCAACAAGGTGTTTTGGGAACGGATCTCCACATCGTGCGGAAAATCGGACATCTCATAATTGCCGCCCCAGAGCGCCAGCCAGTCGGGCTCGTTCTCGGTGCCGGCCAGCTCCATCCCTTTCTTGCGCGTGATGCAGGCCGCCTGGAAGAGTGAGCGTGCCCGCTGCTCCGCCGGCCGCGCGGTGTCGTGCCCTTCGCGCAGCGCCTTGTCCAGGGTGTCCAGATAGGGCCGCACCTCAGTCGGAACATACGGCCGGGCTTCCGCGAGCCGGCCGGAGCGCACTAGGCGCCGGCCGAGGAGATAGCGCAGGGTGAAGGTCAGCTTCGGGAGGTCCGGCGCGTTCACCCCGGCGGCGTAGAGCCCGATCGACTCGGTGTCACCGGGCTCGCGATTGGGGTCGGCCGCGACCGGCTTCTCCGGCCAGCCGGCGTCGACGTATTTCTTCAGCTCGTCGACCGTCAGCACCTGCTCGGAAACGTAGGCTCCCTCCATCCAGAAACCGCCGTGCAGGAAGTGGTCGAGCGCTTCGGTGTAGTGCCCCTGGGTGAGCAGCAGCGCGCCGTCCTCGCCGTGCGCCAGGAACGGCGTCGCCACCTTGCCGGCGCCCTGGGACGGATCGAAGTTTTCCAGGTCCTCCTTGGCGGGCGACGGCAGCGTGCGCGCCACCTCGTCGAGCAGCTTCTGCGCTTCGCCCACCTTGCCGTCGCGCAGCAGGAGCTTGGCGCGCACCCAGTGTGCCATCGGTGCGTCGGCGGGCGCCCGCTGCGCCCACTCGCGGGCGGCGGCGAAGTCGCCTCCCTGGTAGGCGGCCCAGGCGAGGCGCTCGGCGCCGGAGACGTCTTTGATCATCGCCACCTTGATCGCCTTGAGCCAGGCCGCCGCGTCGGGCTCGACGGCGGGTTTCGGCTCCGGCTTCGGCTCTGTCGCTTCCTCCCCAGGCACCGGCTCGTCCGGCGGCCCCCAGGAGCCATGGTGATCGGAGACCAGGAAGGCGGTCATCACCTCGCGCGCGTCGGCGGAGCGGGCGATCGGATTGAGCGCGTCGGGTCCCTTCTTGAACGCCGCCCGGCAGACGAGCTGGAGCGAGCTGAGGGCGGTGGTGTCGCCGCTCCGCTCCTGCCGCGCATAGAGCGCGAGAGCGCGGTCGAAATGGCCGAGGTCATACTCGGCGCGCGCCTCCCAGCCGAGGCTGGCGGCGGCGAGGCCGAGGCTGTCGTCGAACCCGTGCGCCGCCATCTCGCGGGTGCTCTGGAACCAGTGCAACGCGTCCTTGCGGTCCCCCTTGAGCGCGACCTTGCCGAGCATTAACGCCGCCCAGGTGGAGCGCAGCCGGCGCTCGGCGGCGGGCCGGTGGAGCAGACGCTGCCAGGCCGCGGTCGCGTCCGGAAGGTGTCCCTGGTGGTAGGCGATGGCACCCTGGAGATAGTCGGCCATCTCGCCGGGCAGGCCGGCGGGGGCGGCGGTGCCCGCGGGGAGAGGTGCCGGCGATGGCGGCGGCGTGTCCGCTCCGCTGTCGGAATGAGCCGCGTTGGCGGTGTTGAACGCGAAGTCGTGCAGCAGCTTGCGCAGCTCGGCGTGGTGCGTGACGACCTCCGCCCGCTTCTCCGGCGGCAGCGCGCCCTTGCCCAGCGCCTTCTGCAGATCGGCCGCATCGGCGTCCGCGGTCTGCTTCCAGGGATCCTCGGCATTCAGGGCGTGGAACGGATCGGCCGGCAGCTTCAGCCGTTCGATCTCGAAGCGCAGCACACCGCCGGGGGAATTGAGAAAGACGTCGTCGCGGCCGAGGATCCAGTTGGGAAAATAAGGGCCGCACGCCCAGAGAGCGAACGTGCCGGCCGTGATACAGAGCAACGCGGCGGCACCCGTGGCGATCCGGCGCCGGCCTCGCGGTTGAGAGCGGAGAATCAAGTCAGCCTCCTTCGTGGACTGGAGAGATGCACCTCCAATCCTACCTGAAGAAGGTCAGATCCGCCTCCGGGCTCGGGGGCAAGCGCCGCGCTTCCTTGACGGGTGCTCTTCCATGGAAGATCATCTCTCCATGATTACCACTGTCACCCAGAAGAACATGGTCACGATTCCGGCCGAAGTCGGTCGGAAGCTGGGGATCAGGCCAGGATGGAAGCTCGATTGGCAGCCGATCGAAGGGAAAGAAGAAATCCTCGTGCGGGTGATCCCCGACCGCGGAGAGCAGGCCCGCCGCCTGCTGGGCGCGGGGCGCAAATTCTCTCCGGACCGCGACGCCGTGGCCGAGCTCATCGCTGAGCGGGCGGCGGGAGGGTGATGCGGCGCCCCTCTCCCGGCGGGCGGGGGCGATGGGAGAGGGGACGGGGGTGAGGGTCCAACGGTGCAGCTTTCCAAGCATCCTCAAGAAAAGAGGGGGCGCACCCCACGGTGCGCCCCTCGGGCTGGAGGTCAGCCCTTCGTCGGATCCGGCTGCGCCGGCGTCTGCGCACCGGTCGGAGTGCCTGCCGGCGGCCCCGGAGGCCGGAGGATTGCGGCCTTGCGGCCGGCGTGGGTGCGCAGGGGCGCCACGTTGTAAAGGGACAGCTTCTCGTTGCGCGCCCCGAGCCGGAACTTCGCCCCGATCCGGATCTGCCGCGCCGCTTCCTTGCTACGGCCCAGGGCCGTCACCATGTCCTGCGTGGCCTTCCGCTTCTCGGCGTCGTAAATCTTCTGTCGCTTCTGGGCGTCGTCGAAGAGCCCCATCGACTTGTCGAGCTCGTCCTTCTCCGCCGTGACGGCCGGCAGGACGTCCGAGTCCTCCGCCACTCGGTCGGAAAGCGCGCGCAACTCGGCGACGGTGTCTTCCAAACTCAGGTTCTTCTTCGCCATGTCAGTCTGTCTCCTTTCTTGATCGTTCCGCTTCGCGCTCACCCGAGCGCGGCGGCAAAGTCCAGTTGCTTGGTGGTGAGCCCGCTAAGTCTTCACGTGTTCTTGATGTGCTGTCATGGCGTCAGATTAGAGCCAGTTTGAGGGTTTGTCAAGACCCCGCGTAGTCTGATTACAAACACATGCCGTCTTTGAGGGTGGATCTGCTATGCTTCCGGGCGTGAAACGCAAGGGAGAAAAGAACAGGGCGGCAGCGGTGGAGACCGCGCGGGGAGCGCTACGAGCCCTCCTGCGGCGCGGCTCCGTCTCGTTGGACGAGATCGGCAGGAGGATGGGGCACACCCGCGGCTACATGAGCCGCGCTCTGCGGGGTCTCAACCCGCTCACCCTGGACACGATCTTCGAGGCCTTGGAGATCGCGGAAGTCGAGCCCGCCGAATACTTCGCGGAAGTGGCGAAGGCGCTCGCTCCTCCCGTCGAAGCCCAGAACAGCGGGCCGACGCAGGCGCAGATCGAGGAGACGGTGCTGCGCACACTCCGGCGGCTGGGCTGGGCGCGCTTCGACGACGACGAGAAGAAGTCAGGCTCGCGGCCGCGCTAACCTTTCTCAGGATCGAAGCGGGCCCTGCGCGCCGTGCGCTGGAGGAGCTGATGAAAGGGTACGAATACCAGAGCGACTTCGCGAAAAAGTACGTCGCACAGGGGCTCACCGAGGGGCTATCCCAGGGGCTCACCCAGGGACGGGTGGAGGGGCGCACCGAGGAGGCGGTCCGCAATCTGTTGACCGTGTTGCGGGTCCGCGGCTTTGCCGTACCGGACCACATCCGCGAGCGCATCCTGGCTGAGACCGATCCGGAGCGTCTGGAGCGCTGGTTGGAAAAGGCCGTCGTTGCTCCTTCTCTCGCCGCTCTGATCGACGAGCCGAACTGACCCACTCCTCCGGAGAGCCTGCTCATGAGAGAGCCCTCCTGGGGCGCGGCGACGATAACCCCTCTCAGGATCGAAGCGGGCCCTCTGTGGATCGAAGATTCCCCGCTCAGGCTTCAATCCGCCCTGGTCGGGCTTCAATCCTCCCCGCTCAGGCTTCAATCCACCCCGTCCAGGCTTCAATCCGCCCTGCTCAGGATTGAATCTGCCCTCGTCCGGATTGACGATCCCCCAGGGAAGGTTGAGGTTGCCCTGGGGTAAGTAGACGATCGGCCGGGGTAAGTTGAGGATCGCCCAGGGAAAGCTGAGGATCGACCAGGGAAAGTCGAGAATCGACCAGGGCAAGTTGAGGGCCGGCCAGGGAAAGTTGAGGATCGACCAGGGTAGATTGAGCTTGGACTCGGTCTGGATGAACCTCTTCCAGGCACGAACGGATCTGGCTGCTCCTCCGCCCGCAGCCCGGACTCTAATCGGGCAGCCCGCCTGTGGCGAGCACGATCAGCAGCCCGGGACGGCGCGCGTGAAGAGTCTGCTCGAGGTGCGACGGTCGACAGGGTGAGGCCTGACGACCAACCTTCCGACCATGGCCACCAACCCCAAAGTAGGGGAGGGGGCTTGCCCCCTCCCTGGTGGGCGGAGGAGCCGGAGGAGACAACAGAACCTTTCCGCCGTCTGCCCCCTCCCCGTCCCTCCCCCGCGAGTGCCACCGCCCCCCACCCCGAGCGGGAGAGGGCGCCCCCTTCCGAAAGCCACAACCACCGGCGCTTTTTTTGCTGTTTTTGGGGTTGGGCGGCGGCGCCCCTCTCCCGTTCGGGGAGGGTGGGTGGGGGGGCGCACGGGAGAGGGGACGGGGGTGAGGGCCCGGGTGGCGGAAAGGTTCTGTTGTCTCCTCCGGCTCCTCCGCCCACCCGGGAGGGGGCAAGCCCCTCCCCTACTTTAAGTTGTCTCCGGCGGCACTGGAATCAGGACGGCGGAGCGCCGAGCGGCGGCCGGTCGGGAATCGACGGACCCGGGCTGTCGAAGAGCGTATTGAGGAGGCCCGCCAGACGGATGCCGGCCTGGAGGATGCGTCGCTTGACGAGCGGACCGTTCTGGTAGGCGTAGGAATAGCCGAGCTTACCGTCTCCAATGGCGTAGACCCGATCCCGCACGGCCATCGATTCCCCGGCCCAGTCGAGGACGCCGCCGGATTGCCAGGTGCGGACCTCGGTGTCCGTGGGGTGATCGATGAGCTCGGCAAGCTCCGAGAAGGAGAGCTTCTCGGCTTCGATGATCTTCTCGTCCCACACGGAGTGCAGATTGGTCTCGGCGTCGAACCAGGTCACCTTGATGCTGTTGCCCCCGACGTCGCCGTTGCGTCCGACGTGGAGCGGCTGATGGATGTCGCCGACGAGGTGGACTAGATAGCGGAGCGCCACCACCTTTTTCTCCCGCTCCGCCCGCGGGTCCTGCAAGGTCTTCAGGAAGCGCCCAATGGCTTCGATGACGTCGCCGCGGGGCTCCTTGGGCGCGGTGTCATAGGTCGCGCCGTCGTCGATGGTGACGTAGTGCCAGGGCGCTGTAACGTTCCAGGTCGAACGCCAGTCGGGATCCGATTTGATCTCGTCCGGCCAGGTGGACGCCTGGACAAGACTTTCGGAGCCCAGGATGGCGGCGACGCCGCGCGCGGCCGCCTCGGAGAGATGGCGCTCGGCGATGCGGCCGACGGCGCGGTGTCCGGTCGGTCCCCACGACAGGACGGGACGTGGGACGAAAACCAACAGCAGCAGTGGAAGCGCGAGACGGGGGCTGAGGCTCACCGGAGGCCATCCTTGAGACGATGACCCATGCTAATGCTTCGAAACATTAGCATGGGTCAGGGAGGGCCGGGGCGGCTACATCGCCGCGATCACCCGGACCTCGGGCACGCCCGGACCGAGATCCGGGGTCACCACCGCCGGGCCGCGGGAGAGCGCGGCGGCGACTTTGGCGTCGCGGCCGTAGACGTCGCGGCGGAACTGCACGGTGCCGTCGTCGTCGACCCAGGCGGTGAGGTAGAGGAGGTGGACCGGCAGCGGGTTGTGCAGCGAGACGACGTGCGACTCACCGGTCGCGAGGGCGTCCTGCACTGCGTCCGGCGTCCATTTCGGATCGTCGCGGAGCAGGGCGTTGGCCAGGTCGAGCGGCTTCTCCAGACGGATGCAGCCATGGCTCAAGGCCCGGCGGCTGGCGTTGAAGAGGCTGTCGGCCGGCGTGTCGTGCAGGTAGACGTCATAGGGGTTGGGGAACACGAACTTCACCTGGCCCAGCGGATTCGTGGTGCCGGGGAGGGCGCGCCAGCGGGTCTGCGATCCGACGGTGGTGACCTCGATGCGCTTGCGGGCCAGATAGCCCGGGTCTTTCGCCATCGCCGGCTTGATCTCCTTCGCGACGATGTCGTCCGGGATGTTCCAGGACGGATTGAGGACCATGAAGGTCATCCTGCCGCTGAACTCGGGCGTCTGGTTGTGCGGCGCCTTGCCGACGATCGCCTTCATCTCCAGGCTGGTCTGTCCGTCTTCCACCAGCTTCATCCGGAAATCGGGGATGTTGACGGCGATGTAGCGCGGGCCGAAGTCGGCGGGGAGCCAGCGGCGGCGTTCCAGGTTGACCTGGAGCTGCCGGATGCGTTCCTGCACCGGCACGTCGAGCTCGGCCAGCGTCGGAGCGTCCACCTTGCCGTTGGGGTCCAGGCCGTGACGGCTCTGAAAGTGGGTGACGCCTTCCGCGACGGCCGAATCATAGAGAAGATCGGCGGGTTTGGCGGTTGCGGGATCGGTCGACGGCGGTAGATCGCCCTCGGCGGCGAGGCGTGCCCGCAGCCGGGTGACGTCGGCGCCTTGAGCACCCTTGTGAAGAAGCTTGCCGACGACGGGCCAGCCGCCGTGGGCCGCGATGTCCTCGTAGCGCGCCATGGCTTCGCGCAGATGGGCGTAGCCGGGCGACGCCGGCGTGGCGCTGTGGAGAGCCTGGTCCACCGAGCCGCCCTCGCGCACCGCGTTCTGCAGCGAGCTGAGAGAGCCGCCCAGGTCCGCCGGGCCCAGTGTGTCGTGCCAGTCGATGTCCAGCGTTCCGGGCTGCAGGCGGCCGTGCGCCAGATGGCTCGCGAGCGCGAAATAGGTGTAGGTGAGGCTCAGGTCGGCGCGGGTAAAGCGCCGCTGCGCCTCCACGTCATCCAGGTTGGGCAACGCCTCGATCTCCCGCAGCGAAGTGTTCAAGCTGTCTTTGGGATAGATGCGTGGATCGAGCCCCTCGGCCGCCATGGAATCGATGGCGTCGACGAGCTGGCGTGCCTGCGGGCGCGGCCCTTCGGCGTTGAGCCAGGCGGGGCGGAACTGCCGATTTTCATAAAAGTTTCGCATCGCGGTGCGAATCGGATCCACATCAGTTTTTTCTTCTTTATGGCCAGCGCGTACGGCGGCACGTGCGGTGTGCGGCTCGACGGTTTCTTGAATCATTCGGATGACAGCAGCAGGGACGGTCCGCAGCGTGGGGTCGATCCGCACGTTTTCGCGCCGTAGGAGCAGAGAAGCGGTGAGCGCCAACGGAAGCGCGAGCGCGAGGCAGAAAGCGCTCCACCGCAAGAGTTTGGAAGAATTCAGGGTGGGTGTCTCAGCGTCCATGAACACGGTTACTGCATAGGCCGTGCCATCGCTGCTGATCGAAATGGAGCCGCTAGAGGCCCACGGCTTTTTTCATCGCCGCGGTGATCGATTGGCGAATTTTTGAGAAGTCCGCCCAGGGATCGCCGTCCAGGCTGTCGAGCCGGTCCGAAAGGTTTTTCACTGTGAAGGTGTCGGCGCGCACGTCGCCGTCCAGCTCTTCCCAGAAGAGGGGGGTGGAGACCGGGGCGCCGGCCCGCGCGCGGGTGGAGTAGGCGCAGACGGAGGTGGCGCCGCGCCCGTTGCGGAGGTAGTCGATGAAGATCTTGCCCTTGCGGCTCGCCTTGGGGAGCTTCGTCGTGTAGCTCTGGGGGTCGTGCGCCGCCACCACCTCGGCCACCGCCTTGGTGAACGCCTTGACCTCGTCCCAGCCGGCCCGCCGCACCAGGGGGACGCAGACGTGCAGCCCTTTGCCGCCGGTGGTCTTCAGGAACGACTTGAGGCCGAGGTGATCGAGCGCCGTGCGCAGGGTGGTGGCGCCTGCGGTGACCCGCTTCCAGGGGAGACCTTCGTCGGGATCGAGATCGATGACGACGTAGTCCGGTTTCTCGACGTCGTCGACGTGGGAACCCCAGATGTGGAATTCGAGCACGCCCATCTGCACCAGCGACAGCAGCCCTTCCGGCGAGTCGATCGCGCCGTAGGAGACCGTTTTGCTGTCTTCTTCGATCTCCACCCGGTGAATGCTCTTCGGGAACTGGACGGTGACGTGCTTCTGGTAGAAGCACTGCTTCATCCGTCCCTCGGGGCAGCGGACGAGGGTGAGCGGGCGGTCCGCGATGTGCGGCAGGATCCAGTCCGCGATCCGCTCGTAGTAGGCGGCGAGGTCGCGCTTGGTGATCCCCTGCTCGGCGTAGAGCACGCGGTCGGGATGGGTAAGGCGCACGCCGGCGAATTCGTCGGATGTCGTCTTCATCGTCCTCACCGTTTTCGTAGCCTTCGCCGTCTTCGTCGTTGCGGTCTTCTTCGCCACGGTTTTCTCCTGCTCCGGCTCCTCGCGCACGACCTCATTGGCCGGTTTGTCTTCGCGGAGACCCTGGAAGGTGGGATGGCGGAGCGAGCCGTCGTCCGTCCATTCGGTGAAGGCGATCTCGGCGACCAGCTCGGGCTTGACCCAGTGGACCCCCCGCGCCTGGGCGCCGCGCGGCGGGTTTTTGACCGGCGAAGTCTTCCGCTCGAGCTTCTCCAGGCGCGCTCGCAGGGTGCCCAGCGTCGTGGTGTCGAAGCCGGTGCCCACGCGGCCGGTGAAGACGAGCTCGCCGCCTTCGTTCACCGCGAGAAGGAGCGCGCCGAAGCCGCTCCGCGCGCCTTCCGGGTCGGTGTAGCCGGCGATGATGAATTCCTGCCGCTTCAGGCATTTGACCTTGAGCCAGTCCTTGCCGCGGCCGGAGCGGTAGGGAGCGTCGGCGCGCTTGGAGACGATCCCTTCGAGGCCGTGGCGGCAGGCCTGGGCGTAGAAGCCTTCGCCCTGCCCCAGCACGTGATCGCTCAGCCGGATCACCGGATTCTCTTTGGTGACCAGGGCGGCGAGGGCTTCCTTGCGGGCGGTGAGCGGAAGCGGCCGCAGGTCCTGGCCGTCCAGGTAGAGCAGATCGAAGACGTAATAGAGAAGGTCGCGCTCGCGGCTTTCGGTGAGGGCGTTCTGCAGCGCCTGGAAGCTGCTGGTGCCGTCGGGCTTCAAGACGACCACCTCGCCGTCGAGGAGCGCGGAGGAGACCGGCAGCGCGGCGGCGGCCTTGGCGATGGGGGAGAAGCGGGCCGTCCAGTCCTTGGCGTTGCGGGTGTAGACCTGCGCCTCGCCGTCCTCGACCGCGCAGAGGATGCGGTAGCCGTCGAGCTTCAGCTCATGCACCCACCCGTCGCCGGCCGGCGGCGCGGCGACCAGCGTCGCGAGCTCCGGCTCGACCTCCTGCGGCATCTTCGCCTTGCGGGCGCCGGCGATTTTTTTGGGCGCCTGCCTGGTCTTCTTGGTCTTTTCCGTAGCCTTCGGCTTGGCCTTCTTTTCATCCTGCTCGACCGGCCCGCCGTTCCAGACCCGGTCCGCGTCCTTGGCGATCTCTTCGATGCTCCGGCCGCTCTCGACGCTGTCGGTCAGCTCCTCGGTGACCGCGTCGCCGCTGCCGGGGATGGCCGCTTCGTCGTCGACCTTGAAGAGGAGCCAGTTCTCGCCGTCCTTGCCGGCGCGGTCGCCGTGCAGACGCACCAAGTGCCAGCCGCCGTGCAGCTTCTTGCCAGCGAGGGTGAACTTGATGTGCCCTTTGCGGTAGGCGGCGACCGGGTCGCCTTCGGGCTCCCAGGTGCCGTTGTCCCACAGCAGCACGGTGCCGCCGCCATACTCTCCCTTGGGGATGATCCCCTCGAAACCGCCGTACTCCAGCGGATGGTCCTCGACGTGCACAGCGAGACGCTTCTCGGCCGGATCGAGGCTCGGCCCCTTGGGCACCGCCCAACTCCGCAGCACCCCTTCCATCTCCAGCCGGAAATCGTAGTGCAACCGGCTCGCGGCGTGCTTCTGGATGACGAACGAGTGGCCCTTGCGGGCGTGGACCTTGCCGGCCGGCTCGGGCGTTTTCTTGAAGTCCCGCTTGCGTTTGTATTCCTTGAGGCTCACGCCGTCTTCCTCTTGCTCGCCGTTGGGTGCTTCGCCGGCGCCCGCTTCGGCGCCGCTTTCTTGGTCGCCGGCTTCCTGGCCGCCGGCTTCCTCTTCCCACCCTTGTCAAGGCTCTGCTTGAGCAGCTCCATCAGGTCGATCACCTTGGCGCCGGCCGGCTTCTTCTCCTCTTCTTCTTCCTCCTCCGGAGCCGACTCGAACTGCTTGGCCTTGGCGCGCTTGTGGATCACCTTGAGGAGATCTTGATAGTAGGTGTCTTTGTATTCTTCCGGCTCCCAGGTGTCCACCATGCCCGCGACCAGGCGCTCGGCCATCTCGAGCTCGCGGGGCGTGGCCCCCTGCTTGCCCGAGGGCAGATCGAGATCGTCCGCGTCGCGCAGCTCATGAGCGTAGCGCAGGATGTTCAAGAGGATCACCTTGTCCTGGGCGATCACCGCGGCGATGTACTGTTTGGTGTGCAGGACGACGCTCGCGATGCCCACCTTGCCGGTGCGCTTGAGGACGTCGCGGAGCAGGGCATAGCTCTTCGCGCCGCTCTTGTCCGGAGCGAGATAGTAGGGCTTGTCGAAGTAGACCGGGCTGATCTCGTCCAGATCGACGAAGCTGAGGATGTCCACCCGCTGCGTCTTTTCGGGGCTCGCCCGCCGGAGGTCCTCGTCGGTCAGCACGACGTAGTGGCCGCCCTCGACCTCATAGCCGCGGACGGTCTCTTCCCAGGGGACCTCCTTGCCGTTCTTCTCGTCGACCCGCTTGTAGCGCACCCGCGCCATGGTCTTGCGGTCGAGGAGATGGAGGGGGATCTCCTCGCGCTGCTCGGCAGGATAGACGCCGACCGGGATGTTGACGAGACCGAAGCTGATGCTGCCTTTCCAGATTGCGCGTGCCATGATTTTCAAGGCAGGACGCAAAAGGCATGCCGATTCCGCTCCATTTTCCGCTCCGGATGTGAGAAGCTTCTCCCGTGCCGATGCGCAGCAAAGAGAGCCAGACCGAAGCCCGCATCTGGCGGGTGGAGGGGGAGCACGCGGAGCCGCGCGAGGATCATCTCGCCACCGAGGAGCCGCTGGAGATCCGTCTCGCCTGGGGCGACTCGCGCAGCACGGTGGCGGTCACCATGCGCACTCCCGGCGCCGACGCCGAGCTGGCGGCCGGCTTCCTCTTCGCCGAAGGGGTGATCGCGAGCGCCGAGCGCATCCGCGGCATCACGACGGTCGACACCAACATCCTCGAAGTCGAATTGACCGACGGCCCCGAGCCCTCGCTGATGAGCCTCGACCGCCACGTCTTCGCCACCAGCGCCTGCGGCGTCTGCGGCAAGGCGGGGCTGGAGACCCTGCGCATCCGGGTGCCGGCGCCGTTGCCGCCCGGGCCGGTGGTGGCGCCGGAGCTGATCCGCGCCCTGCCGGAGCGCCTGCGCGCCGGGCAGGGACTGTTCGACGCCACCGGCGGCCTGCACGCCGCGGCGTTGTTCGATACCGCGGGCACCCTCCTCGCCGTGCGCGAGGACGTGGGGCGGCACAACGCCCTCGACAAGCTGATGGGCTGGGCTCTGAGCCAGGGGCTGCCGCCGCTCTCCCGGCATCTGGTGATGGTCAGCGGCCGGTCGAGCTACGAGATCCTGCAGAAAAGCCTGGTCGCGGGAGTCGCCATCGTCTGCGCCGTCTCCGCCCCGAGCAGCCTGGCGGTGGAGCTGGCGGAGCGCTTCGGCGTCACCCTGATCGGCTTCCTGCGCGGCGACCGCTTCAATATCTATAGCGGCGCCGAGCGGATCGCCGGCGTGGCTCCCGACGCCGTGCGGCCACGCCGTGAGCGTCTCTTTCCCACCGTCCTGTAACCCTTACATCCGCACGCGGAGCTGAGTTGCCATTTCCCCCTCTCCCAGAGGGTAAGGCAGGCTGGCATGGATGCTGCAAATTGAGTTAGACGCGAACGGTGGCTGGTTGAGCTGCCAGAAGCGACGAAAGGGTTTTCGTGGCCCCCCCTGAAAGGGAGACGTTCTGTACGCAAGGGTTCGGGACGTCTCCCTCTTTTTCCTGGAGACCCAATCATGAGCAAGCATGCATTCCTCTTGGCGGCCGGATTGATCATCGTTGCCGGCTGCTCGCAGACGGAAAAAGATACCGCCGGTCCCTATGTCCATGTCGACGGCAAAGAGGTCGACCGCAATATGCGCCAGGCGAGCCGGGAGCTCAAGGCGGACACTAAGGATCTCGGCAAGGCGATCCAGAACGGCGCTCAAAAGGTGGATGAAAAGGTCGGTCCCGCGGCGCAAGCGCTGCTCGACGACGCCAGCGTCACCGCCCGCATCCGCGCCAAGCTCCTGGCGGACCCCGAGGTGAAGTCGTTCCACATCGGCCTCGACACGACGGACGGACGGGTGGTGCTGAACGGCACGGTCGCCACGGCGGACCAGAAGGCCGAGGCGGAGAAGCTGGCGAGCCACACCGAAGGCGTCAAGTCGGTGGCGAACCTGCTCCAGGTGAACGGCGAGGCGCCGCCGACGGTGGCACCGGCTCAGTAGCTCGCGGCATCGGATATGCTCCGGTCGCCCATGCGCGACTACATCCAGAGCTTCCTGCCGCTCTTCGTGGCGATCAACCTGCCGGGCATTCTCCCCATGTATCTCGGGCTCACCGAGACGATGACTACCGCCGAGCGCCGCCGGCTGACCTTCCTGGCGGTGGCGACCGCGACCATCATCGCCGTCCTCATCCTCTTCGCCGGCCAGCTCGTCTTCGCCCTGCTCGGCATCACGGTCAACGACCTGCGGGTCGGCGGCGGCCTGATCCTCCTCGTGCTCAGCATCTCCAACCTGATCTTCGGCG
>DATARD010000095.1:0-4924 GCA_036264355.1 Thermoanaerobaculia bacterium
CGGGTGCGGGTGCCGGCGGCGTCCGAGCCGGCGCCCGGCTCGGTGAGGCTCCAGGCGCCGATCTTCTTCCCCTGCGCCAGCGGCGTCACCCAGCGCGCCTTCTGCTCGGCGTTGCCGAACTTGTAGATGTGGTTGGTGCACAGGGAGTTGTGGGCGGCGACGCTGATCCCGACCGACGGGTCGATCTTGGAGAGCTCGGTGACGACGAGGACGTATTCGACATAGCCGAGACCGGCGCCGCCGAGCTCTTCGGGGAAGAGGATGCCCAGGAAGCCGAGCTCTCCCGCCTTGGCCATCACCTCGCGGGGGTACTTCTGGCTCTCGTCGCTCTCGTCGACGATGGGGTCGACCTCGCGCCGGGCGAACTGCCGGGCGGTTTCCTGGATGGCGCGCTGCTCGTCGGTCAGGGAAAAATCCACGGTCTTCCTCCTTCAGGCTCTCCAGGCGTCCTCAGCGTCCTCGCAAGGGCTTCGCCGTGGGTGGGCGGCGATGCTATCGCGCCGGGCGAGAAAATGGCAACGGCGGCGAGTATGATTCCGCCGTGATCCGCGCGGTCCTGTTCGACTTCAACGGCGTCCTCGTCGACGATGAGCCGATCCATCTGGAGGCGTTCCAGCGCGTCCTCGCCGAGGAGGGGGTCTCGCTCACCGCGGAGGACTACTACGGCAAGTACCTCGGCCACGACGACCGGAGCTGCTTCGCCGCCATTTTGAGCGCGGCCCCGGTCCCGCGCCTGATGCGGCTGATCGCCCGCAAGTCGTCGTATTACCAGGAGCGCATCCGCGAGCGCGGCTATCCGCTCTTTCCCGGCGCCGTCGAGCTGGTCCGCGAGCTGGCCGCGGCCGGGCGGATGCTCGGCATCGTCAGCGGCGCCCTGCGCGACGAGGTCGAGGGAGCGCTGCGCCAGTCCGGTCTGCGCAACGTCTTCAAGACCGTGATCACCGCCGAGGACGTGGCGGAAGGAAAGCCCGATCCCGAAGGCTATCTGCGCGCCTTGGAGGCGCTCAACTCCGTTCCGCCCCTGCCCGAGCGGCTGATTCACCCGCATGAGGTGTTGGCGGTGGAGGACAGCCCGGCCGGCCTCGCCGCCGCGTCCGAGGTGGGTCTGGTCACCCTGGGCATCGCCCAGAGCTACCCGGCCGCCCGGCTGCAGGGCGCCGACGCCGTGGCCGCCAGCCTGCGCGGCATGACCCTGGCGGGACTGGAAACGCTGCTCTCCCGCTTCAGCGCACGATGAGCGATCGCCGCGAGCCCCTGGATATCGACGTCCGCCGCCGGCTGGAGCAGTACGTCAAGCCGCTCTACGCCGGCCTCGACGGCGTCCAGACCTTCGACCGCGTCGGCCGCCTGCGCAGCCATGTCGCCGTCCTCCGGGAGGAGACCGCGGAGATCGACGAGCCCCTGCTGGAGATCCTCCTGCTGCTGCACGGCGTGGTGGACCGCCTGGGCTCGCTGGCCGCCGGCGGCCGTCTCGACCTCTTCCTCAAGGGGTTGGGTCTGCCGGAGGAGCTGATCCGCGCGGCGCGCGCCGGGACCGGCCGCTGTCACGACGATCCGCGGCGGCCCGAAGAGGAGCTGCTGCATGACGCGCTGCTCCTCGAATCCACCGGCGTCGTGGCCACGGTCGAGCGGTTGCTGGCCGCGGGGAAGAAGCGGGTGGCCCTGGCGCGGGCCCTGGCGCAGCTCGACCCCGGGCCGGCCGCGGAGCGCTATCGAACCGCGCGCGGCGCCGCCCTGGGCGCGGCGCGGCGGAAGGCGGCGGAAGAGTGGATCGAAGACCTGCGCCGCCGTGCGGCCCAGGAGGGCGCCTGACCGTCAGCGCCTGGCGTCAATTGATCGGGAGGCGTCCGGAGAACCCTTCTTCATAGGTATGGAAGAAGGAGATCGACTGTTCCGGGAAGCGCCAGCAGTAGTAGCCGTCGCCGCTGTCCCAATCGACCAGCCAGAGACCCTTGACCTCGCATCCGACCGAAATGACCTCCTGCGCCCACGACCGCACGATCTTCTCGCGGGCCACTTCGAGCTCATCCCGCCGGGACTCCATCTCGTCGCGGCTGGCCACGGAGTTGACCAGGGCTTCGAGCTGGCGCACCGCCGCCACGGTGACCTCCCGGACCGCCGGGAAGGTCGAGATGGCCTCATCGTAGGAGAAGATCCGCTTCGCCGATCGCTGCTGAGACTGAGACATAGGACCCATGATCATATCAGATCGGCATGCGGGGCGGCCTGGCCGCTGACCCGGCGCGTGGTGCGCCCAGGAATGCCACGCCGCCGTGCGGCCGCGAGCGCCGGACGGCCGCGGTGAGCATCTCCCGGGTCAAACGGGCAGTCCGCTGCACTTCCTCCTCGATCGCGGCCAGCTCCTCCTCCGACAGATCCTGGATGTGATCCAACGCGTCCAGCGACTCGATGCAGCCGGTGACGATCGGCTCGGCCGCCGGCCGCTTCAGGACCACGCCGAGCAGGCTGGCGAAGACCTCGTCGCTCATCTCGCGCTGGCGCAGATAGAGCGAGACGCTCGGCTCGGAGAGCCCGGTCCGGAAGGCCATCTGCTTCTGGCTCACCTCATTCCAGCGCGCAAGGAAGGATACGAGAAGCTGTCGGAATCTTTGCTTGTCGAGCATCGAGAGCCTCCTGGTCAAAAGTCTCTCCTAAACGACCAAGTGCTCTGCAAGCCCGAAACGTGACACCGCCGCAGTTCTCTCCGGAGAAGATCTTGACCCGGGCCGCGGCGCCCGGTCACTTGCCGAGCATGGTGGCGAAGCGGAGGGCTTCCGGATTGGTGGCGTCGAGCTTGAGGGCGCGCTCCAGGTAGTGGCGGGCCTTCTCCATGTCACCCATCGCCAGGTAGACCTTGACGAAGCCGACGTGGACCTCGGGGGCCTCGCTGTCCAGGCGGAGCGCCTTCACCATGTACTCCAGGGCCTTGGTCTCGTCGCCGCGGGAGAGCGCGACCTCGCCCTGGTAGACGTAGAAGAAGGGGTTGGTGTTGTTCGTCTCGTCCACCTGGGAGAGGGCCTGGTCGGCTTCCTTGGCGCGGCCGGTCTGCTGGTAGACCCTGGCCATGTTGGTGAGGATCATCGGATTCTGCGGATCGAGGGCGAGCCCTTTGCGGTAGACGGCGAGGGCGCCGTCCCAGTCGCCGGTGCGGGCGAGGACGACGCCCAGGTTGTTGAGCGCCTTGTCGAGCCGCGGCGCGATGCGGGTGGCCGTGGTCAACAGCTCGCGCGCCTTGACCATGTCGCCGTCCATCAACGCCTCGGCGCCGAGATTGTTGTAGAAGTGGGCGGCCGCGGTGATGTCGTCGATGGGATTGAACTTCTTGTAGGCCTTCGGCCGGTAGGGGAGGAAGTCGTAGGTCTTCAGCTCGCCGTCCATCCACATGCCGGCCACGATGTGCCCCTGGCTGACCACCATGCCGGCGCGGTGGTTCCAGCGCGTGTAGTCGGTGACCTCGACGTAGAAGGGGCTGAGCCGCTTGGTCCGGGCGACGCCCACGAAGAGATTGACGAAGGACAGACAGTTGCCCTGATGGGTGCGGAACGTCGCGATGGCGTCGTGGGTCGGCGTCAGCGAGTAGTGCAGGTCCAGGTCCTCGAAGATGAACTGCAGCACCTGGTTGATCTGGCGCAGCTCGGACGGCGCCGGCCGCATGTGCTTCTCCATCGCGGCGCGCACCTCGTCGTTCAGCTCGAAGGGAACGCTGAGCTGGGCCGCCGCCTGGGCGCCGACCTGCTGGGCGTACTGCTGGCGGATGTAGCCGACGGAGTCGAAGGGCTGGTACTGGCTGCAGGCCGCCAACGACGCGAGGAGCGCCAGCGGCACGGTGAGCTTGCGGATCATGAGACCACCTTTTGCGGCTGTCAGGGACATCAAAGCAGAGAATAGCAGGAGGCATGCCAGGCATTCCCCGGGGGCTGCTCCGGGAGGGCTCGTGCCGCTATTCAAAATCTTGGAGAATCTCCGTTCAAAACCCTGGATCAGATCGTGCCCAGCGCTTGGCGCGGAGCCCGGCTCCATCCTCTAAACAATTGTTTTTGAGTCGCTTACGCGGGATGCGGGAGGGATTTCCCGAGTGGCACCTCGCTTGCTTTGCTCAACTACCGCCATGTTCGGTCACACCTAAGCACGGGAAGGAGGTGGTCCAGGCAGTCTGCGGCAAGGCTGCACACATCGCTCGGAGCCGGCGGGAGGATGGCCGGTTTCACTTAAACTCCAAAGGAGGTTTCTTACGATGACTAGTTGCAATCTTTGGGGACGTATCGTGGCGGTTCTCGCGGTTCTGTTCCTGGTCGGAGGCGGTGCCGCCTTCGCTCAGCTCCAGACCGGCAACCTCTACGGTACCGTCGTCGACGAGCAGGGCGCCGCACTGCCAGGGGTCACCGTGACCCTGTCCGGACAGGGCGCTCCCCAGGTCCAGGTCACGGACGCCAAGGGCGCCTTCCGCTTCCTGAACCTGAGCCCGGCTTCCTACCAGCTCAAGGCTGAGCTGGAAGGGTTCTCGACGATCGAATACCCGAATGTGGCGATCAACGTAGGTCGCAACACCCAGATCGAAGTGACGCTCTCGGCCGCGGTCGAGGACGTGATCACAGTGTTGGGCGAAACTCCGCTGCTGGACGAGCGCCGCATCTCCACGGGCGCCACGGTCAGCAACTCGGAGCTCGAGAAGATTCCGACCGCTCGCGACCCTTGGGCCGTCCTCCAGACGACTCCGGGCGTTCTCACCGACCGCATCAACGTCGGTGGTAACGAGAGCGGCCAGCAGTCCTCCTATGTCGGCCCCGGCTCCGGCGGCGACCAGGCCATCTGGGCGGTCGACGGCGTGGTCATCACCGACATGGCTGCCCTGGGCTCTTCGCCCGCCTACTACGACTTCGACGCGTTCGAAGAGATGCAGGTGACGACGGGCGGCAGCGACTCG
>DATARD010000389.1:0-35115 GCA_036264355.1 Thermoanaerobaculia bacterium
GCTCCAGGACCCGGTGCACGGTGTTGCCGAGCAGCAGCGGATCGGCGCCGTGGAGCGCGGCCAGCGGGTCCGGCGTCGGCTCGAGCTGGAGGAGGCGGCCGAGGAAGAGCTGCCAGGGACAGCCGGCCAGGGTCTCGAGATGGGTGACCGAGAGGTCCATACGGCGCGGATCGGCTCCTTCCGCCGCCATGACGAAATTTCCGACGAATCCGAAGTAGGGTCCCAGCCGCGCGCGCACCGCGCGTCCCTCCGGGGTCCGCAGATCGGGGTCGAGCTCGTCGAGGACCGCCACGCGGACGGCGGCGAGATCGGCCGGCCGCAGCGCCGGGCTTCCGGCCGCTCCCTCGGCGAGCAGCTCGGCCCGCGCCTCCTCCAGGGCGGTGGCGAGCACGGCGCCGAACACCGGCCGGGGAGCATGCAGCGCGGCGATCACCGCATGCTCGTCGGCCGGACGGAATCCGGGTCCCGGCGCGTAGAGCGCCGGCGCCTTCGCCGCGGCTCCCAGGCCGCGGAGCAGGGGCGAGGGAGATTGCGGCCGGCCATCGGCGTCCGCCGCCTGCCACGACAGGGTCACCCGCGGGCTCGCCGCCAGGAGCTGCGCAAAGAGATAGCGCTCCTCGTCGAAACCGGCGCGCTTGATCGGGACGTCGGGCAGAACACGCTGAAGGACCCGCCGCAACTCGTCGGACAGCAGCGGGTCCTCGCGCACGCCGCGGGGAAAGAGATCGCGGTTCAAGCCTGGGATGAACAGATGCTCGAAGGTGCGTCCGCGGGCTTCGGTCACCGTCAGCACCTGCACACCGCCGCCGTGCCCGCCCAGCGCCGCGGCGCCGACGCCGTCGAGAGCGCCGGCGAGCAGGGTGTGCAGCTCCTCCCGTTGCAGCGGAAACTCGGCCGGAACGTCCCCCTCCAGCTCCGCCAGCGCGCTGAGCACCGGCGCGCCCGGACCTGCGCCCGGCTCCCAGCCGAGATCGCCGGTCAGCAGAGACCGGAGCCGGCGGAGATGCTCGCCGGCGCGCGCCTCGTCCGGCCAGCCGGCGAGACGTCCGCGCAGCTTGCCGGCAGCACGCACCGCGGCGTGGAGATGCTCGCCGTCCACCCGCCGCCGCGCCGCGTAGGACTCGCGAGGAGCATCTTCCACCTCTCCGGCATCGCCGGTGTCTTCTCCTTTTTCTTCCGCGACGGCCTGGCGCAGCCCCTGGCGGATCGGCAGCGGATAGGAGCCGTCCTTGAGAAAGGGCTCGATCACCAGCTCCGCCACATCGCGCAGCCGCCCGGCGCCGAGCGAGGAGAAGGCTAGGCGGAGGTCCACCAGCCGGCCGCCGCGGAGCGGAGTGCGGGAGCCCAGGGCATCGAGCCAGCGGTCGGCCGGCGCCTCCTCGCCGCGGCGCAGGAGGTCGAGCATGGCGCGAGCGCGCCGGCCGGCCGGCTCCAGACCACCCAGCGCCGAGACGCCGGAGAACGGCACGCCGAGGCGCCGGAAGTGGCGGGCGAGAAGGAGAGCGTACGGCGCGAGGTCGCGGGCCACGACGCCGATCCCTTCCGGCCGCGCACCGGCATCGAGCAGTCCACGCACCCGCCGCGCCACCTCCCGCGCCTCGGCCTCGCCGCCCACCGCGTCGAACCGCTGCACATGATCCTGAGAAGTTGGCGGCGCCGGCGGCGCGGGAACGAAGCGGGCGACCGCTCCCAGCCGTTCGGTGAAACGCGCCGTGAACGCCCGCTCGGTGCCACCGCCGCCGGCCGGATCGGGAGGCTGGTCGAGGATCAGGAGCGCACCGCGCCGCAGCAACGCCTGAAGAAAGTCCGTGGCGACGCCGGTCGCGTCCGCGAAGCCATGGATCAGGAGCGCGCGCGAGGGCAGGGCGCGTTCCGGATCGGCGGCCAGCAGCTCGACCGCCCGGCGGAGCAGCGTCGAGACCCGGCCGAGACCGATCTCCCGCATCACCGCCTCCGTGCGCGCCGCCACGCGAACCAGCGCGCGGGCGCGCTCCACCTCGTCCTTTCCACCGGCGCGGGGTCCGTCGCCGGCGAGCGCCTCGTCCACCGCCTCGAACAGCGCCGGCTCGAATCCGGCATCCAGAAGGTCGCGCACCGTGCCGGCCACCGCCGCATAGCCGTCCACCAGATCGCCCAATCCCTGGCGCAGGGTGCTTTCCTTGCGCGCCAGCCGTTGCGCCACCACGTCGAAGAGCGGCATCCCCGCAGGCGCCGGCTCGCCGGCCCGCTCCAGCACCTCGAACGCCACCGCGTGCAATGTCTGAATCGTCACCCCCGCGACCGACCGCCCACGGTGCCGGACGATGGCATTCCCCAGATGCAGGCGCAGACTCCGCGACGGCACCACGATCCGCACCGGCTTCGCCAGCACCGCCGGATTCTTCCGCGCCTCCGCCGCCAACTCGTCCAGGCGAGTCAGGAGCATCCCCTCCGCCGCCAGCGCACCGCGCGCCACCCGCACCTCCCCCGGAGAGCGCGGCGGCTCGGAGGGGTCGAAGAGGCGGAGCTGGTGCGGCATGGAGGAAGGATATCGCGGGTTCGTCTCGGGGGGCTTCAAATCTCTCCGGCCAAGGACAAAACGCGTTGTCGAATGTCCCGCGACATCCACATCCCGGCCTTCTCGAGCTCCTCCAAGAGGGGGGCAACGGCGGCGATAAACCCTGCCGACTTCGCCTCCAGCAGGATTTTGAGGGTGCCCCAGACGGTCAGATCTGCGGCTTGGCCGATGCGACGAGCCAATCCGTCGTCGAGTAGAACAATCCGCTCGGGATGCTCCAAGCCGAGTGCCAAGGCGGCCAATTCTCCACGGCCCAGGTCGAATACCAGCCATTCGGAAGGGACGGGTCGCGGCTCAATGATCCGTACCCACTCGATACCCTCAGGGCTTGGAACATCATGGCCCCTGACCTGCCCCTCGCGCAGCTCATCGACGACCGCGCGAGGGACCCAGAGCTCGGAGAACAACCTGGGTAGCCAACCCAGACCTCCGACGCGATACAAATAGAGGAGAGGCGACGTATTGCTGATCGCGCTAGGCACGATCGGCTTCCAGATCCCGGAGCTCGGATTCAAACGGGAAGACCTTGTAGCGGCCCAAGCTGAGCAAGAACTCAACCCGGTTCATGCCGGCGAGCTCCGCGGCCCGTCCGGACGAAAGCCGTCCAAGCTCATACAGTTTGACGGCAGCCAAGGTACGGAGCTCGTGGGCGAACGAGGCCGCGTCCATCTTCTCCGCCAGAAGCACGGTCTCCGGAACGTCGATGGTCAATTGTCGTGTCGCCATGTTGTCTTCCAGAATATCCAGGACTGATCTCCATCATGATTGTACCCCGGCCTGTAGAATCCTCCGCGGCATGCCCACCAAGCCGCTCCGCATCCTGATCCTCATTCTCCTCCTCCTTCTCGCCCTCGCCGGGTGCAAGAAGGCGCCGCACGCCGCGGCCGTGTCTTCCTCCCCGCAGACTCCGCCCGGTGTCAAAAGCACGCCGCTCAAGATCGAGCTGACCGCGATTCCGGCCGGATTCAGGCCCGTCGCCGGAGCGGTCGATCCGATCCGCCTGACCAGCGCGGACGGCGGCGAGATCACCATCGCGCGCGGTACCAGCACCGACCTGGCCGCGGCGGCGCGGAATGAAGAGGCGCGGCTCGGCGGGCTTCCCCAGGGCCGCTCCCTGGGTTCCATCGAGCTGCTCTGCCAGTTCGGCCGCGCCTTGCTGACCCGCGGGCTTTACCGGGACGAGGGCGGAACAGAGACTGAGGAGATCCGTATCTCCCTGGTCGCCGCGCGTCCTCTCGTCCTCGCCTACCGGTACCCGGCGGCCGGCTCCCGGCGCCAGCGCCTGGATCAGGCTCTCGCCGTGCTCCGGAGCCTTCAGCCGGTGACCTGAAGGAATGGAAAGGCCCCGGGAAAATTGCAACCTCCCGGGGCCTCTTTACTTCAGGCACTGCTGTACGGGTCCGCTTCCTAATGGCAGTTCGCGAACGTGGACGTGTCGTTCACCGAGGGGGCGGCCAGGCCGTAGGGGTTCGAGTACTGCTTGACCAGGCCGGTGTGGGTGTCGGTGACCTCGATGGTGAAGCCGGTGTTGGTGGTTGCGGCGTAGAAGACCCAGAAATGGTCGTAGGGGTTGCAGGCGTCGAGCACCTTGACCAGCATTTCGGTGTTGTCGGCGCTGAAGAACCAGAAGGCTCCCGAGTTGGCGTTGAGCTTGGTGGCATGGCCGGGGCCGGTCTGCCCGTCGCCGGTGCGCCAGGTGACCCGCACCTTGAAGCGGTTGTCCGCCACGCAGAGGGTGGTGTCGTCGTCGGCACAACCGGAGGTGTCGCCGTGGGTGCTCAGCACGTACAGGGTCGACGTCTTGCCGTCGCCCAGGGTGGCGCCGCCGGTCGGGTTGGACAGCGTCAGGCGGACGGTCTTGCCGCCGCCGCTGGGGTTGTTGATCGTGGCGACCTGGAAGGTCTTGCTGCCCTGCTCGTCGGGACCCCAGGTCAGGGTGCCGGTGGCCGGGGTGTAGTCGGTGCCGGCGACACCGCTGCCGTCGCCGGTGCTGTACTGCACCGAGACCGCTCCGGCATGGCCGCCGCTGCGCGCCACGGTGACGGTGGCGGCGTTGCCGGCGACGATCTGGAAGTAGGTCGCGGTGAAGTTGAGGGTGCCGGGACCGCTGTTGCCGCCGTGACCCGGACCGCTGATCGCGAGGAGAGCCGTGCCGTGCTCCTGAATGATGACCGCGCCGCCCAGCGGATTGCTGAGGACCAGCTTGACGGTGCCGACGCCGGTCGCGAGGAGCGGCACGAAGAAGGTCTTCAAGCCCTCCTCTCCGTCGTTCCACTGGAGAGTGCCGGAGGACGGGGTGTAATCCGTGCCCGCCACCGCCGTGCCGTCCTGGGTGCTGTAGGCGATCGACACCGGTCCGGAGCTGCCGTCGAGGCGTCCGACCGTGATCACCGCCTTGCCCGACGCCGCCAGGGCGAGGTAGTCGTGCTCATCGAAGCCGATGTACCCCGCATGACCACCGCCGCCACCGCCGCCGGCGAGGATGAGCGTCGACCGGTAGAGCACGGAGTCGACCGTGACGCCGCCCAACGGATCGTACAATCCCATGACGACCGTTTTGCCGGCGCTGTTGGCCGTCGGGCTGACCGGGACCGAGGAGGTCTTCGGCGCCGTGTCACCGTCTCCCCAGGTCAGGGCTCCACTGGACTGGGTGTAGTCGGTGCCCGGCGCCGCGGTGCCGGCGGTGGTGCCGTACTGGACGCTCACCACGCCGGTGCTGCCGCCGGTGCGGTCGACCTGGATGGTGACCGAGGTCGCGCCGGCCGCGGCATGGAATTCCGCCTGATCGAAACGCACGACACCCGGATTGCCGCCCCCGCCGTTGCCGCCGGCGAGGATGAGCGTCGAGAGCATGAGCACAGGATCGACCGTGGCACCGCCCGTCGGGTCGAAGACCTCCATGAACACGGTCTTGCCGGCGCTGTTGGCGGTCGAATTCACCGGCACGGAGAAGGTCTTCGCCGCCGCGTCGCCATCCCCCCAGGTCAGCGTGCCGGTGGTCTTGGTGTAGTCGGTGCCCACGGTCGCCGTGCCGGCGGTCATGCCGTACCGGACGCTCACCGCGCCGGCGCTGCCGCCGGTGCGGTCGACCTGGATGCTGACCGACGTCGCGCCGGCCAGGGCATGGAATTCCGCCAGATCGAAACGCAGGACTCCCGGATTGCCGCTGCTGCCGCCGGCGAGGATGAGCTTCGCGTATCCGGTCGTGGTGTTGGTCGTGGCGCCGCCGAATGGATCGTAGAGGCCGAGCAACACGGTCTTTCCCGCGCTGTTGGCGGTCGGAGCCACGGCGATGGAGAAGGTCTTGGGGGTCGCGTCGCCGTCCGCCCAGGCGAGCTGTCCGCTGGTCAGGGTGAAATCGTGGCCTGCCACCGCGGTGCCGGCCGCGATGGTGTATTTCACACTCACCGAGCCCGCGCTGCCCCCGGTGCGGTCGACCTGCACGGTCACCGACGTCGCGCCGGCCACGGCGTGCATCTCCAATACGTCGAAGCCCAGCACGCCGGCGCTGGTCGTGGTTTCCCTGCTGATCCGCGCCGAGGCGGCGGCCGGCAGGAGCAGGAGGGCTGTCAGGGCCAGAATGGCCTTGGTCCTTGTCATCGCTGTCTCCTTCTGCAGTCTCGTAGGCTGCTATCAAGGGCAGACTAGCGAGGACAGGATGACGGGAAGATGACAAGCCTTGTACGATCCCCTCCACCACACCTGGAGGAAAGCGCCGGGGCCGGGAGATCCGGAAGGGATCCTGAGCACCATCCCGGCCCTCGTCACCGCCCTGCTCGGACTGTTCGCCGGAGACTGGCTGCGCTCACCCCGCACCCCGCGCGAGAAGCTCCGCGGCCTCCTGCTCGGAGGCTGCACCGCCACCATCGCCGGTCTCGTCCTCGGCCGCTGGTTCCCGATCAACAAGAACCTGTGGACGAGCACCTACGTCCTCTTCACCGCCGGCTTGGCGCTCCTGCTGCTCGCCCCGGCCTACTACCTCGTCGACATGAAGCATCGCGAAGGCTGGTCACGCCCCTTCGCGATCTTCGGCACCAACGCCATCGTGGCCTTCTTCGGCAGCACCCTGATGGCCAAGATCCTGTACCTGATCCACCTGCAGACGCCGGAAGGCGCCACCATCACCCTGCAAGCCCGCCTCTTCCGCCACCTCTTCGCCTCCTGGCTCCCCGACTACGCCGCCTCACTCGCCTGGGCGCTGGCCTTTACGGCGATCTGGTGGAGCGTGACGGCGGTTCTGTACCGCCGGAGAGTATTTATCAAGATCTGAGACCGCGCCCGGAGCGGTTCGCCCCGGGCGCGGCCGGCCTGTCACGGCCGGTATTCGACGAAGAGCGGGCTGTCGACGATCAGCGCGGCGGTCCCCGGCGGCGAGCCCGGCGGGGGCGCCAGGACGAAGCTCAGCCTCGCCTGGGTGTCGGCGCTGACCGCGCCCAGGCAGGGGTTGCTCACTTCGAGGGTGCTCCCCTGGATGAACGAGGTGGCGAGGGAGCAGCCGGTCCGCGGCTGCTTTCGGCCCTGGGAGTCGATGTCGAAGACCTCCAGGGTCGCTCCCCGGAGAGTACCCGCCGCCCAGGCGCTGGGGATTTCGATCCGCAGGTTGGCCGCCGCGGACAGCGGAGCCGTCACGTTCGCACCGGACCGGAACGCGGCGAGGGCGACATCTCCCGTACCGGTCGGCAGCGCCAGCTTCGCGGTGTCCGGCGGCCCCGTCACCGCGCAGTTCGGACAGGGATCGACCCCGGGCTGCGGACCGACCCACGGCTGATCGAGCAGGTTGTGGAGCTTCTGGGTGGTGAGCGCCAAGGAAGCGCTCGTTCCGCCGAGCGCACCGAGCGTCTGCTGCGGCTGGAAAGCGCTCAGCTCGGGCTCGAGCGGCGGCGGCGCAACCAGCGTGCACGGCTGGTTGAGCGCCTTGCACAGGGAGATCCGATGCACCGAAGCAGACACCGGGCCGGACGGGAACGCAAAGTCGGGCTTGCGGCCGAGATCGTCTCCCGACTGGGCCAGCAGATCCATCACCGCGGCCGGCGTCAGCCCAGGGTGCTCGCTCCACACCCGGGCGGCGACCGTCGACACCACGGCGGCGGCGACCGAGGTCCCGGTCAACGTGGCCGTGTGCTGCTTGGGGTTGTAGAAATCGGGCACCACGGCATGATCGGCGTAGGCGACGCGTGCCGCTTCCCCGTGCGTCCGGGTGCTCACCAGCGGATGTCCCCGGCCGTCGGTGCCGCTGACGGCATAGACCAGTGGCGTGTCTTTCCCGGGGCGTGCCCGGGATTCCCAGCCCGCCGGGAGGAGCGGCTTCTCCGTGGCCTGGAAACCCGACAGCTCATTACCGGCCGCGGCGATCACCAGGATGCTCCGGTTGGCCGCGACTTCCAGGACCCGGTAGACCGCCTGCACGTCCGGGGTCATGGCCGCGGGGCTTTGCTCCCAGCCGCCGAGCTTCTCGCCGTCCCATCCCAGCGAGAGGCTCAGCACCAGATGATCGGGCCCGCGCCGCTGTTTGATTTCATTCCACAGCGCCTTGGAAAGGTCCGCGAAGGTGCCGCGGAAGCCGCCCTTCGCCGGATCGATGATCTCCTTCCCCTGCACCGCGTCGAATTTCACCACCGGCATCGCCAGCCGGGAGACGATCCGGACGGCGCAGGGAGCCCCCGGCATGCAAGCGAGGTCGCCGGCCATGTGCAGCAGGGTGTACCCATGGTCGGAGCTGCCGGTGATGTGCGGCACCCCCTCGCCGTCCGGCTGGGTGTCGAGCACCGCCAGCCGCACCGGCGAGCCGGCGGCGGCAGGCAAGCCCTCGGGGGCCTGCACATGGTAGGAGAAGCGCTGGTAGAAAGGATCCCTGGTCATCGTCGCCAGCGGATCGGGACCGGCCATGCTCGCCATGCCGACCTCGTCGTGCACAGCGTTGACCAGCCGCGCCGAGACCTCGGGCGGCAGCTCGGGATTCGGCGCCGAGCCGTGATAGTCGTACGAGCAGAACCGGTCGAGCCCCGCCTGGTGCGCGGTGGCCTCCAGATCCGTCTCCACTCCCTGCAGGGAGAAGAGAGGGCCTCCCGTCCAGCGAGACTCCGGCTTGGGAACCGGACAGCTCCGGCCCTCCGGAGTGGTCATACCGATCCAGCGCGTCTTCACCGCGGCGGCCTCGCGCGCCGGGTTGACCGGAACAGGGCCGGGAAGAGGACGGGGAAGGGGCAAGAAAATGCGAATCCCCAGGTAGCAGGCACTCAGAGAAAGAATAGCCAGCAAAACTGCGATCCATCGAGCATGCGGTTTCATCTTCATTCCTCCTTATCATCAAGAAGGTTCGCGCCCGAGGCGCCCGATCTGACAAAGCGGATACACAGTCAGGCGAACGGAGAGGAGAAATCGTTACGGCGCGAAAAGACGGAAGCTCACCCAGTCGGCGGCGGCGGGCTCCCGCCGCCGCCAGGCGAGCTGGGCCTGCTGCAACAGGACGGCGAGGTCCGGCTCCGGACCCCAGTGCCGGTAGAGCTCCGCGAACAGCCCTTCGGCCGCGCGGTCGCCGACCGGGCGCGTCGCGGCGATGACCGCGCGGGAGCCGGCGAGAAGAAACGCATGCGCCAGGCCGAGCCCCTCGACCGAAACGCCGGCGCTCGACCGCCCGGTCTCGCACCCGGAGAGCACCACCCAGCGCGGCGGCCGGCCGAGAGCGAGCAGATCGCCGAGCGTCAGGCTCGTGCTGCCGGCGAGCGGCAGCACGCTCTCCCACCCGGAGAACCCAGAGAACACCCCGTGGCCGGCATAGTGGAGGAGATCGACCCCGCGGAGAGCGCCGCGCACCGTCCCGGCCGAGGCCTTCTCGCCGCGCAGGTCCTCCACGCTCCAGGCCGGCTTCTGGCTGTGCAGGGCCGCGGTGACGGCGTCGGCCTCCAGGAGCGCCGCCGGCAGGTCTTCCAGAGGGTTGGCGACGACCAGCGCCTTCCAGGCCGGCGGCTGGCTCGCCACGGGAACGGCCAGATCGAGACCGTAGACGACCGGGCGAGCCGCGAGCAGGATGTCGCTCTCGAACGGCAGGGCGTGGAAGTCGACCTCGCTCAGCCTTCCGGACAGCAGCACCCGCACGCGTTCCGCCCGCAGGATCTGCGCGCGGAAGGGCGCGAGCAGCCGCGCCGAGAGATCGGCGGTCGGTGCCAGACGGCCGTCCGGGAGCTCGAAGCGGTGGATCGCGATCTCTCCGCCCGTGGCCGCGAAACCCACCCAGCCGTGAGCGAGAGGATAGTAGGCGAGAATCACCTCACCGGCCCGGGGAGGTGGAAGAGGCTCGCGCTCTCCGGCTCTCCCGAAGACGGTGAAGGCTCGATCGAGGATGCGCTCTACCTCTTTATACTGCGCCGCCCGCGCCGCCCGCACGCGTGCCTTCCGATCCGCCGGCAACCGCCAGTCGTCGGCGGCGTTGGCGTCGAGCGCCGTGCGCTGCAGCCAGTACGCGGCGAGAGCCTTGTCCCACCGCTCCTGCTCCGCGCTCGTCAGGTGCGCCAGCCGGTCGCCGCGGGCGAGCTGGCGGAGCACCCGCGAGCGGGCGCGGCGCGCCATCTCCAGGGCCTCGGCATTGCGGCCACCGGCGAGCAGCAGCTCCAGGTAGAGCCCCGTCGCTCCCTCGCGCTGTGCCGCGAACGTCTCGCGGCCCTCTTGGATCGGAATCTGGAGGCTCTGCTCGTCGAGCAGCGACTCCGCTTTGCCGAGAGCGGCCAGAGCTTCGGCCGGGCGTTTCAAGGCCTGATAACAGCGCGCCCGGCCGTAGGCGGCCCGCCAGCGGCTCTCAGGCGACGACGCGTTCGCCGCCAGCTCGTCCAGGAGATCGTAGAGCTGCAACGCAGCCTCCGGCCGGCCGTCGGCGAGATCGAGACGCGCCTCCAGCTCGAGACTCCAGAGTCTGTAGAACGGCGTGGTAAACCGATCCAGGGCACGGGCCGCGATCAAGGCGGCGCGCGCCGGGTCCGGCCGGCCTGCCTGGAGATGAGCCAGGGACAGATTGAGGAAATAGTTCAGGCGTCCTACTCCATGCGACGGGCATGTCCTCTGTGCTTCTTCGAGGAGAGGGATCGGATCGCCGAGAGTCTCGCCGGCCTCGCGGGCCAGCAGCAGCGACCAGGCCTGATTGATGAGCCGCTCGGCCTGATTACAGGCCGGGAGGTTCGGAGGCTGTGTACGGCGCAGACGGTCGAACAGCGCCGCCGCATCACTCGAACGGCCCAAGGCCTGAAGTTGCAGCCCCAGCTCCTGCTCGGCATCCCACCGCTCCTCCTCAAGGCCCGCCCGTTCCGCCTGGTCCGCCGCGCCTTGAAGGTCGACGAGCGCCGAGCGGGCATCTCCGACTTTCACCGCCAGGAGCCCGCGGTAGTAGCTTTCAAGGTAAACCGCCTTGGCCGGAGATCCGGCCGGCAATTGCAGGCCGGCGAGGACCTTTCGGGCTGCATCGAGCTGGCTCTGCTGGATCTGGAGGCGGGCCAGAAACGTCGCGTCGGTGGCCTCGGTGAGGCGAGAGCCCGCGTCATGCTGGGCGACGATCGCCTTCTTGCAAAGCTCCTCCGCCTCTCTCTCGTCGCCGACCTGGTAGGCGATGTGGGTGAGAAGGTGGAGGGCCTGCCACCTCTCGGCGCGGGGAGGCCCGATTCCGAATGGCGCGAGCAGACGGCGGGCTTCCTCCGGCTTGCCGGCTCGCCAGAGATAGAGCGCCCGGCTCTCCAGGGGTAGCTCGGGGTATGGAGCCAGCGCCAGGGACCAGGCAGTACCGCCGCGCGGTGTCGTCACCTGAATGACCCAGGCCCGGGGCGGCACCTCCACGTGGAGCCGCTGGCCTTCTTGCACCGCGACGATCTCGCTCTTCAGCAGCCAGCCATCGGCTCGGATGTCGACATGCATCTCGGGCGGCAGATCGACCCAGAAGAACATCTGGCGCGTCTTGGGCTTGGCCCCCAAAGCGCAGACCGGACCGGGCCGGAGGAAGACCTCGGCACAGCCGGAATATTCAACCCGGAGAGGAGAGCTCGACGGATGCTCAGGCAGCCTGCACGCTCCCCACAACCCCACGCAGAGGAGCAGAGCCGGCAGGACCTGGAGCGGACACCTGGGCACCCCTCTATTTACTCAGTTTTCAAATCGATCTTCAATGCCTGCCAGTCCGGCGCCCGCGTCTGTCCCCGGGCGAGATGGGCACGCAGGGCGGCGGCATCGGGAAGCGAGCGCGGCCGGCCGACGACCGCCCACAGCGTCCAATCGCCGGGCGGGATCACGATCGCGCCGCCGACCATGCCGTGAACCTTCAGCACGCCGTCGCCGGAGCTCTGCATCGCCCCCTTGGGCACCGGCCACGGCCGCAGCTCGCCGCCGCGCTCCAGAAAATACCGCGCCTCGACCGGACCGGAGACCGCGGTCTCGGGCTGGAGGACGAGATCGAACGTGCTGCCGGGCACCAGGGTGCCGAAGGCATTCGGCCGTTCGCCGCGGAGGGATTGGACGCCGCCGGAAGGCACCAGCGTATACCCGGGCAGCGGCGGCAGTGCACCCGGGCCGCGGAACACCAGGACGAGGACCGCCGCTGCCGCGGCCACCCCCACCAGCCAGCCGCCGAGCTGGCGGGCGCGCCGGCGGAACGGCAGCACGCGGCCCGCGCTCCGGTCCCGCAGGGCCTGCACCACCCGGGCCTGAAACTCCGGGCCGAGAGGCCGGAACGCCTCGTAGGCCGCCCGGCCCTCCTCCGAGGTCGCGGCTTCGGCGCGGAGCGCCGCCTCCTCCTCGGCGGAGAGATCCCCGGCGCTCAAGCGGTCCCACCGGCCGTCGAGCCGGGCCTCCCCGGCTTGTTGTTCGTCGTTCGCCACCCGGGCGAGCTCGCGAAGCCATCTGTCGTCGTCATTCATACTTGGTTGCCCATAACTGTTGTTCGCCGGCTCTACCTATCTTCTGACGTCTCAGCCAACAAACGCCGCACCAGGCGGCGCAGACGGCTGCGCCAGGCGTACACGGCATCCGCGCTCAGACTCGTCTGCGCGACCACCTCGGCCTGGTCCAGCTCGCGGAGAAACAAAAGGTCGAAGAGATGCCGGCCGAGCGGCGACAGCTCCTCGGTGAGACGGCGCAACAGGAGCTTCATCTGCTCCCGCGAGGCGATGATCTCTTCCGGCCCCTCCTCCTCCGGAGTCGCCCGATCGAGATCTTCGCTGAGAGTGGGGTCGTCCTGCCATGGATTGCGCCGGCCGGTACGCAGGATCGACGCCGTGCGCCGCTCGGTGACCAGCCCGACGAAGTTGAGCAGCGTCAGACCGCGTTCCGGCTGCCAACTGCGCAGCACCTTGCCGCCCTCGGCGAAGAGCAGGAGGAACATCTCCTGCGTCAGATCCTCCACCTCCTGGCGGACGTCACGCCCGGCCGCCGCGCCGGTCCGCCACAGCAGCAGAGAGCGGGCCACGCGCGCCTGAATGACCGGTGTCAGAACCGCCACCAGCCGGCTCAGCGCCGTCTCGTCGCCCGCCAGAGCCCTTTCGACGATGTCGTGCAGGTCCGAGCGCTCCATGGGAAAGCACGTTTCAGGGTCGGTAGCATCATAACGCCAAACTCAGCTCGCCACCCGCCCATCCAACGCCTCCCGCACCTTCCGGAACAAAGCCTCCGCCGCGAACGGTTTCGCCAGAAAGTTGACCCCCGGCCGCACCAGCCCATGAAAGAGGACGACGCTCTCGCTGTAGCCGGAGACGAAAATCACCGGCACCGGCCCCTGGCGCGCCCGCACCCGTTCCGCGACCTCGGGGCCGGAGAGGCCCGGCATCACGACGTCGGTGACCAGGAGATCGAAAGGCGCCGCCTCGCGCTCCAGGATGGCGAGCGCCTGGATGCCCTCCGCCGCCGCGGTGACGTGGTAGCCCACCGATTCGAGCAGGCCGACGGTCGACTCGCGCACCTCGGCGTTGTCCTCGACGAGCAAAATGCGCTCGCTGCCGCCCACCACGGTGCGCGGCGTGCGGGTTTCGTGCGCGCCGGGGGCCAAAGGCTCGGCGGAGCGCGGCAGGTAGACGCGGAAGGTGGTGCCGATCTCCTGACCGCCCGGCTCGCTGTACGCCCAGACATTGCCGCCCGCCTGCTTGACGATGCCGTAGATGGTGGCGAGACCGATGCCGCTGTTGCCCTCCGCCTCCTTGGTGGTGAAGAACGGCTCGAAGATCTTGTCCTGGATCTCCGGCGGAATCCCCACCCCGGTGTCGGACACCGAGAGCAGCACATACTCGCCGGGCGTCGTCACCGGCCGCGCCTGGACGGAGTCGTCGAAGCTGACGTTGCTCGTCTCGATGATCAGCCGGCCGCCGCCGGGCATCGCGTCGCGCGCGTTGACCACCAGGTTGACCAGGATCTGCTCGATCTGCGCCGGGTCCATCTTGACGTTCCAGAGATCCGGAGCGAGCTGCTGCCGGAGCTCGATCCGCTCGCCGAGATGCTGGCGCACGATCTTTTCGAGACCGAGCACGACCTGGTTCAGGTCCACCACCTCGGGATTGATCGGATGCCGCCGGCTGAACGCGAGCAGGCGGCCGATCAGCGTCGACGCGCGGGTGACCGAGCCGATGACCAGAGACATCTTGTCGACCACCCGCTCCGGCGGCTGCGGCTTGCGCTGCACCAGCTCGCACTGCGCCCGGATCGCCGCCAGATAGTTATTGATGTCGTGCGCGAGCCCCCCGGCCAGCCGCCCCACCGCTTCCATCTTCTGCGCCTGCACCAGCCGCGCCTCGCGGTCGCGCAACGCCGCCTCGTCGCGCAGCCGCCGCGCCTCGAACCGGCGGAAGCCCAAAAACGACACGCCGACCAGGACACACCATCCCAAGAGGACGCTGCGCAAAAACAGGCGGAAGAAAGACTGCCGGCGAGCGAGCCGAGCCTCGGCACCGGCGCGCAGCCCGGCAGCGCCGGCCGCCAGACGCCGGAAAGTGCGTTCGTCATCAGAAGGATCGCCTTTCTCGCCGCTCTCGAAAGCGGTCTGCCGCTTCAGAGTCGTCTCGGCGAAATGGCGCAGATCGGTCTCGATCGCCGCGGCCTTGGCACGCAACGCGGGATCGTCCAGGGGAAGCAATCGCCAGGGACTTTCGACCAGCGCCTCGCCGCCGAGCATGGCGCGGGTGAGAGCCAGTGAGTGCTCGATGCCGTGCCAGATCTCCTCCGGCCGGACACCGGCCTCGCCGCGCCCATACTGCTCCATCCGCAGATGCGACGTCGCCAGGCCGGTCTGAAGCTCCCCGGCGGCGCGCACCAGGGCAAAATCCTCGCCGAGCCGCTTCTCACGCCAAGCGTCGACTCCGAGAAGCAGAAGGATCGAGGCGAGCCCGAAGGCGAAGAAGGCGTAAGGAGCCCACCGCCGGCTCCCCGCCGGCCGGGGAGGATCACTCAAGAGCGCTCGTCCCGCAGCACATAGCCCACGCCCTTGAGCGTCTGCACCAGCTTCTCCGTGCGCTCGCCGTCGATCTTCTTACGCAGGCGGTAGACGGTGACGTCGACGACGTTGCTCAGCGAGTCGAACGAATCGTCCCACACATGCTCCGACAACTCTGCCCGGCTCACCACCTTCCCCTTGTGCAGCAGAAGGTACTCGAGCACCGCGAACTCCTTGGGAGCCAGATCGATCACCTCCCCCGCCACCCGCACCGCATGCGCCGACCGGTCCATCTCCAGATCGCCCGCCGAGAGCGCCGCCACCAGCGGCCTGGCCCGCCGCCGCAGCAGACTGCGAGCCCGCGCCAGCAGCTCGTCGAACGCAAACGGCTTGGTGAGATAGTCGTCCGCCCCCATATCGAGCCCGCCCACCCGGTCGGCCACCCCCGCGCGCCCGGTGAGCATCAGCACCGGAGTGTCATTCCCCGCCCGCCGCCACATCCGCAGCAGCTCGATGCCCGAAGGAGCCGGAATCGTCCAGTCGAGGATGACCAGGTCATACGCATTGACCGCCATCAACTCATCCGCCTCGGTCCCCCGAGCCGCCAGGTCGACCGCATACGACTCATCGCGCAGCCCCTCGGCCAGCGCGTCCGCCAGGACCTCGTCATCCTCGACCACCAGGATCCGCATGCGTGGAATCTCTCCGCCGGCATTGTATAGCCGGGGAGAAAAGACAAGGACAGTCAACGGTGTTCAGACGCCGGATGCTCCGGGGTGAAGAGCTTCAGAGCTGCCGGAGACAAATGCGAGTGGGAGAAGATCAGCTCGCAGATCCTGTCGTAGGCCTCCGCTTCGTCGCCCCAACTCGAACCCCAACTGCGAGACCGTGGGTCCAGAAATGGGTAGCTCAGAAAGAGCGCTTCAAGAGACTCACCGCCTTGCGAGAAGAAGCTCTGCAGGTCTTTGCCGATGAGCTGAGCCGTTTCGGCGTCGGGTGCAGCGGCCATGGTGGCGCCCAGGGCGGCGCGCCGTACCATTGCGCTGGGGTGGCTCAGGAACGGGCGGAGGTTGCCGACGTTGGGAGGTGTGAGGATGGGGAGGAGAGCCTGAATCAGGGCCGTGAGGCGGCGGTCGGGTTGGTCGGGTGTGAGTTGGACCAGGAGCTCGGATTCGACAACCCGGCGCGCTTCGTGCTCGTCGGTGACCACGGCGAGGTGGTCCTGGGCTCTCGGCAGAACCGTCATCAGGTACTGGTCGCCTGGCCCTGAGAAGTCGGACTGAACGATGAGGAGCACCTTCTGGCCCGGCTTTTTCGGCAGGAGGTCCTCCGGCCAGTCCAGATTGGACGTATTGATGACGGTGTGCCAGGAGCCGCTCCAGCCCCGGTCCAGCAGAACCTGGTCCACGTCGAACGTCAGTAAGTCTTCGGGCGGGAAATACTCCGTCTGGGCCACGTCGACGAGGGTCGCCTCGAGCAGCGAATTGCGTGCGCTGCTGCATCTCTGCCCGGGATACAGAGCGTAATGCACAGGCATGTTGGCTCCGACGAGCCCAGCCCCGGCGGGCACTGTCGTGAGCAGAACGAAAGCGGTCTGGAAGAGGAGCTTCTTGATCAAGAGCATGGTCCTCCGTCGATCAGTGATCAAGGGTGCCTTCAGCCGCGCTCAGCGCGCAGACGGGCCAGCTCCGCTTCAAGTGCCGAAGCCCGCTCTTCAGCCACCCGTGCCCGCTCTTCCGCATCCTTCCGGGCGGCTTCGATCTCTTCATCCCACAGCAAGGGAGCGCCGATGGCGGCGTCCACCAACCGCAGCCGCGCGCCTTCCGGACGGAGGATAAGACCGGTCGTCGTGCTGGACAACGAACCGTCCGCCATGCGGGAGATGAGCTGATAGCCACGCGCGGTGAGGCGAAAGCCCTGCAAACGAGGCTTCAGATACTCGCCCAGGGGATCGAACAGGAAGTACTCCTCCACTCCCTTGGCCTCATAGATAGACTTGTTCTTGTCCTCGTCCTTGCGCTGGGTGCTCTCCGACGTCGCCTCCAGCACGAAGAACGGTCCGTGGCCTTCTTCCCACACCTTGAAGGTCCGCCGTTCCTGCTTGGCCACCCCGCGGATGACCATCACATCCGGCGCGATGCCGGGCTTGCGCGGCTCGTAATAGAGGAAAAGGTTGCTGCCCACCCACACGTCCGGCGTGTCCGCGTACCAGCGCCGAAGGGTCTGGGCGGTATCGACCATCACGTTCCAATGAAAGGACGTCTCCGCCATCGGCTGGCCGTCAGATTCCGGATAATGGTAATCGTGCTGGAGGGGCATCGCGCCCATCTGTGCCATCCTTTCTCCAACAGACGCCGGATCAAACCACGAGAGCCCGTCGGAAGGCAACCCCACTCTCGCCATGGTAGCACTCGGGAGATCTCACCCCCATCCCCATAGTCGCGACCTTAAAGTAGGGGAGGGGCTTGCCCCCTCCCGGGTGGGCGGGCGGAGGAGCCGGAGGTGAGAACAGAACCTTTCCGCCATCCGTCACCGTCATTCTCCTCTGGAGAGGATACTCGATCGTGTGATGGCACAACGATCCGTAGAGACGGCCCAGACCTTCACCACAACCCTCTCCGAAACCACGATCGGCCGGGCCGTCTCCAACCTCGAAAGGCCACCCACGGCAATTGCCTCCTCGGAGCTCAGTGCCCAGGAGGAACCTCTGTCGCAGCTCTTCTCGATGTCTTCCAGAAAGAGGAGGGCGTCACTCGACACGAATAGCGTCCCTTTCGACAAAGGAACGGACTCTCTCCCGAAGCCCAGACTCGGTGACGAGATCCACTTTGGAGCCGAGCAAGTCTTCGAGGAAGATCCGAAGCTTCATGTAGCCCGAAAAGGTGGGGGACTCCCGGAAACCGACAAGAAGATCGACGTCGCTCTCCGCCGCCGCCTCGCCGCGAGCCACCGATCCGAAGAGGCGCAGAGAGCTCACTCCGAAACGCTCGATGTCGTCCCGGCGCGATCTCAAGAGAGTCAGAACGTCCTCACGGCTCATGGGCTTCCGCTTCCTCCAAGGTCGCTACTCTACATCACTGCCGCGCCCGCATCTCCGGCTTCCACGCCGGCAAATCAAAAAACGACGCCTCCTCCGGCAGCCGCAGTCCGGGAACCCACTCATCCAACTCCCCGATCTCGAAGCGACACAGGTTGATCACATGCCAGAACCCTCCAGCCGGCACGCCACCGAATTTGTAGCGGCCATCCGGCGAGTAGGCCACCCAGCCTTCGGGGAGAGGGAGGAGAATTGCCAGGCATCGGTCGTAAGCTACGTTCCAAAGCCGGATCGTTCCGTCATCGGAGCCGCTGGCTAGGTTTTTGCCATCCGGGCTGAACGCCACGCTCCAGACCCAGCCCTGGTGTCCTGTGAAGGCTCTGATCTCTCGCCCGCTGTCGACTTGCCAGAGGCGGACGGAGTTGTCGTGAGAAGCGCTGGCGAGCGTCTTGCCATCCGGGCTAAAGGTCAAGCTCCAGACCTGGTTCTGGTGTCCTGTAAGGGCTCTGATCTCCCTCCCGCTTTCGACCTGCCAGAGCCGGACGGAGTTGTCGTCGAAGCCGCTGGCGAGCGTCTTGCCGTCGGGGCTGAAGGCCACGCTCCTGACCTCGCCGTAGTGTCCAATGAAGGCTCTGATCTTTCTCCCGCTGTCGACCCGCCAGAGGCGGACGGACTTGTCTTGGGAGGCGCTGGCGAGTGTCTTGCCGTCTGGGCTGAAGGCCACACTGAGGACCGAGTTCTGGTGTCCTGTGAAGGTTCTGATCTCTCGTCCGCTGCCGACTTGCCAGAGACGGACGGACTTGTCTTTGGATGCGCTGGCGAGTGTCTTGCCGTCCGGGCTGAAGGCCACGCTCAAGACCTGGTTCTGGTGTCCTGTGAAGGCTCTGATCTCTCGTCCGCTCTCGACCTGCCAGAGGCGAAGGGTATTGTCGGAAGATGCGCTGGCGAGTGTCTTGCCGTCCGGACTGAAGGCCACGCTCAAGACCTGATTTTGGTGCCCTTTGAAGGCTCTGCTCTCTCTCCCGCTCTTGACCTGCCAGAGGCGAATAGAGTTGTCGGAGGAGGCGCTGGCGAGCGTCTTACCGATGGGGTTAAAGGCCACGCTCCAGACCTGGTTTTGGTGTCCTTTGAAGGCTCTGGTCTCTCTTCCGCTGTCGACCTGCCAGAGGCGGATGGTGTCGTCGGAGGATGCGCTGGCGAGTGTCTTGCCGTCCGGGCTGAAGGCCACACTCCAGACCACGTCCTGGTGTCCTGTGAGGGCTCTGATCTCTCGTCCGCTGTCGACCTGCCAGAGGCGGATGGAGCTGTCGGAGGATGCGCTGGCGAGTGTCTTGCCGTCCGGGCTGAAGGCCACGCTCGATACCTCGTCCTGGTGTCCTGTGAAGGCTCTGATCGCTCGCACCCGGTCCAGCCGCCAGAGGCGAATTGAGTTGTCATGTGAGCCGCTGGCGAGTGTCTTGCCATCCGGGCTGAAGACCAGGCTTGAGACCGTCCTTTGGTGACCTGTGAAGGCTCTGATCTCTCGCCGCCTGTCGATTTGCCAGATGCGGATGGAGTTGTCATAGGATGCGCTGGCGAGTGTCTTGCCATCCGGGCTGAAGGCCACGCTCAGGACCGAGTTCTGGTGTCCCGTGAAGGCTCTGATCTCTCGTCCACTGTCGACTTGCCAGAGGCGGACGGAGTTGTCATGAGAGGCGCTAGCGAGTGTCTTGCCATCCGGGCTGAAGACCACGCTCAAGACCGAGTTCTGGTGCCCTGTGAAGGCTCTGATCTCCCGCCCCCTGTCGACCTGCCACAGGCGGACGGAGTGGTCGGAAGAGGCACTGGCGAGTGTCTTGCCGTCTGGGCTGAAGATCACGCTCCTGACCGTGTCCTGGTGTCCTGTGAAGGCTCTGATCTCTCTCCCGCTATGCGCCTCCCACAGCCGTATCACGGGTCCCGCTGTGCCCGCCACGAGCTCGCCGTCCGGGCTCCACGCGACGGACAGGTGTGGCCCCGGGCCCCCACCTTGAAGACCAAGCTCGGAGAAGTGGGAGGCGGCACCGAATACATCGGCCGTCTCAAGGCTGTTCGCATCGATCGCCGCTCCCAGGAGCTTGGCGCGCTTCAGGCGGGTTCTCGTCAACCGGGCTTTCCGCAGATCGGCTCCGATCAGGCGGGCGCCCGTTAGGTCCGCGTCCGTCAGGTCCGCTCCGGCCAGGAGAGCTTGACCGAGGTCCGCTTCACGCAATGTCGCCTGGTTCAGCCGCGCCGAAGTCAGACGGGTTCCGACCAGCCGGGCTGCGGTCAAGTCCGCTCCGCTCAGGTCCGCACCGGAGAGGTCCTCGCCGGAGAGCTCCCAGCCACGCAAGTCCTGGCCGGACAGGTCGAGATCTTGTTGGATCTTCTCCTTCTGCCTTTCAAGAACCACACGAGCGTTTTTCTTCGCCGCCTCGCCGGCCGGTGCCGACAGCATGCGCCGGGCCCAGGCGACCGCCTGCTCCCTGCCGACTAGACTGGCGAAGAAGTCAGCCATGAGGGGAGAGATCTCCCGGGCCGCGAGAGCTTCGGGCTCGGTCCCCGCGGCTAGCGACCCGGCGGCATGCTTCGCGACGAGCCATTCGAGGATCGACTGATGGAGGAAGGCGAAATTGCCCTCGTCATCGCGCACGAGCAGTGTGCCCGAGCCGACCTGAAACGCTGCCACCTCCGCGTCAGGCGCCGCGGGCCCGACCTCTTTCACCACCCTCGCCGCCTCTTCGCTCAGATCCGACAGGCTCACAAAGCGATCTGTTTTCTGCCAGAGCCGCATCGCCACCAGGGTCACCGCCTGCCAGCGTTCCGCCACCGAGAGCCCGGGCGGGGCGCCCTTCGGGTGGACGCGGTCAAACTCGAACACCAGCCAGCGATCGAGGAGGAGTTGATAGAGCTTGGCTGCGGTGATTGTTCCTCCCTCGGCGCACGCTTCCACGAGCTTGTCTTCCGGGAGATCGGCGATGAACCCAAGAAGTCGTGGGTT
This sequence comes from Thermoanaerobaculia bacterium, assembly GCA_036264355.1. Lineage (GTDB taxonomy): Bacteria > Acidobacteriota > Thermoanaerobaculia > Multivoradales > UBA5704 > UBA5704. Next base: position 20,981 of record DATARD010000389.1, read on the forward strand.
AGCAGAGAGGCCCAGGAGATCCTTCACGCGGTCGATGAGGTTCAGCCGAGCCTCGGCCCTCATCTCATCTCCTGTAAAAAAATTCACAACGAAGGCGTGGACCTGCTCCCTCTGAAACGGTTGAAGAATGGCCAGCCTGTGCCCCGACAAGGTCTCCACACGCTCGGCGAGGGCGGTCTTAACCTGACTCTCTGACAAGAAATGCTGCCTTCGACTGGTGAGGACGACCTTGGCATTACCAGTTGCCGCTTGGAGAAGGGTGGCGAAGTGATCCGCCGCCTTCGCATAAGTCACCCGCAGAGCAAGCTCGTCAAAGCCGTCGAAAAGGAGGGCGATGCGGCCTTGTTCCAACATGTAGCGGAACTTGGCCGGGGAGAAACCTTCCATGCCTTCCTGCGCAAAGTGCTGCGCGAGGAGGGCGTCGAGGCTGCGGCCTTTTTCCAGGGAGCGCATTTGGAGGAGGACAGGGACGAGCCCACCTTCATCCTCTCCCATCCGGCGCGCGAGCTCATGGAGAAGGAAGGTCTTGCCAGTACCGAAGTCGCCGAGGAGGACCAGGAAGCGTCCGTAGGGATCCACTAGCCAGTCGCGGACCTGCGCGACGGCGTCGTTGGTCTCGTTCTCCTCCTGGCCCAACAGCGCGAGGGTCCGCATCCGCTGCGGCACATAGAGAGAAGGAGGATAGATCGGGTCCTGGGAGAGCTTGCCGGTCTGCTTGGAGAGGTAGGTCCGGAAATCGATCAGACCCTGGTGCTCGACGAAGCTCAAGAGCCGGACCCGGTGGGTACGAGCCTGCTCAGCGAGATCCACCGAGGCCGGCGCACCGCCGTAGACCAAGCGGGAGATCAATCCCGGATCGTTCTTGCGGTATGGCGCGTCGATCTCAGAGAGGAACGCCTGAAAGAAATCCTGTGTCAGGCCGTGTTCGACGGCCCCGACAGGATAGATATCCTGCAGGTCCCCGTCCTTGCGGACAACGCGCAGGTAGCCGCCCGCGTCGCCAATGCCGGGATAGCGCCGGATCTCAGCCTCTGGCTCTCGGAGCCGGCAGACCGACTCGACGCGATCCAGGAAATCGTCTTCGCGTTTCCGGGGCTCCCGGTCGTACCTCGTGTCGTGGGCCTCGTCATCTCGATCGAGGAACCCGAGAATCTCCTTGGCGATCTTCGTCAGCTCCTGGTTGCGGTGATCCCCTCTGAGGCTGAAGAGCGACCGGCCATCCCTTGGATGGCCCTGGATACCTTGAAGCCATTTCACCTGGTCCCAGGCACAGGTCGCGACGATCACCGGAATCACCGGCAGCCCTTCCCGGGTCCGCCGCTCCAGGAGCTTGGGGACCTCTTCGCCGAGGATGAACTTCGAGGTGAGGAAGTCGGCCGAGATGAGGAGGACGGCGACGCCGGCCTTGGCCATGGCGTCCTGGATCTCCTCGAACCAGTCGGCTCCGCCTTCGATCCGGCGGTCGTCCCAGACGTCGAGGAGCCCCTCGGACTCCAGAACGCCGAGGTGGGTCCGCAGGCGCTTCTTCCAGTCTTCGTCCTTGTGGCTGTAGCTCAGGAAGACGGAGGGCACGGCGAAAACCTCCTGAGACAGGACGTTGGCGGGGACATGTCAGGAGAATTTTAGCGCAGAAAGGCCCGCCCCCCGCCACCGCCCAAGAAGAAGAAAGAACCTGTGCGCGGAGCGCACCCTACGCGGACTCGGAGGCCGAGCTATCCGGCGCTGGCACTTCGGGAACCGCGGCGCCCACCGCCGCTGTGGGCTCTGGCATGGCGGAGGCCGGCATGGGGGAGAACGCAGCCGCGGCGTGCAGCACAACACCCGCGGCTCCCGCCTCGGGAGCCGGCTCGTGCATCACTCAACCCGCGGCGGCGGGGTGCGAACCCGGCTCGCGCACGACTGAACCGCCCGGTTCGGAGACAAAATCCACGGCGCGCAACACAAATGCACCGCGGCGCAACGCAAAACCCGTGGCGTGCAACACAACACGGGCCGGTGGCAAGACAGAACCCGGGGGTGGCAACACAGCACCGGCGGGTGGCGTGACGGGCATCTCGGGTGCGGTAATGCACAGCGCAGCGTCTGTCACAGAATTGGCCGGTGGCAACACAGCACTTCGCGCGAGCAACACAGCACTGCGTGCGACCAGGACCGCCGCGCGCCGTGCCATAATTGACTTTTCCCTGTGAGACGGGCCCATGGCGCTCCGCAAAGCGACGACTCCACCGTTGGACTCCGAACCACCGCGCTCCGCGGTGCCGGGCCCCACGGCGTCGGCGTTGCTGGCCGGGCAGGTGCTGGCCGGCCGGTTCCGGATCGTGCGGCGGATCGCGCAGGGGGGGATGGGCGAGGTGTGGGAGGCGGAGGATCTGGAGTTTGTCGGCGAGCGGGTGGCGGTGAAGACGATCCGGCCGGAGATCGCCCGCGATGCGTGGGCGGTGTCGCGGTTCCGGCGTGAGATCCAGCTCAGCAAGAAGGTGACGCACCCGAACGTCTGCCGCGTGTTCGACCTTTTTCATCACGACGATCCGGCGGACGGCCCGAAGGAGCGGATCACGTTCCTGACCATGGAGCTGCTGCCGGGGGAGACTCTGGCGGCGCGGATCGGGCGCGCGGGGGCGATGCCGGCGGCCGCGGTGCAGCCGATCGCTCGCCAGATGGCGGCGGCTCTCGCCGCGGCGCATGCGGCCGGGGTGGTGCATGGGGATTTCAAGAGCAGCAATGTGATGGTGGCCGGCGCGGGGGAGGCGGCGCGCGCGGTGGTGACGGATTTCGGGCTCGCGCGGCGCGAGAAGCCGGGCACCGACCGCACGTCGAGCGCCAGCATCCACTTCGGCGGCACGCCGGCATACATGGCTCCGGAGCGGGTGAACGGCGGCGGGCCGAGCATCGCGGGCGATGTGTATGCGCTCGGCGTGGTGCTCTATGAGATGGTCACCGGCCGGCTGCCGTTCGAGGGCGAGACGCCGTTCGCCGCCGCGATCTCCAACGCGGCGCCGCCTTCGCCGCGCCGCTATGCTCCGGATCTCGACGCGGCGTGGGAGCGGGCGATTCTGCGCTGCCTGGCCGCCGATCCGCGGGAGCGGTTCAGCCGGGCGGCCGAGGTGGCGCGCGCGCTCGGCGGGGAGCTGGCTCCGGTTTCTGCCCTGGTCTCAAAAAAGCCACCCCGCCGGCGGATCTGGCTCGCGGCGGGCGTGGCCGTCCTTCTGCTCGGTGCCGTGAGCGCCGGTCTGTGGATTCATTCCCGGTCCGCCTCCAAGGAGCAGCCGGTGGCCGGTCCTGCGGGATTGGCGGTGGCGGCTCCGCGGCGGTCGGTGGCGGTGCTCGGGTTCAAGAATCTGTCGGGACGGCCGGACGCGGCGTGGCTGTCGGTGGCGCTCTCGGAGATGCTGGCGACCGATCTCGCGGCGGGCGGCAAGCTGCGGGTGATTCCGGCGGCGACGGTGGCGCGGATGAAGGTGGATCTCGCGCTCGCCGATTTCGACACGTTGTCGCCGGAGACGTTGACGCACATCCGCGGCAACCTCGGCAGCGATCTGGTGATCGTGGGCTCCTACATCGCGCTCGGCCGCGAGGCGGGCGGGCGGATCCGGCTCGATCTGCGGTTGCAGGACGCGCAGACCGGCGAGACGGTGGCCGCGGTGAGCCGCAACGGCACGGAGGCGGGGCTGTTCGATCTGGTGAGCGGCGCGGGGGTCGCGTTGCGCCGCGAGCTCGGGGTGGCTGAGGTGCCGGCGACCGGCACGGGGGCGGCGCTGGTCTCTTTTCCGGCCAGCCCGGAGGCGGCGCGGCTCTATGCCGAGGGGCTCGACCGGCTGCGGCTGTTCGACGCGGCGGCGGCGCGCGATCTGCTCTCCCGCGCGGCGGCGGCGAGCCCGGAGCAGCCGCTCACCCACGCCGCGCTGTCGGCCGCGTGGTCCGATCTCGGATATGAGGAACGCGCGCGCGAGGAGGCGAAGCGGGCGTTCGAGCTGTCGGGCGGATTGCCGCGCGAGCAGCGGCTGGCGGTGGAGGGGCGGTTCCGCGAGGTGGCGGGCGAGCCGGCGCAGGCGGCGGAGATCTATCGCACGCTATTCGGTTTCTTTCCGGACAATCTGGAGTATGGCTTGAGCCTTCTCGCGGCACAGCTCGCGGGCGGCCAGGCGGAGGCGGCGCGGGCGACGCTCCAGCAGTTGCGGCAGCTCCCGGCGCCGGCCGCGGCCGATCCGCGGATCGACGTGGCGGAGGCGGAGGCGAGCGAGGCGCGGTCCGATTTCATCCATGAGCGGGAGGCCGCGGAGCGGGCGGCGGCGCAGGGGACGGCGCGCGGCGCGCGGCTGCTGGTGGCGCGGGCCCAGCTCCTCGCCGGCACGGCGGCGCGCAATCTGGACGATCCCCATCATCTGGAGCGTGCGTCCGCCGCGTTCGAGGAGGCGCGCCGCATCTTCGCCGCGGCGGGCGACCGCGCCGGCGAGGCGAAAGCGGTCAACAGCCTGGGGATCGTCACCTGGCAGCGCGGCGATCTCGCCGGAGCGCGGAAGCTCTACGACCAGGCGCTGGCGACCTTCCGCGACATTGGCGACCGCCGCGGCGCGGCGCAGGCGCTCAACAACATCGCGATCCTGCTCTGGCAGCAGGGCGACCTCGCCGGCGCCAAGGACATCTACGGCAAGGTGATCGCCGTCTACCGCGAGACCGGCAGCCGGCGCGGCCTCGCCAGCTCGCTGTCCAATCTCGGCATGGTGCAGCGGGCCGAAAAGGATCTCGACGCCGCGCGCCGCACGGATGAAGAGGCGCTCACCCTGCGCCGCGCGATCGGCGAGCGGCAGGGCGAGGCGGTGTCGCTCAACAACCTGGCGCAGGTGCTGTCGGATCAGGAAGACCTGGCGGGGGCCCGCGAGCTGATGAGCAAGGCGGTCGCCATCTTCCAGGAGATCGGCAACAAGGGGAGTGCCTCCGACGTGCTGATCAATCTCGGAGAGGTGGACTGGGAACGCGGCGATCTGGCGAGCGCGCGCCGCTCGTTGACCGCGGCCCTGGCGATCAAGCGGGAGACCGGCGACAAGCCCGGCACGGCGGCGGCGCTCACCGGCCTGGCGGACGTGGACCTCGACCGCGGCGACCTGGCGGCGGCGGAGCGCGGCTACACCGAAGCGGTCGCGCTGCGCGACGCCCTGGGCAGCCAAGGCCCCGCCGCGCGCGCCCGCCGCGGCCTCGCCGCCACCGTGCTCGCCGCGGGGAACCCGCAGAAGGCCGAGCCGCTCGTCCGCGCAGCGCTCGCCGGAGCCCACGCCGCCGCCGCGCCGGATCTCGAAGCGAACGGCGAGCTCCTCCTCGCCCGCTGCCTGCTCGCCCGCGGCGATGCGGCGAGCGCGCGGCAGGCGCTCGGCCGTGCCTGGGACCGCATCGGTAAATCTCCCGACCGCCGCTTCCGGCTCACCGCCGCCCTCCTCGGAGCGCGTCTCGACGCCGCCCAAGGCCGCGCCGTGGCAGCCCGCGCCGCTCTCCTCGCGGTGCAGGCCGAAGCGCGGCAGAGGGAGCTGACCGGTCTCGATCTCGACGCCGGACTGGCGCTGGGAGAGATCGAGCTGAAAGCGGGGGAGGCGGAGACCGGGCGGACGCATCTCGCCGCGGTGGCGCGGTTGGCGCGGGAGAAGGGTTTCGCGGAGCGGGCGGCGGCGGCGGAGCGGGCCCTCACCCCCGCCCCTCTCCCAGCTCCCCCCGCCCTTCCCCGGGAGAGGGGAGAAAAGCACTGCAACGGTCCGCCCGCCCAGAGCTTTTGCTTGTCTCCCCTCTCCCGGTGGGTGTGTGGGGGGAGCCGGGAGAGGGGCCGGGGGTGAGGGCCTCCGTTTGCCCCCCACTCCCCCGCCTGCTATCTTCATCAAGAAGAACATGTCGATCCACCACCTGCACCGTCCGCTCCGGCGGCGAGCTTTGCGGCTCGCGCTTTCCGTGTTCCTCGGGCTCGCTCTCGCCGGGAGCGCCCGGGCGGTGGTCTGCGATACCACGGTGAATGATCTCGAAGCCGGCGTCCCGGTCACCGGCCTGGCCCGCGACGGAGCCTGTCCGGCGGGACCGTTTTTCAAGATCGTGATCCCCGAGCGGACGACGCATCTGGTGATCTCGACGATGGGCGGCACGGGCGATGCCGATCTCTATGTCAAGCTCGGCAGCCCTCCCACCAGCCAGACCTCGGCGGACTACACGTCGACGGAGCCCGGCAACCTCGAAGCCGTGTCGATCACGAATCCTCCGGCCGGCACGTGGTATCTGCAGGTCTTTCCGCACTCTACCTTCTCCGGCGTGACCCTCAGCGCGGACTTCGCCGCCGAGGAGACACCGGTCGCGGACGGGGTTCCGGTTTCGAATCTTTCGGACTCCCAGGTGCAGGGCGTGCAGTACTTCTCCATCACCGTCCCGCCGGGCGCCGCCAATCTCAGCATCGAGACGAGCGGCGGCACGGGCAACGTCGACCTTTTGGTGCGCCGCGGCTTCCTGCCCACCCAGGCGTTCGCCGACGCGGCGTCGCGCGGCAGCTCGAACGTCGAGCGGATCGACATCCCGTCACCGCAGGGCGGTGTCTATAAGGTGGCGATGCTCGCGACGGCGCCCTACACCGGCGTCACCCTGGTGATGACCGTGACGCCGGTCGGAGGCTGCGCGGCCGGTCCCACCAATCTCTGCCTGCTCGGCAACCGGTTCCGCGTCGAGGTGAGCTTCCTCAACCAGCACTCGGGCAACGCGCCGGGGGTCGGCAAGCCGCTGCCGGGCACCGATCAGACCGGCTACTTCTGGTTCTTCAACCAGGAGAACACCGAGCTGGTGGTGAAGATGGTGGACGGGCGGTCGTTCAACGGCCGCTTCTGGGTCTTCCACGGCGGCCTGTCGGACGTCGACTATACGATCACCGTCACCGACACGGTGACCAACGCGAAACGCACCTACCGCAACCTGCCGGGAACGCTGTCGAGCGGCGCGGATACGTCGGCCTTCTGAGCGCCGTCTGAGAACAGTCTGATGGACGGTCCCGGCACGAACGGCTTCTGGAAAGAGCCGCTCGCGGAGCTCTGCCGGCGTCTGGGCACGACTGGGTCTCTCCGCGAGCGAGGCCGCCACGCGGCTGGCGCGCTACGGTCCGAACGTGCTGCGGGCCGGCCGGAAGCAGACGTTCCTGCTCCTCCTGCTGTCGCGGTTCCGCAATCCGCTGGTCAGCTCGGTGTTCGACTTCCTGACCTTCTATGTGATGCTGCACGTCTTCAAGGCGCAGGAAGCGCTGTTCCAGACCGGCTGGTTCATCGAGTCGCTCGCCACGCAGGTGCTGGTGGGAGGCTACCCCTGCCAGCGCGCCGCGTCGATGACGGACCACAGATGGACCACCCAGCCGAGCATGACAAACCACAACACGCCCGCGAGAACGAAGTGAGTCAGGGCCGCGAGCACGCGGCCCTGGAGGAGTTGCCCGAGTCCTGGGATGAAGAAGCTGGCAAGGGCTGCGATGACGTTTCCGGTTGATCCTTGGCTAGCCATTGGGGGATTCTAGCAGCAGGGGTGCTACCACCAAAAACCAGGGTGGGGGACAGGGCCGAAGGCTCGGGGTTGCCTTAGCCCAGGGCAACGCCCTGGGTTGGGAGGGCGGCTTGAACCCTCACGCCGCCATCCGCACATCCATCGCGCGCAGGCGGTCGGCCATCGTCCGCATGACACGCAGCGCGAAGCCGGGGGTTTCCTGGATCATGAAGGAGAAGCGCTTGGCGTCGACCGGCACCAGCTTGCAGGACGTGCGCGCGATGGCGGAGGCGCTTCTGGGGCGGCGGTCGATCAGCGAGAGCTCGCCGACCAGGGCTCCGGGACCGGCGGTTTCGAGGACGGAGTAGCCGGCGACGAGATCGACCTCGCCTTCGAGGACGACGTACATCTGGTCGCCGCGCTCGCCGCGGCGGAAGATCGCTTGGCCGGGCGTATAGGAAAGGACATCGCTGGAATGACGGAAGGGGGCCCTGCATGTCCATGATCGTGCGCTCCTTTGTCTGCATCCAGCCGTTCGAACGCTCGCCGCGGCCCGTTCCCCTCACCCGAGGGGTGATAGTCTTCATTCCATCATGCGTTTCATTCCGCGGTTGTGTCTGCCGGTCGTGCTGTCCCTCGTTCCGGTCACGGTCTGCCAAGCCGGTCTCGTGCCGCGCCTGGTGCGCGACGTCGATCCGACGTCGTATGCCGGGAGCTCCAATCCGCGCCAATTCTTCTCCCTGGATCATGGTTTCGGGTTCACTGCGTTCGGCGGGCGTGAGATCTGGACGTACGACGGTCAGGAGGACATCCTGGGGCCGACCCTCAAGAGCGTGGAGATCCGGCAGCTCGTGGACAACCTCTTCGCCTCGCGGGAAACGTCCGGCGGCTGGAGGTTCTGGCACGTCGAGGGGTTTCCCTATTTCACCGCGCTGCCGATCGGGAAGCAAGAGCTGCGGCGCCTCGGCGCGGTGTACGTTTCGCCTTACGGAGCGCAGACGGGGCTTCTGTTCGAAGCCGCCGACGCCGGACATGGGCTTGGGCTGTGGACGGTGCACAGCTTTGGCAACGGACCGGTCGAGATCGCGCGGCCGCTGCCGCTTCCCGGCGGACGGCTGCTGCGCGATCTGACCTCGTTCGGCGACGGGGACCGCTCCTTTTTCGTGGCGCGGCATCCGCAACTGGGCCTCGCGCTGTGGACCACGGACTTCACCGCGGCCGGCACGCGCGTTGTCTTCGCTCCGGCGCCGGGCACGGCGGACGATCTGGCCATTGTCGGTGTGTCCGGGAAGAATCTCCTGCTGACGGTCTCCGGCAGCGAGCCGGCGCTGTGGGTGAGCAACGGCACGGCGCGCGGCACACGACCGGTGACGAGGATCGGCCGCGGACCGGCGACGATCGCTCCGGTCGCGCCACTTCTGCCGTTCCTGATCGTCGACGACGGCCGGCACGGACGGCAGTTGTGGTTCACCGACGGCACCGCCGCCGGCACGCGGCAACTGACCCGCTTCGCCGTCCGCGATGCGTTCGGCGGTACGCTGCCGGTGATCAAGCTGGTGGGCCAACACTGGGTGTTCTTCGCCGACGACGGCGTGCACGGCCGCGAGCTGTGGCTGACGGATGGAACCGCGAGAACACCCACCGGCGCGCACCTCCTCGCCGACCTCTGCCCGGGCGCCTGCGGCACCGCGGGTGAGCTGCTGCTGACGCTCCCTGCCGTCGTGCCGCTCCCCGAGCGCCTGCTGCTCACCGCGCAGACGCCGGGTCTGGGAAACGAGCTGTGGGTGACCGACGGCACCGCCGCCGGCACGGCTCTGGTGCGCGACCTCTGCGCCGGCCCGTGCGACGCCGATCCGCGCGACGCCACCGTGGTGGGCTCCTTCACCGACTTCAATTTCGTGGCCACGTTCACCGCCGCGGTATCTGATGGCGGCGGCGGCACGCGGGCGCTGTGGCGCTCGGACGGCACGCCGGAAGGGACCGCACGGCTGACGCCGCCCGGCGTGACGGCGAGCACCGGCATTCAGCTCAATCTTTTCGACGACAATTTCTTCGCGGCTTCCGACGCCGCCTTCGGCGACGAGATCTGGACGACCGGCGGCACGCCGGAGACGACTGCGATCTGGCGCGACCTCCAGCGCGAGGAGGACATCGGCTCCTCTCCGCTGCCGGTCGCCGCCGCCGGCAACAAGCTCCTGTTCACCGCCTTCGATCCGCTCCACAAGCGCCAGCTCTGGGCGAGCGACGGTACGGCGGCAGGCACCGTCCGCATCCCGGTCCTGCCGCCGTCCCTGGATCTTTTCCGGGTGCCCGCGGCGTCCCTCGGCGGGAGAGCGGTCTTCGTGGCCCGCGGCCGCGGCGCCGCGAAGACGGCTCTGTGGGGCACGGACGGCTCGGCGGCCGGCACGATACCGCTCACTCCGCCTGATGTCGAGGCCGGCGAGGCCGGCGGTTTCTTCTTCCCTCCCTATGCCCTCGGCACGCGGGCGCTCTTCTTCGCCACCGACGCCGCGCACGGCACCGAGCTGTGGGTCAGCGACGGAACGCCGGCGACCACCCATCTCGTGGCCGACCTCGCACCGGGGCCGCAGTCGATCGACGTCACCCAAGACTTGCAGGCCACCCTGCGCGGCCGGATGGTGTTCAACCGCCAGGACGACGGCCATCTCTGGCTGACCGACGGCACCGCCGAGGGGACGCGGCGGTTGGTGGACGTCTACCCGTTCCTCGCGCCGATCGAACAGGCCAACTCGTTCGCGCTGGCCGAGATCCAGGGCAAGCTCTTCTTCATCGGCCGCATTCCTGGCGACGACGGCCTCGGCGTCGACCAGCTCTGGATTTCCGACTGGACGGCGGAGGGAACGCATGCCACGGATCTGGTGGACATCCACGGCGGCGAGACGTTCTTCTTCCCCACCGCCTCGCGGCTGTACATCCAGGACTTCCTCGACCAGGGGGGCGAGGCGTTCTGGGTGACCGACGGCACGCCCGGCGGCACGACGCTTCTCCCGATGAGCTCCGATCAAAGCTCCCCCGCGCCGCGGCCGATCGTCTTCGGGGAACGGCTCGTGCTCACCAATGAGAAAGACCAACTGATGGCGACGGACGGCACCGCGGCCGGCACCTTCGTGCTCCAGGATCCGGCCGGCAATCCGATCTCGACCGACTACGGCGGCGGCGTCTCGTTTGCCGGCCGGTTGGTCTTCTCCGCCGGCAATGGCTTCAATCCGTGCTTCGTCTGGGATGGCACCGGCAACACGATGATCCCGGCCGACGGAGTCCTGTGCACAGGACAGTTCACCGCGGCCGGTTCGCGACTTTTCTTTCCCGGCTTCGAGCCGCGGACCGGCGTCGAGCTCTGGGTCTTCGAAGAGAAGTAAGATACCTTCCGCTGGATGCGTGGAGGAATCCCCCCCTCTCTGTGATCTCTTTGCGGAAGGAGCGTCGTCATGAAGCAGCGTCCACTCGCCACCTTTGCGATTCTCGCAGGCATTGCGGTTCTCGGGCTCGCGGCCCCCGCGAGCGCCCAGACCGTCGGCTCATCGAACACGGCCACCGCCGATCCCACCGTGCCGCGTCCGCACACGACACCGTGCACGGTGCAGCTCTTCTCCAACGTTGCCTTCGCGGACTTCTCGCCGAAGCCGTTCACCTACACGCCACCCGCGGCCTGCCCGGGTCCGTGGTCCAAGGTCGTCCTGGAAGCGGACTTCTCCGTCACCGCCGGCCGGCAGTTCGACCGCACGGCGGAGATCGCGCTCGGTCATGTGAACATCTACTTCGGCACCACCGCCGAACCGTCGGCCGCGGTGAGCCCGTCCTGGCACGTGGAGCGTGACCTGACCGACTACAGCCCGCTGTTCCACGCCGCGCAGTCCGGCGACGTGAACCTGGGCAACCTGGTCAACTCGACCTACACCGGCATCATCCACGGCAGCGCCGTCGTCAAGCTCTATCCCGCGGCCGGCTTCGATCGGGCGCCGCGCACCGCCGACGTCGTGCTGCCGCTCTCCACGGATCCGGGCGGCACGTCGATCCTCGCCAACACCGCGAGCGTCCTCGGGCCGACGTTCAACCTGCCGGCGAACGTCGAGGGCGCCTATCTCGACGTGATCTCGCAGAGCCAGTCGAACGATGAGTTCTGGTACACCTGCGTGCCGGACGACGTCGCCGGCGAGTTGTTCAGTTGCGGCGGCACCGCCTTCCGCGAGGCGCAGGTCACGATCGACGGCCAGCCTGCCGGCATCGCGCCGGTCTATCCGTGGATCTTCACCGGCGGCATCGATCCGCTCCTCTGGCGGCCGATCCCCGGCGTGCAGACGTTGAATTTCGTCCCCTACCGCGTCGACCTGACGCCGTTCGCGGGCGTGCTCAGCAACGGCCAGCCGCACCAGGTCGGGGTGAGCGTCTTCAACGCCAACAACTACTTCTCCGTCGCCGCCTCCCTGCTGCTCTATCTCGATCACGGCTCGTCGCACGTAACCGGCGCGGTCACCCAGAACACCATCGGCACGCCGCAGCCCGCCGTGCAGGAAAACCTTTCCACGGCAGCGGACGGCACGATCACCGGCAGCGTGACCACGACCTCCGCGCGGCACTCTATCCTGGCGGGATATGTCAACACCTCGCACGGCCGGGTGGACACCAGGGTGCTGCAGGACGTGCAGTTCTCGAACAAGCAGGACTTCGTCGTCGCGGCGGCGCAATACATCCAGAACATCACCCAGTCGACGACGGTCTCCTCCGGCACCGAGACGACCGGCGGGCACTCCGCCGCCGCTCTCACGGGCGCGCACTTCTCCTATCCGCTGACCCTGGACATCACCGAAAACTTCAACGACGACGGCTCCTTCTCCCTGACCACGTCGAGCGATCAGAAATACGACGTGCAGACCGCCGGTGTCGGGGGCGGCCCTCCCACCGTGGGCCTCGTCTCCAACGAGGTGAGCTCGAAGGACACGCTCCTCTTCAACGCCTCCGGCTCCGTCACCGGATTCCAGGACCGCAACAGCTCACAAACCTATTCCTCATTGACCACCGACGGCGGCTGCTACAAGCGCACGATCACCTCCGCGAGCGGAGTGCTGACGTCGGTGACCGACGGCTGCCACTGAGCCCCGTCACTGAGACGCTGCGAGCCCCGAGGACGAATCGATCCCGGGGCTCGTTGTCATCGTGATCACTTCGGCGGGTGCGACGGCTCCGACGCGGCGAGCAGATCTTCCAGATATTTCCCCCAGATGGCCGGCAGGGAGTGGGTGCCGTGGCCGCGGGTCTCGTGCGTGATCGGCAGCAGGATGTAGCGGCCCCGGGCGACCTGGTGGATGGCTTCGTCGAGGATCTTCAGCTCCGGCGGGTTGACCTGATCGTCGGCGGAGTTGACGGCGTAGAGCGGCGCGCGGATCTCTCCCAGGTGCGGCAGGGGGTTGTAGTCGCGGGAGGCGTCGAGCTGATAGAGCAGATCGTTGGCGTCGAGCATGGCGGTCCAGCGCTTCATCTGGGCATCGAGAAACGCCTCGGCCTTGTCGCGCGTCGGAGCTTCTTTCTGCCACTGGAGCGGGCTCGAGGTCATGAAGATCATGACGTGGATGGCACCGGCCAGGCCGCGCGGCTGCTCTTTATATTCGCCCTGTTTCCACTCCGGATCGCTGGTGATCGAATCGATGGCCATCTTCCGCAGCATGCGGTTGCGGCCGGCGATCTCGACCGGCAGGCTGGCGAGCGGCATCAGCGCATCCATGAAATCAGGATAGGTGTAACCCCAGACCCAGGAGTGCATGCCACCCATCGAGGTGCCCATCACCAGACGCAGGTGGTTCACTTGCAGACACTGGGTGAGCATGTCGTGCTGGGCGCGCACCATGTCGTCGTAGTTGTATTTCGGAAAGCGCATATGGAGACCGTCACTCGGACGGCTGGATTTGCCGTGACCGACGTTGTCGGGAAGGATCACAAAATAACGCGACGTATCGAGGAGCTGACCGGGACCGAAAAGCTGGCCGGCGAACTGCTCTTTGAGGAAACCCGTGCCATCGCCGCTCGTGCCGTGGAGGATGAGCACGGCATTGCGCACCACGCCGGCCTCGTCCTTCACCGGCGTGCCGAGGGTCGTGTAGTGCAGGCGTAGCTCGGGCAGCGTTTCGCCGCTGTTGAAACGGAAGTCGTGAAGGGTGCAATTGCCCTCGGCCGGCGCCGGAGCGGCGTGCACGACGGAGCTCCACAGACAGGCGGCGAGAACGAGAATGGACGGATTGCACAGCCGGTGTCTCATCGGATTGGCTCCTCAAGGATTCGCACGCGGAGGATCCGGTCGAGCTTGGGAAACTCCGCGTCGAGATGGACGTTGCCGCCCGCCAGGATCTTGCCCTGCTTGCCGCCGCGCATGCCGCCGCCGGCTCCTTCTCCATAGCCGGCGTAGAGGCGGTCGACGATCGGCGCCGCGCGGCGCCCAGTCGCGGTGGACCTCGACGACGAATGCGCCCCGGCTGGTTTCGACGCGCACGCGGAAGACGTCCGGCGCAGGCGCGGCGGCAAGGATGGAGGCGGTCAGCCAGCAGGCTGCCGCCAGGAGAGTCAGAGCCAGGGTGTGGCGGAGTCGATGTCGCATCCGTACGGGCTGGCTCTAGGAACCCCAGAAGAGCCGTGCCGTG
>DATARD010000412.1:0-56326 GCA_036264355.1 Thermoanaerobaculia bacterium
CACCACGTTGAAGATCCGCACCGGGTGGTCGCTCTGCCAGGTCACCGTGCGCAGCCCGCCGGCCACCGTTTCGGCGGTCTTCACCCCCACCGAATTCCAGGTGAAATCGGCCGGGCCGGTGATCCGGATGCGGGTCTGGAAGGAGCGGTTGAGGCCGGCCATGGTGTCGGTGCGGCCCACGTAGAAGTCCGGCGGGTAGTCGCGCGGCTCGTAGTCGTTCTTGTCCTTCTCGATGCCGATGTCCTTGAGGAAGCCGATCACCGGCGTGAAGCTCGGCCGGAAGCTGGTCAGCACGACGCCCGAGGGGAGGATGAACTCCATCGTGGTGCCGCCGTTCTCCGTCACTCCCTGCGGAAAGGTGCCGGCAAAGTCGAAGCCGATGCGCAGGTGGCCGCCGGGTTGCAGCGGCGTGGGCGGAGTGAAGACATAGAGGCCGGAGCGGTTCTCCGGCTGCCAGGGCTTGCCGTCGAGGGTCCAGCGGACGTCCGTCCAGTGCGCGCCGCCGGTCAGGGCGAAGCGGGGGAGTGCCTGGTCGCGGTCGTTGAACAGCTCGTAGGTGCCGTGGTTGTGGAACCAGCGCCGTTCCGGCGCGAAGCGCAGATCGAGGTCGACCGAGGCGAGGGACGGCTGCGGCGCGTCGAGCCAGGTGGCCAGGTTCTGCTTCCAGTAGTCGTGCGCCTTTTTCTTCGCCGTCGCGCCCTCGAAGCCGTCGCGCACGGTCGAGAAGAGCATCACGCCGAGCACCAGGGGGAGGACGATGACGGGCGCGAAACGCAGCGCCTGGCGGCCCAGCGGCCCGGGAGCCAGGCGGCTCAGGGTGCCGCTGGCGTCCGCCTGGCGGCGCGCGAAGGCGCGGCCGGCGACGGTGGTGAGCAGGGCGGCGAGAGCGAGAGCGAACAGGCGGTTGAGCACCAGCGCGCGGCGGTCGAGCTCGAAGTGGCTGAGATCGCTCCAGTGCAGCGAATCCCAGAGGATCCAGTTGCCCGCCCAGCTCATGCCGCCGGACAGGGCGCGGTAGAGCGTATAGCCGAGCACCGAGAGGCCGAGACCATAGGTGGCGTAGCGCTGGCCGAGGATCGCCTGGGCGGCGGTGATGAACGAGGTCCACAGCAGCAGCGTCGGCACCAGCAGCAGCCCCCAGACGGCGAGGAAGGGCAGCGGGCTCGGCGCCATCTTCCCCTCGATCAGGAGCGCGATGGCACAGCCGAAAAAGGTGGCGGCCGCCATCAGCACCCCGACCGCGCTGTTGGCGAACGCCTTGCCGAGGAGCAGGGCGCCGGTCGGCACCGGCGCCGCGTAGGCGATGGCGGCGAGGCCGGTGTCGCGCTCCCGTTGCAGCGACTCGACGGTGTAGAACATGAGGAGCAGGCAGAGCAGGAGCGAAAGCGCGTTCATGCTGCGCACGGCGAGCAGGCCCGGGGTGAGCAGGAGCTCGGTCTGGAAGGCCCCGAGAGCGACCATGGACTCGCTCAGCGTATCGAGCACGATGAGCACCGCGAACAGGTAGAGGCCCGGAGCGGTGAACAGGTTGCGCAGCTCGGTCCGCGCCGACTGCACCGTGGCGCCGGCGAAGCCGGGCGGAGAGCTGCGCATGCCGAGAGCGGCGAGCGGCCGCGCGGTGTCGATCTCCCGGGGCTCCGCCACCGCCACCGTCCGCGCCGCGCCGGCAGCCGCCCGTTCATCACGCTGACCCCGTTCGCCGCGCAGGGTGCGCGCGAAATGCCGCTCGGCGCGCGCGACGCCCAGGAGCCCGAGGGCGCAGAAGGCCAGGCGCGACAGCATGAAGGGCAGATCGAGCCCGACGCGCGCCGTGTTGTAGAAGCGTGCGCCGCGGTCGAGCTTGAGCCAGGTTTCGTTCAGCCAGCGAAAGCCGGCGGGATCGAGGAGCATGAGGACGCGGTTGATCCGCGGATCGAGCCAGGTGGGAGCCCAATCCCAGAGAAAGAAGATGCAGAGCAGCAGAACGGCGACAGGGAACAGGAACACCGCGAGTGGCCGGCGCCAGCGTTCGCCCAGATAGAACGCGACACCGCCGAAGAAGATCAGGGCCGGCAGGGCGAACACCAGCGCCGGCCGCAGGTAGTTGAGCGCCTGGAGCGGGCCGCGGACGTCGGCCGCCTTGGCGTTCGGCACGACGTGGTTGAAGAAGATCATCAGGCTCAGGTGGATGGCGAGGACGATGGCGAAGCCGGTGACGACGGCCAGGAACTTCCCCCAGATGTATTCGCCGGTGCGCAGGGGCGTGGCATGGAGGAGCTCGCCGATCTTCTGCTCGTCGTCGCGCACCACGATCAGGCCGGCGGCGATGGCGATGAAAAAAGAGTAGAGAGCCGTCATGATCGAAAGGATGAAGCTGACGCTGAACTCCGAGGTGATCCAGGCCTTGGTGCCGCCGACGGAGGTGTCGCCGGAGGAGATGTGGACGTTGCCTTTGGAGAGCCCCCAGGTCAGCAGGAACAGGATGAGGACCAGGAACCAGAACAACGGGCGCTTGAGCGTGGTGGCCAGCTCGAGCCGGGAGACGGCGCGGGCGCGAACGCTGAGAGGACTGAGCGGCAGAGTCATGCCACGCCTCGCACCGCGGCCGGGCCGCTCTCGGCCGGCGACGTATCCTGCATCAGCAGCAAGTAGGCGTCCTCCAGAGTCGCCGGGACAGGCTCGAAGCCGAGCGGCGCCAGCGTTGTCTGAGCCAGGGGCTCGAAGATGCGCACCCGGTTCTGCCCTTCGACCAGCACCGCCTGGGTGACGCGCAGACGCCGGCGCACCTCGTCGAGCTGCTCGCGCGGCACCCGCCCCTCGAAGATCTTGCCGTGCAGCGGAGCCAGCGCCTCGCCCGGCGAAGTCTGCGCCACCAGCCTGCCCTGGCGGATCACCGCGAAGCGCGGGCAGAGCACGGCCACGTCCTCCACGATGTGCGTCGACAGCAGCACGATGCGGTCCTCGGCCAGCTCGGCGAGGAGGCGGTAGAAACGCAATCGCTCCTCGGGATCGAGACCGGCCGTCGGCTCGTCGACGATGATCAGGCGCGGATCGCCGGCGATCGCCTGCGCGATGCCGAGGCGCTGGCGCATGCCGCCGGAGTAGCTCTTCACCTTCTGCCGCGCGGCGGCGGTCAGGTTCACCCGCGCCAGCAGCTCGGCGGCCAGCGCCTTGCGGCCGCCGGGGGCTGTCACCCCTTTGAGCTCGAGCAGATGGAGGAGCATCGCCTCGCCGGTGAGCTGGGGGTAGAAGCCGAACTCCTGCGGCAGGTAGCCGAGGCGGCTGCGCAGCGCCTCCGGCCGCGCCAGGACGTCCTCGCCGTCGAGCTCGACGCGGCCCGAGGTCGGCTCGAGCAGGCTGGCGAGGATCCGCATCAGCGTGGTCTTGCCGGCGCCGTTGGGTCCGAGCAGGCCGAACATTCCGGCCGGAACGTCGAGATCGATTCCTTGCAGGGCCGTCACCGGGCCCGGATAGACTTTCACCAGGTTGCGGATGGTCAGCATGCCGTGCGATCCTCCCTGCCGCTATACGCTCGATGCGCCGCGAGGGTTACACTGTGCCCGAGGAGCCGATCTCATGACGCCAACGCCCCCCAAAACCAGCCGTCTTCGCCGTTTTTCCGCCGGTCTTGCCGCCGCTCTCCTGCTGGCCGCTCTGCGGCCCGCCGCGGCGGCCGATCCGCCCACCACAAAACCCGACTACCAGCACGAGATCGCGGCCTGGCGCCAGGACCGCGACAAGGGCCTGCGGGCCGAGAGCGGCTGGCTCACCCTGGTCGGTCTCTACTGGCTCGACGAGGGGGAGAACAAGCTCGGCAGCGACGCCGGCAACAAGGTGATCTTCCCCGAAGGCAAGGCCCCGGCCGTAGCGGGCACCCTGGTGCGCCACGGCAAGGAGGTGCAGCTCAACCCGGCGCCGGGGGCCGGCTTCACCGCCGACGGCAAGCCGGTCACCGCGCCTTTCAGCCTCCAGGCCGACGCGCAGGGCAAGCCCACCGTGCTCCATCTGGGCTCGGTCAGCTTCTTCGTCATCCAGCGCGGTGACAAGGTGGGCATCCGCATGAAGGACAGCCAGAGCCCGGCGCTCGCCGCCTTCCGCGGTCTCGACTACTTTCCGCTGCAGCAGACCTGGCGGGTCGAGGCGCGCTTCGAGCCCTACACGCCGGCGAAGAAGATCCCCATCGCCAACGTCCTGGGCCAGGTCGCCGACGAGGACTCACCGGGCGCCGTGGTGTTCGACTGGCAGGGGAAGACCTACCGCATGGACGCTCTCAAGGGCGACGACAAGGGCGGGCTGTTCCTGATCTTCGCGGACCAGACCAACGGCAAGGACACCTACGGCGCCGGCCGCTTCCTGGACACCGATCCGCCCCAAGGCGGCAAGGTCGTGGTCGACTTCAACACCGCCTACAATCCGCCCTGCGCCTTCACCGCCTTCGCCACCTGCCCGCTGCCGCCGGCCCAGAACCGCCTGGCCCTGCGGGTCGAAGCCGGTGAGAAGAAGTACGGCGAAGGGCACGCGCACTGAAAAAAGGCGCTGCAGACAGGAACGGCCGGCGCGTCGCGCCGGCCGTGGGGTCGAGTGGAAAAGCGGGGATCAGAACTCGATGATGTACGTGCAGGAGTCGGCCCCCTCGGTGCGGGTGGGCTTCGACTTGTCGAGGCGCACCTCGCAGGTCGGCTTGAAGCGCCGGCCGAGGGTGGTGATGATGCCGCGGTCGAACTCCGAGGGGTAGGGATTGTCGCACACCATCTCTGCGGTGTTGGGTCCCTTCATCCCGGTGAAACGGTAGTGGCCGATCCCTTCCGTCATCTGACCCGTCTCCGGGTTGAAGAGCGGCTCGCCGTTGATCCGGTGATGCAGGTGGTAGTTGAGGTCGAGGGCGCCCAGCGCCTTGTCGATCGTATCCATCCACGGGGGCCACTCCACCTGCTCGGGGATCTTCTTCCCGATGGCGAAGAGGGTCAATGGTCCGATCTTCTCGGCGATGGTTTTGAAAGCGTCCAGCCACGCCTGCTGCGGGTACCACTGTTCCGGCTGCGGCTTCTTGATCCCGTGCTGGGCCAGGATTTTGAGCGCCGTGCTGGTGAAATCGCCCATCCCGTCGACGACAGAAAGGACGACGGCCCCATAGACTTCGACGTCCGGTCGAAACGCCACGAATTGTGTCATGCCGGTAGTATCGCACAAGGCCGGCGGCGGTGGAAGGTACTCCATCGAAGAAGATGATCCTTCAAGGCTTGACTCCTTCAGCCGCGCGGATGAACGCCGCCACGTCGGCGTGGAGCTTCTGGCGGTCCGCGGTGCGGATGTACATCATGTGCCCCGCCTCGTAGTGCTCCTGGGTGATGCGTTGCAGGTAGAACGGCTCGTAGCCGAGATGGTCGAAGGTGTACTCGGCGGCGAAGAACGGGGTGGCGAGGTCGTAGTACCCTTTGGCGACAAAAATCTTGAGCGACGGGTTCTCGGCCATCGCCCGGCGCAGGTCTTCGGCCACGTTCAGGTAGCGGTTGCTCACCTCGCGGTAGCTCCACGGCCGCACCCTGTCGGTGAGGATCTCGTAGGCCATGTCGCTCTTGAAGCCGAGCTCGTCGGCCACGTAGTGGTTGAACATGGCGGTGAACGGTCCGGTGGTCCCGGTGCTGCTCGGGTCGAACTCGTCGGACTCGCCGGTCGCGGTGCGGTCCACTCCGACGTAGCGGCTGTCGAGCCGTCCCGCGGTCAGCCGCCGGTCGCGGAGCAGTTCCTTGTCGAAAGCGGCGATCGTCGGCCGCAGATTGGTGCTCTCGAGGTACTGGGCCGAGAGGCCGGTGTAGCGGGAGAGCTTGGCCGCGACGTCGCGCCGCTGCTCGGTGGTGAGCTTGCTCCCCAGCATCAGCGCCTGGTTGTATTCGCCGGTGGCGAAGCGCTCCGCTTCGGCGACCGCCGCCTTGAGGCCGGCCTTCTGCAGGTCGTCGGGCAGCTTCTTGTGATACCAGGCGGTGGCGGTGTAGGTCGGCAGGAAGAGCATGTAGGGAAGGTCGTTGCCGGTGTCGAACCGGGCGGTCGCGAAGTTGAGGATGGTCGACAGGAGCACGACACCGTTCAGATACATCCCATGGCGTTCCTGGAGATAGTGCGAGAGACCGGCGGCGCGGGTGGTGCCATAGCTCTCGCCGGCCAGGAACTTGGGCGACTCCCAGCGCCCGAAGCGGACCGTCCACAGGCGGATGAACTCGCCCACCGACTCCAGATCCTCGCGGAAGCCGTGGAACTGGCTCGCGTCCTCGCCCGGTGCTTCGCGGCTGTAGCCGGTGCTCACCGGATCGATGAACACCAGGTCGGTGACGTCGAGCAGCGACTCGCCGTTGTCGACCAGCCGGTAGGGCGGTGCCGGAGGCGTCGGCGGATAGGTCTCCGGCCCGTTGCCGTCGATCACCACCCGGCGCGGTCCGAAAGCCCCCATGTGCAGCCAGACCGAGGACGATCCCGGGCCGCCGTTGAAGGTGTAGGTGATCGGCCGCTTGCTGGCATCCTTGACGCCGTCGCGGGAGTAGTAGACGAAGAAGACCGACGCCTTGGGCCGGCCGTCCTCCTGGCGGAGGAGCAGGGTGCCGGTGGTGGCGGAGTAGGCGATGGTCGCGCCACCCAGGGTGATCTGGTGATGGGTGGTGACGATCTTCTCTTCCGGTTTGGGCACTACGTACTTCGGCACCTCGCTGGTGGCGCGCGAGCCGCCGCGCTCGGCGGAGCGCTCCGGCTCGCTCGCCTGAGAGCTGGGCGGAGCGCCGGGCGGCCGGTCGGGCCGTTGGGCGAAGAGGCTGAGGGGGGCGACGATCGGAACGATGGACAACAGCAGGGCGAGATGAAGCCCTCTCGATGCTCTGTGCACGGATTACCTCCAAGGATCAGTCGGTGTGCGGGATCTCCAACGGGGGCGCCGGCCGCGGCGGCGCGCCGGCAGCACGAACGTTGTTGCGGAACTGGGCGTAGAAGTCGGGTGCGCGCTCGGCCCACCAGGCCTGGAAGCGCGCGACCACCGCCTCGACGTTGGCCAGCGCCTTGGGGTTCTTCTGCGAGGCCCGGAGCTGGGGCAGGAGGTCGACGAGGCGTTCCCAGACGAAGAGCATTTCTCCGCCGGTCTCGAAGTACAGTTCCTCGTGGAGAATTCCCCGGTTGACGAACGAGGCGACCATCTCCCAGTAGCTGGTCACCATGCGGTAGGAGGCGTTCTCCTCCGAGCCCGGCGGGCAGAGGCGCTGGAACGCCTCCAGGGTGGTGGCGCGGAACGAGGTCGCGAACCAGCGGCGCGCCTCGCGCATCCGCGGCTCCCGGCGCATCTCGTACAGGCGCAGGATCAGGTTGGCATCTTCGTGATTGGGTGGTCGGTCCATGGCTCCCTCCATGAGTCGCGGCTCAGTCTACCTCCGAACCGCCGGAGCGAGGGCATGGTGGCGCGAAGCGGGTGCGCCCGCTCGGGATCCTCAGTCGGGGATGTCGCGCAGAACGTAGGGGCCGCCGTTGATGATGGACGAGAAGGTGCTGCTGAAGATCCCGTTCTGCGCGTAATTGGCCGCCTGGCTCTGACGGAGATCGTGGAGATCGATGCCATAGAGCGTCGCCTTGCAGAAAAGCCCTTGCAGCCCCGGAAGGACGTATTCTCTTTCATGAATGATGTCGAGGGGCTTGCCGCAACTGAAGCCGTGCGACTCAAGCCGGTTCTGAGAGCCGGGCTCGAGATAGGAGTTCGTGCAGACCATCGCGGTTTTGGAGAAACGGCTGATCGTCTCGACGCACTTGCTGATGTTGTCCACGGAATCTTTACTGTAGGCCGGGACCAGCGGGGTGCCGGAGGACCGACTGGAAGGCGCGCTTGGCAACCGCGGAGAGGAAGTCCACCTCGTCGCGCTTCTGCCTGATCCACTTTCCGGCTCCTCTCTTTAAGAGGTGCGCGGCGGACCCCTGTACGAGCCCTGCAGCATTTGTTCCACGGCACGGCCCGCCCCCTTTTCCTGATACGCAAATCCGCTCTTCCGGGTTCTGCCCCGCCGCTCAATACCGCGGCACCGCCGGATCGATCTGCAGGCTCCAGGCGTTGATGCCGCCGGCCAGGTTGACGGCGCGCGAGAAGCCCATCTGGCGCAGGAAGTGGACGGCCTGGGTGGAGCGCGGGCCGTGGTGGCAGTGGACGACGAGGGTGGCCGCCGGATCGAGCTCGCCGAGGCGGTCGCGCAGCTCGTGGAGCGGGATCAGCAGCGCGCCGTCGATCCGCGCGATCTCGTATTCCTGCGGGTTGCGCACGTCGAGCAGGGTCAGCGGGCGCCCCTCGTCGATGCGCCGCTTGAGCTCGTCGACCGAGATGTCGAAGCCTTCCACGTCGTCCTCCTCCTGCGGGTCGTTCTGCGGGGAAATGCCGCAGAGCTGCTCGTAGTCGATGAGCCCGTGCTGCGTCGGATGCTCCGAGCAGATCGGGCAGCGCGGGTCCTTGCGCAGCTCGAGCTCGCGGAAGCGCATCTTGAGCGCGTCGAAGAGCACCAGGCGGCCGATCAGCGGCTCGCCGGCGCCGACGATCAGCTTGATCACCTCGTTGGCCTGGAGCGAGCCGATGATCCCCGGCAGCACGCCGAGGACCCCGCCCTCGGCGCAGGACGGCACCAGCCCCGGCGGCGGCGGCTCCGGAAAGAGGCAGCGGTAGCAGGGTCCGCGCGCCCCCCAGAAGATCGACACCTGCCCTTCGAAGCGGAAGATCGAGCCGTAGACGTTCGGCTTGCCGAGCAGCACGCAGGCGTCGTTGACCAGGTAGCGGGTGGGAAAGTTGTCCGTGCCGTCGACGATGATGTCGTAGTCCTCGAACAGCGCGAGCGCATTGCCCGAGTCCAGGCGCATCTCGTGGGGAACGATGTCGATGTGCGGGTTGACGTCGCGCAGGCGCTCGGTCGCCGCCTGGATCTTCGGCCGACCGACGGAGGACTGGCCGAACAGCACCTGCCGGTGCAGATTGCTCTCGTCGACGACGTCGAAGTCGACGAGGCCGAGGGTGCCGACGCCGGCCGCGGCGAGGTAGAGTCCGAGCGGCGAGCCGAGGCCGCCGGCGCCGATGGTGAGCACCTTGGCCGCCTTGAGCTTGCGCTGGCCCGTCGAGCCGACCTCGGGCATGATGAGATGCCGGCTGTAGTGGCGGATCTCGGCCGGCGACAGGGCGGGGAGGTCCGCGGTGGATTGGGTCGTGGTGCTCATCAAACCGCCTCTTTGTGCAAGGTCCCCAGAGTCGCCTGGTCGATCACCTCTTCAGCGAAGCTGCCATCCTCGGTGAGACGCCAGCTCCGCGTGTCGACGACCCGGCGCCGTTCGACCGACACGATGAGATACGACACCCACGGCCAAGCGTTCTCGCGATCGAAGTCGCTCGGCCGGGCCGGGTGGTCGGGATGGGAGTGATAGTACCCCACGATGTCGAGACCGAGGGCGCGCGCCTCCTTCTGGGCGGCGAGCACGGTCTCGGGGCTGATCAGATAGCGGTTGTGGCGGCTGTCCTGCCGCTCGTTCCCCACTGACAACAGCCGCTCGACGACGGTGGCGCCGTCCAGAGAACGGCCGATGAGCACTCCGCAGCACTCCTCGGGATAGCTCGCCATGGCGTGGCGCCCGATGGTCTGCAGGTGGCGGGGTGAAATGACCAGACGGCTCATTGCGTGACGTTCCTCCGTGACAACGGTGCCGCGATGCAAGCCGGGCGCCAGTTCCGGAACGGCGCCGGCCTCCTCTTCAACGTGCCGCCGGCGCCTGAACCCGTGACGCCGGAGCCGCCGCGAGGTGCCAGATCGGCGGGGAAATCTCTGTAGACTGGAGATCAGGAGGAGCGAGTCATGCCCGACATGGACGACAGCATCCGCACCGGCCCGGAGCGCATTCCGCCGGGCCAGTACGTCACCGACAAGTGGCCCGTCCTCTCCTACGGCCGGACGCCGAAGGTCGAGCCGAAGGACTGGGAGCTGCGCCTCTTCGGTCTCGTCGCCGAGGAGGTCCGCATCCCCTGGCAGCGGTTCCAGGCCCTGCCGCGCGCCCACGTCACCGCCGACTTCCACTGCGTGACCCGCTTTTCGACCCTGGACAATCCCTGGAGCGGTGTCGCGACCCGGGAGATCCTGAAGACCGTGCGCGTCGAGCCCGAGGCTTCGCACGTCCTGGTGCACTGCTACGGTGGCTACACCACCAACCTGCCGCTGGAGGACTTCCTCTCCGAGCACGCCCTTCTCGCCGACCGCCACAAGGATCTGCCCCTCCTCCTCGACCATGGCGGTCCGATGCGCCTGGTCGTTCCTCACCTCTACGCCTGGAAAAGTGCCAAGTGGGTGAGCGGCATCGAGCTCCTGTCCGCCGACCGTCGCGGTTTCTGGGAGGAGAACGGCTACCACACCTACGGCGACCCCTGGCGCGAAGAGCGCTTCAGCTCCCAGGAGACCAAAGAAGCCTACCAGGTCCGCCGCCGGGCCAAAGAGCTGGGGTTGGTGCCGGAGGGGTAGATCAGCGGATCGGCACCACCAGCGAGGTGATCACCGCGGCGGCGGTGGCGAGCAGGCAGACGAGGGCGAGGGCCTGGTGGTTGCCGCGCTCCGGTTTCATCGGGTCGAGGAGCATGCCGCCGAGGTAGCCGCCGGCGAAGCCGCCGATGTGGGCCATGTTGTCGATGCCCGGCATGAGGAATCCGAAGGCGATCATGAAGATGGCGTAGCTCCAGGCCTGGCCGCCGATGTGCCGGCTGCCGGCGCGCCGGCCGTACCAGACCATGGCGCCGAGGAGCCCGAGGATCGGTGCCGAGGCGCCGACGGTGAGAACGCCGCCGTGGAGCAGGGGGATGGGCAGGAAGGCGGTGACGCTGCTCAACAGGAATCCGGCGATCGAGGAGAGGGTGTAGAGGATCACCATGCGCGCGGCGCCGTAGAGCTCGGCCGTCTCCGGCGCCAGGATGCGCACCCAGTAGAGATTGAAGCCAATGTGGAGCAGGCCGGCGTGCAGCCAGCCGGCGGAGAGCAGCGTCCACCAGCGGCCGTGGACGAGCACCGGAGAGCCGCCGCTCGATCCGAAGCGGAACAGCGCCTCCCGGCTCGGGCCGCCGAAGTTGAAGATGCCGTTCGTCTGGATGTTCTGCGGATCGACGGCGAGCATGGCGAGATAGAGAAAGACGCAGCCGCCGATCACGACCTGCACGAATCCCGCGTCCCGTCCCAGCCGGCCGAGGACCTGCGTGAGCCCCCACATCCCCGGCTTGCGGCGGCCGCAGTTGAGGCAGACATCGTCGTTGACGCCGACCAGGCGCCCGCACGACGGGCAGAGGATGGAGCCGGTCCGTTTGGCCATGAAGGAAACGATATCAGACCGGTCCGGATGATCCGGTCACCACCGCCAGCCACCCCTTGAGATACTCACCCTGCGGATGGGTGATCGCCACCGGATGATCCGGCGCCGCGGCGAGCGGTTGCAGCAGGGCGACGCGCACGCGGGCTTCGACGGCGGCGGCGAAGAAGATCTGGCGGAAGAGCTTGACGTCCACCGCGCCGCTGCAACTGAAGGTGAGCAGGAAGCCGCCCGGCTTCACCCGGCCGAGCGCCAGGCGGTTCAAATCTTTGTAGGCGCGCGCCGCGGCGTCCACGTCCGGGCGCTTGCGCACCAGCGGCGGCGGATCGCAGATCACCAGACCGTAGCTGTCGGTGCGCTGGCGCAGGTCTTCGAAGACGTTGGCCTTCACCCACTCCGTGCGCTCCGGGTCGAGGTGATTGAGCACGAGAAGCTCCCGGCCGCGGTCGATCAGCCGGGTGGACGACTCGACGAGCGTCACCTTCTCCGCCCCGCCGCGCAAGGCGTAGAGGCCGAACGCGCCGGAGTGGGCGAAGAGGTCGAGCACCGTCCGGCCGCCGGCGAGCTTCTCCGCGAGACGGCGGTTCTCCCGCTGATCGCAATAGAAGCCGGTCTTCTGGCCGCCGGTCAGCTCGGAGGTGAAATGGAAGCCCGACTCCAGGAACGGCGCCTCGACGGGAACGTCTCCTGAGATGGCCTCGTCCTTCTGCGAGAGCCCTTCGGCCCGCCGCGCCGGCACGTCGTTCATCTGCAGGATCGCGCAGCCCGGCAGGAGGTCGCCGAGCGCGGCATAGGCTTCGCCGCGCAACGCCTCCAGGCCGGCGACGGTGATCTGGCTCACCAGCACGTCGCCGAAGCGGTCGACGGTCCAGCCCGGCACGCCGTCGCCTTCGGCGTTGAGCAGACGGTAGCCGGTGGTCTGATCTGCCGGGGTCGGTAAAACGGCCTGCCGCAGCGCCACCGCCTCGCCGAGGCGGGCGGCGAAGAAGCCGCGGTCGACGGTTTCAATGCCGGGACCGAGCAGGCGGACGCGGATCTGTGATTTCGGGCTGTGGAAGCCGAGGCCGAGGGAGCGGCCGGCCGCGTCGGAGACACGGGCGAGGGGCGCGTCCTCCGGACCTTCCCGGCGCGCCACGGCGCCGGAGAAGATCCAGGGATGCCCGTCGCGGACCGCTTTGTCGCGACCGGCCTGCAGGGTGATGCGCGCTTCGTTTGGTTCGCTAACCGCTGGCCCCTTTTCCCACGACGAAGGAGGTCGTGCTGCTCTCGGCCTTGCCGGCCGCATCGGTGAGGGTGATCAACAGCATGTACTCACCGGGCTTGAGCGCCGGCGGCCGGAACGTCGCCGTCACCCGGTCCGGCTCGATGGTGGCGCCGGCCTGCCGTTGTCCGAGGCGGACCTCGCCGCTGCCGATCTCCTCTCCGGCCCGGCTGAAGACCCGCGAGTCGGCCGTAAGGACGCCGGGTTGCAGATGGTAGCCCATCAGCGCCACTTTCGTCTCTTCGCCGGGCCGCAGCACCGGCAGCGCCGCCGGGATGAACGGCTCGCTCTGCATCTGGAACGGATAGGGCATGTCCTTCGGCGCCTCGGCGTTCTTGCGCACCAGCAGCCAGCGGCCGGGAGTCTCGGGGAAGAACGGCGGCAGCAGCACGGTCGCGGCCTGGGTGAAGGCCGGCACCTCGAGCGGCAGCACTTTCGCGACCAGCGCGCCGGTGGTGCCGTTGCGCACCAGGATGCGCAGCGTGTAGGAGCCCGGCGCCAGGCTCAGGTCGCCGTAGAACTTGAGGCCGGACTTCTGGAGCACCGGCTCGACCTTGCCGAGGTCGAGACCGAGGGTCCTGGCGAAGAAGTCCTGCACCGTCCCCTTCTCGTCCATGGCGTAGGCGTAGATCTCCAGCGGCAGCGTCTTCGCCTGTGCGCCGGCCAGGAGGCTCTTGCCGTCCACCTCGATGAGCACCGGCACGTAGGCCTTGGCGCCCGGACCGCCCGGACCCTGGAACGCGGCGGCGAGCACGGAGGCGCTGAGCGCGCCGCCTTCCTCGCCGTTCACCACCCGGTTGGCGGCGTCGAGCATGCGCTCGGCCGCCGACTGGTCCTTGAACGGCTTCGGCGCGTAGTAGCCCGGCCGGTAGACCACCCGCGCGCCGCGCGGCGCGTTTTTCAGCTCGACCCGCAGCTTGTGGTACTCGCCGTCGTGCTTGACCCCTTCCGGCTGATAGGTGAGGACATAGGTGACGCTGGTGCGCTTCAGCATCTCGTTCATCGCCACCGAAAGGTCGTTGAAGTTGCGGTAGAGCTCGCCGCCGGTGCCGTTGGCGATCGCGAAGAGGGTGTTCTGACCGGTCGCCGGCTTGATGCCGTTCTCGCCGCCGAAGGCGCGCAGGCCGCCGGGGTCCACCGACTCCACCACGCAGTCGGCGCGGCGCATCTCTTCGAGCATCTTTTCGAGCAGGCCGCTCAGCTTGGTGTTGCCGAAGCGGGCGTCGGAATCCACTTTCCAGGTCTGGCCGGCGGCCGAAGCCTCGTTCATCGCCTGGATCTCGGCGTCGTCCTCGGTGCCGAGGAGGAGCTTGTCGTTGAATCCTTCAGAGAGGAAGATCACGTACTTGCGGCCGTGGATGCTGCCCAGCATCTTGGCGAACACCGCGACGGCGCGGGTGAACGAGGTGACGTCCCGCTGCTCCGCCTGCAGGGCCGCGCGATCGGCGGCGGCGTTGACCACGGCGTTGATGTCGATGCCGCCGCTGCCCGAGTCGCCGTCGTCGTTGCCATGGCGCGAGCCGCCTCCGCTGGCGCCGGATCCTGCCCGCGGACCGTTCTCGGGCGGCAGCGTCAGGTGGAGCGGGTCGGCGGCGACCTCCGGATTGCCGATGCGGGCGAGCGCCTCCTCGGCCTGGTGGTGGTCGGCGGTGAAGCCGAGCACCAGTTCCGGACCGCGCGACGCGCTATAGGAGGCCACCGCGACCAGGTCGCTCGGGTGGAGGCCGGCGAGCAGGGTCTTCGCCGACTGCCGCGCCTTGGTCACCGCGGCGGGGCCGGTGAACGAGAGGTCGAAGAGGAGGACGAAACGCCGCCGCGCCGACGGCGCGATCTGCGCCGGGGCCGCTTTGGCGGCGGGTGCTCCGGGAGCCGCGGCGGCCGGTGTCTGCGGCATGGCGCTCAGGTCGAGCACCTCGAAGCCGGTCACCGGCTGCTCCTTGCGCCCGTCGTAAATGGTGAAGTCGGCGGCCTTGAGACCGCGCAGCGGCTCGCCGTCCTTGCCGAGGACCTGGACCGGCACTTCCACGGCCAGGACGTCGGTGGATTCGGTGAACTTCTTGTCTTCTTGAGCTTTCGGCTGCGCTTTCGGCGGTGTCTTGGGCGCGGTCTGCGCCAGGAGCGGCAGGGCGGTGACGGCCATGCAGGCCGCCACCACACCCAACCGGTACCTACGGCACGCGATGCGCGCTGTTGCGGTCGTTCTCATGCGGTCCTCCTGGGGAGCCGCCGCAGCGCGATCGGAGTCATTTCGATCAGCCGCGCGTCGGCGCCCCCACAACGAAAGGAGCTGTGCTGGACTGCGAGAGGCCTGCTCCGTTGGTGACGGTCACCCGCAGCAGGTACTCTCCCGGCTCGAGCTTGGACGGCTTGAAGGTGGCAAGCAGCCGGTCCGGCGTTCCCGGCTCGCGTTCTACGACTTTGACGTCGGCAGTGCCCACTTCCTTACCATCCTTCCTCAGGATCTTGGACTCCGTCTGCAGCTCGCCGGTTCCCAGGTTGTAGCCGACCAGCGCCATCCGCGTCTCCTGGCCTTCGCTGAGCACCGGATGGCCGGCCGGAATGTAGGACTCCTGCCGGGCGACGAACGGATAGGACGGCGCTTTTCCCGCACCGCGCTGCGCCTCCTTGGCGAGGATCCACTTGTTCGGCGCCTCGGGGAAGAAGGCCGGCAGCAGCGCCGGCTGCCCCTGCGCCGCCACGTGGACCGGCACCACCCGCAGGCTCGACGCGCCGGAAACGCCGTTGCGCACCAGCACGCGGATCGAATAGTCGCCGGGCATCAGGTCGAGGTGGCCGAAGAACTTGAGACCGTTCTGCGACAGCGCCGTGCCGGCCTTGGAGAGGTCGAGCCCCATGGTCTGCGACAGGTAGTCGTGCACCGCGCCCGACTGGTCGAGGGCGTAGACGTAGATCTCGGCCGGCAGCATGGTGCCGGTGGTGTTGGCGGTCAGCGTCTTGCCGTCGATCTCGATGAGCACCGGCACGTACGCCTTCTCGGTTCCTGGCACCTGGAAGGGGGCGGCCAGCACGGAGGTCGAAATGCTCCCCGACTCCTCGCCGCTCATCACGTCGTTCGCCGTCTGCAGCAGCTTTTCGAGCGGGCTCTGCTTGGCGAACGGCAGCGGCGCGTAATATCCCGGCCGGTGGACGATGCGGGCGCCGCGCGGCGCGTTCTTGAGCTCGACGCGCAGCTTGTGGAACTCGCCGTCGTGCTTGACGTCTTCCGGCTGGTAGGTCAGCACGTAGGTGACGCCGGTGCGGCGCAGCATCTGATTCATGGCGACGGAGAGGTCGTTGTAGTTCTCGAAGAGCTCGCCGCCCGTCCCCTTGGCCATCATCAACAAGCTGTCCGCGCCGCCCTTGCGCTGGAAGCCCTGATCATTGCTGGCGCGCAGGCCGCCGATGTCCACCGCCTGGATGGTGCAGTCGGCGCGGCGGAACTCCTCCAGCATCTTCTCGACGTTGCCCATCGTCTTGGTGTCGCCGTAGCGCTTCTCCGAGTCGACGTTCCAGATCTCGCCCGACTGCGCCGAGGCGGCCATGTCGTTCTGCTCCTTCAGGTCGGCGGTGCCGGTGAGCAGAGAGCTGTCGAACCCTTCGGAGAGATAGACGACCATCTTGCGGCCGTCCACCGAGCCCATCATCTTGGCCAGATCGGCCATCGAACGGGAGTAGGAGGCGATGGCGGTCTTCTGGGCCGAGGCTTCGGCTTTTTCGGAGGCGATCGAGAACTGCTTGAAGGTGTCCAGCATGGCCTGCGTGGTGGCGTCCTTGTTTTCCGCCCCTTTCCTCTCGAGGGGCGCGGCTGCCTGACCGGACATCTCATCCTGCAGGGAGGTGAGCACGAGGTGCAGCGGATCGGGGGCGCGGTCGACGAGCTGCGGCACGCCGAGCGTGGAGAGAGCGGAGTCGATCTGCCGGCGGTCGGAGGTGAAGCCGAGGACGAGTTGCGGTCCCTTCTGCGCGCTGTAGGTGGACACCGCCACCATGTCGGTGGGGTGCAGACCCTTGATCAGCGTCTTCGCGGCGTCGCGCGCCTTGATGATCGACTTCGGCTCGGAGAAGGAGAGGTCGAAGATCATCAGGAAGTGCCGGCGCGCCGCGGCGGGCACGGCGGCCGCCGGCGCCGCTCCCGGCGCCGTCTGCGCGGCGGCGCTGTAGAGGTCGAGGGCCTCGAAGCCGGTGACCTTCTGCTTCTTGCGTCCGTCGTAGACCTCGAAGTTGTCGGCGGTCAGCCCGCGCACGGGCTCGCCGTCCTTGACCACCTGCACCGGCACCTCGACGACCACCACCTCGGCCGTCTCGCCAAACCTCTGTGTGGCCACCGGTGCCTGGGCAGCCCGGACCGGGACGGCGAGACACAACGCGGCCAGACACAGACCGGCTCCCAAGGCGAGCCCCGGGAGCCGTAGATGCTCCTTACGCATGTTGACCCCTTTCTTCCCACCGGCTGCCCTCCGCGCTCACGGTGGGAAACGATCGCCCTCCGGAATCCAGCCACAAATCCGACAAATCAATGAACTACCTTGAACGGGAGAGAATTCATCTCCTTGCGGCCCGTCCGTGGATCGGTCACCGCGATCTGCAACACGTAATCGCCGGCTCCCAGGGCACCGGGCTCGAAAGTGGCCAGCACCTTGTCGAGACCGGAGATGCCGGTCGCCGTGCGTTCCACCATCGCCAGGCCGGACGCCGGTGCGGACTTGCCGTCCGGCGAGACGACCTGCCCCTGCACGGAGAGATCTCCCTTGCCGAGATTGTACGCTACCAGGCACACCCGTGCCTTCTCATCGCCGCGCAGCACCGGTTTCGCCGCCGGCACATAGGGCTCGCCGGCGACGGTGAACGGGTAGAACACGGAGGTGCTGCCGGCGCTGCCGCCGCGGCCGGTCTGTTCGTTCTCGCGCAGCATCAGCCAGTGCGCTCCCTTGTCGATGAAGAAGGGGGGGAGGAGGAACGGCCGCGTCTCGGCATAGGCCGGCACCTGCACCTGCACCGACTCCACCGCCGTGTGGCCGGTCTGCGCGTTGCGCACCAGCACCCGCACCCGGTAGTCGCCGGGCGGCAGGTCGAGATGGCCGTAGTACTTGAGACCGGTCTCCTCGAACCCCTTGCGCCCCTTGCTCAGGTCGAAGCCGACCTTCTGGGTGAAGAAGTCGCGCATCTGGCCCTGGGCGTCGCTCGCGTAGGCGTAGATCTCCACGTTGACCTTGTCGCCGGGCTGGCCGCTCAGCAGGCTGCGTCCCGCGACCTCCAGGATCACCGGCACATAGGCTTCCTTTGGCGAGGCGCGGAACGGCGCCAGCAGAACGTTCATGGCGATGTCGCGCCGCGGCGTGCCGGCCGCGATGTTGTCCGAGGCCAGCAGGTTCTTTTCGAGCGGCGAGAGGTCGCGGAACGGCCGTGGCGCGTAATAGCCGGTGCGATAGGCCAGGTGGCCGCCGGCCGGGAGCCTGGCGGCCTTCACCCGCAGGTGGTGGTAGGCGCCGTCGGTCTTCAGGTCGGAGCGCTCGAAGGTCAGCACGTAGGTGAGGCTGGTGCGGTTGAGCAGGCGGTTGAGCTGATCCCCCAGGTTGTTGGCGTCCTTGTAGAGCTCGCCGCCGGTCTCGTTGGCCATGTAGAACAGCGATTCCTGCCCGTTGACCTGTGGCCGGTTGGACGCGTCGGTACGGTCGCGCAGGCCGCCGATGTCCACCGCCTGGATGACGCAGTCGGCGCGGCGGAACTCCTCCAGCATGCGGTTCATCTCGTTCTGCAACGTCGTGCTTCCGTAGCGCGCGTCGTTGTCCACCAGATAGTGCTGTCCACCGGCGATGTTCGCGTTGTCGAGGTCGTTGTCGGCGTCGAGCGTGTCGCGGCCGATCAGCAGGCGGCTGTCGAAGCCTTCGGAGAACATCACCACCTGTTTGCGCCCCTGCACGGAATTGAGCGCCCGGCCCAGGTTGGTGAGCGAGCGGGAGAAGTCGCTGATGCGGCCGATCGCGTAGGTGCGCTCCGTCTTCTCGGCGAGCAGGCTGAGGGCCTGGAGCTCCTGGAACACCATCTGGTCGCGCTGCGCCCGGTTGGACTCGGCCATCATGGAGCTGGCGCCGGAGGCGTTGAAGTCACCCTCGATGATGAAGCGCAGCGGATCCGCCTTGTCGACCTGCAGGCCGTGCTGCATGCCGAGGGTGTCGATGGCGCGGGCGAGCTGCGCCCGGTCGGGCGTGAAGGTCATCACCAGCTTCGGGCCGCGCTCGATGGTGAAGGTGGCGACCGCGGCGAGGTCCGACGGATGCAGGTGGTTGAGCATGAAGTCGCGCGCCGCGAGGCGCGCCTTGAGCACCGCGGTGGGGCTGGAGAACGACAGGTCGAACAGCAGCAGGAAGTGGCGCCGGGCGCTCGAGTCGAGCTCCGGGAGCGGTTGCACGGAGCCCGGCCCGGCCGCCGCATGGGCGGCCTCGAGCGTCGCCAGGTCGACCGCCTCGAAGGAAGAGATCTTCTGCCGCTCGTTGCCGTCCCACACCTCGAAGTCGTCGGCGGTCAGCCCGCGCACCGGCTGGCCGTCGCGGTCGACGGCGTTCACCGGCACCTCCACCGAAACGACCTGCGACGTGCCTTCGAAGGTCGGCGTCTGGGCTTTGCTGTCCTTGGCGGCGAGCACAGGCCCGGCGGAGAGAACGAGCAGGATCGCCAGCAGCGATTGAGGAGAGCGGAAACTTCGGTGCGAGCTCATTGGTGACCTCCTGAGAGCTACGGGCTCTTCATGGTACTACCGTGGGCCGCTTGAGCGGTAGTTTGAGAGTAATCCAACGACTAAGATAGAGAGTTGCGCATGCGGAGGGCGAGGAGTACCCTCGGGCTGGGACGGGGGAGCGAGCTGAAAGGTCCGAGTCATCCCCCTGATTCGTTCTGATCACCCCGAAAGGAGATGCCATGAAGCTGAACCGCATCCTTCTCACCGCCGCCATCGTGCTCACCTTCGCCGCCTTCGCCTCCGCCGCGCCGTCACCCTCGCCTGTCCCGGCCGGCGTTCCCTCCGTGGACGCCTTCCTCGCGACGCTCAACGCTCCAACCGTTTCCACCGACGGACCGGCGGCCATTGCACCGGTCAACCTGGCCGGCTGCGGGGCAAATTTCTGCACCCAGGCGCAGCGCGACGCGTGCACGCAGCAGTGCCTGGCGCACCACCACGGTCCATTCGTCGGTCTCGAGTGCTGTAGCAACTGCACGACCCTCTGCATCTGCGGCAGCGTGCCCGTCGAGTGCTGAAGCCCTGCGCTCCCCCCGTCCCCGGGATCGCGCTCCACCGGCCCTTGAGCCGCTGCTCTGGTGTGTTCCCCGAAGCGTAGCGGCGGTTCTTGCCGTTGCGGATGCATGCCGATTGTGCCCGCCGAACTCGCTGAAGAGATCGGGCCTTGCAACCTGAATTGCCTCAAAGTAGATTGGTAGACATGGGTGCGGCCACCAGGCTGCAACCCGGGACCAACCGGCATCCTCTCCGAGGAGAAGCGAAATGGCCAACGAGCAACGATTCAGGATGCTCTTCGTCTGTACAGGAAACTCCGCCCGCAGCATCATGGCGGAGTACCTTTTGCGTGACCTGGCTCCTCGCCGATTCGAGACGTTCAGTGCCGGAAGCGAGCCCAAGGGTGAGGTCAACCCCCTGGCCCTCAAGGTGCTCGAGAAGGTCTATCGGATCGACACGGCGGGGGCTCGCAGTAAGCCTTTGACGACCTACCAGGACAACACATTCGATTTTGTCATCACCGTGTGCGACAGGGCCCGCGAGAGCTGCCCCATCTGGCCCGGGCAGCCCATCGTCGCGCACTGGGGCATGGAGGACCCGGCGGCGGTCGAGGGGACGCCGGAGGAGAAGTTGCGCGCATTCAAGCGAGCCGCCATCGAGATCCGCCGCCTCCTCGAGCTGTTCATCAATCTACCCTTCGAAAAGCTGAACGGTCTCCGGCTTCAGGAAGCCACCCAGGAGATCGGCCAGACAGAAAACCCTGGACGGACACCATGGGCGCAACAGTAACGCAGGTCTCTTCTCATTCCTTCTTGAAGCTGCTGGCGCACGAGTTGCGCTGGCGGCTCGTCGAGGCGCTGGCCCGGAGCGACCACCGGGTGCAGGAGCTCTCCGCTCTTGTGGGTGAGCGACAGAACCTTGTCTCTTACCACCTCCGGCGACTGCGGGACCAGGCGCTGGTCGCCGAGCGCCGCAGCGCGGCGGATGGCCGGGACGTCTACTACAGCCTGGATCTCGAACGCCTGAAGAGCTTATACTTCGCGGCAGGCGAGAGTCTCCACCCCTGGATTTCGGACCGGCCGAAAGCGGCGGACGACGCGAAGCCTGGCATCGGCCGGCGCGTCCGCGTTCTCTTCCTTTGCACTCATAACAGCGCGCGCTCGCAGATGGCGGAGGGCGTCCTCCGTCATTTCGCTGGTGACAGAGTGGAGGCTCACAGCGCCGGGACCGTGGCGACTCGGGTCCATCCCCTGGCGATCGCCGCGATGGCCGAGAGAAGCATCGACATCAGCGGGCAGCGCTCGAAGCACTGGGAAGAATTTGCCGGACAACAGTTCGACTATGTGGTGACCGTCTGCGACAACGCCCGCGAGGTGTGCCCGGTCTTTCCCGATACGCCGGAAAGGATTCACTGGAGCATTGCCGATCCCTCGGCTGTCGAGGGCGATGAGGCAACGAAACGGCGCGCCTTCGACATCGCTGCTCACGAGCTGATCACCCGGGTCCGCCTCTTCCTGGCGGTCATCGAGCGAGATCGAGCCTAGCTCATGAGCACCCTCTCTCTCGGGCGGCGGAGTGTGGCCGAGTGTATGGGGACCTTCGCCCTGGTGACCGGAGGCTGCGGGGCGATTGTGGTGAACCACGCGACCGGGGCATTGGGGCACGTGGGGGTTGCCGCGAGCTTCGGGCTGGTGATCATGGTGATGATCGCCGCGGTGGGGCATCTGTCGGGGGCGCATTTCAATCCGGCGGTGACGGTGGCGTTTGCTCTGACCCGGCATTTCCCGTGGCGGGATGTTCCGGCTTACATCGTGGGCCAACTCGCCGGCGCGGCCGGCGGCGCTTTGGTGCTCCGTCTATGGTTTGGGATGGAGGGAGCGCTCGGAGTGACGCTGCCGACCGGAGGCGCTCTGCGGGGGCTCGGGATCGAGGTTCTGCTGACCGCGGTTCTGATGTTTGTGATCACGGCGGTGGCGACGGACACCCGGGCGGTGGGGCAATTGGCTGCGATCGCGATCGGCGGCACGGTGGCTCTCGATGCTCTGTGGGGCGGACCGATCACCGGTGCTTCGATGAATCCGGCGCGGTCCTTTGGGCCGGCGCTGGTGGCCGGGGTGTGGGGAGACCAGTGGATTTATTGGGTTGGACCGCTGGTGGGGGCGGCCCTGGGGGCTGGGTTGTATCAGGGGCTGCGGGGGGCTGGGTGGGGGGAAAGCCCGGCTTCTCGCTGACCAGCAGCTCTTTCACCACCACGCCGTCACCCCATCGGCCCATGAACCGCTGCTCGGGCGTATTCCCCAGCGCGTAGCGGCGGTTCTTGCCGTTGCGGATGCATGCCGATTGTGCTACGAAGTGTAGGCACAGACGAGGAGGAGCGATGGAGCCATTCGACGTCTTTTCGGTTCGCGATCTGCGACAGCGCTCAGGAGATCTCCTGCGGGATGCCGAGGAAGGGCGACTCTCCATCATCACCAAGCACGGCCGTCCCGCGATCCTGGCGGTCCCGTTCGATGAGCGCCTCCTTGCACAGGGCGTCCACCGTTCCGTGGCCCTTCACCTCTTCGAAGCCGGCCAACTGACCCTCGCTCAGGCAGCCAGACTGGCGGATCTCTCCCTGGAAGCTTTTCTGGGCCTCTTGGCGGAAGCGGGGATTCCGGCTGTGGACTACTCCCCCGCCGAACTCGCTGAAGAGATCGAGATCGCCCGTTGAGCGGGCCGGTCGTCGCAGACGCAGGTCCGCTCGTCGGGCTTGCGAGAATCGGCTGCTTGGGCATTCTCCGGGATCTGTATCAAGAGATCTTGGTTCCGCCTGCCGTCTTCGCTGAGCTTCGCATCAGCGAGAGCCGTCCCGGCTCGGCGGCTCTCCTGGAAGCTGTCCGCCTCCAGTGGCTCGTCTGCGTCAGTCCCGGGCCGACAGGAGATCAGCAGAGCTTCCGCCTGCTTGTTGATCCAGGTGAGGCCGAGGCGATCATCCTGGCAATCCAGAGAGCCGCGCGGTTTCTTCTCATTGACGACAAGCAGGGGCGGGCGCTCGCAAAAAGCCAGGGTCTCCGGATCGTTGGAACCGGCGGGGTGCTCCTCGCGGCCAAGGAGCACAAGCTCGTCGAAAGGGTCGCCCCTGTTGTCGAACAACTCGCGGCTGTCGGCTACCGTCTTTCTGCGGGCCTCATCAAGACAGTCCTGGAGTTGGCGGGGGAGTGAAGGGGTGCTGCCGGCGACCGGGTTCCAAGAGATCCTCAAGAGTCGCGGCGAGTAGGAGGGGCGTGGTTCTCATACACTCTGGAGACGGAGCGCGCGGCTCTGCGGTTACATCCGCCAGTTGCTATGATGAGCCCCCCGCGGCGGGAGGAGAGGACACGGAATGGAACGACCGAATCACTGGATCACACGGACGGCGGACCGGGTCATCAAGCGCGTGCTGCGCGATCCGGAGAAAGGGGAGGGCGCGACCATCGTCTGCGCCTCGGGGGTCAGCCCGTCGGGTCCGATCCATCTCGGCAACCTGCGCGAGGTGATGACCGTCCACCTGGTCACCGAGGAGCTCCGCCTGCGCGGCTGGAACGCCGTCCACATCCATTCCTGGGACGACTTCGACCGCCTGCGCAAGGTGCCCGCCGGCGTGCCGCCGGAGTTCGCCGAGCACGTCGGCCGGCCGCTCGCCGACATCCCGGACCCGGGAGGCGAATACGAATCCTATGCCGCGCGGCACATGCACGACTTCGAGGCCGCCGCCGCCCGTCTCGGCCTCGCGCCGCGCTACATCCGCCAGTCCCAGGCCTACCGCGCCGGCACCTACCTCGACCTTATTAAGAAGGCCATCCGGCACCGCCACCAGATCTTCGACGTCCTCGCCCAGTTCCAGGACGCCGAACGTCACGAGGGGACGGTCGAGGAGCGCCGCGGCACCTACTATCCGTTCAAGGTCTACTGCGAAAACTGCCACCGCGACACCACCGTCATCGAGGCCTACGCCGAGCCCACCGCCTTCCTGGAGTATCGCTGCGCCACGTGCGGCCACCGCGGCGCCTTCAGCCTGGACGACAAGGTCGAAGGGAAGCTGGTGTGGAAGGTGGACTGGCCGATGCGCTGGACCTTCGAGACGGTCGACTTCGAGCCCGGCGGCGAAGACCACTCCTCGCCGGGCAGCAGCTTCGACGTCGGCAAGAAGATCATCCGCGACATCTTCGGCCGCCAGGCGCCCGACTACGTCGGCTACGCCTTCGTCGGCATCGCCGGCCGCTCCAAGATCTCCAGCTCGGCCGGCACCACGGCCACCCCGCGCGCCGCGCTCGACATCCTGGAGCCGGCGATGATCCGCTGGCTCTACATCCGCCGCGATCCCGGGCAGGCTTTCGCGATCGACTTCGGCCAGGAAGTCGTCCGCCTCTACGACGAGTGGGACACCTTCCGCAACCGCGCCTTGACCGGCAAGGCGAACCCCGCCGAGGCCTACGTCTACCAGCTCTGCGTCCGCACCTCGGCCGGCGACGTCCTGCACACCAAGGGCACCGTCCCCTTCCGCCTCCTCTCCTCGGCGGCGGACCTGACGCAGAGCAACCGGCCGCAGATCCTGCGCATCGTCTCGCAACATCTTGGAGACGCACCGCAGGAGGAGCTGGCGGAGACGCTCGAGCCGCGCCTCACCTGTGCCATCCACTGGGTGGAGGACTATTTCCCGGACGACGAACGCACCAAGGTCAAGCCCGCCTTCGACACCGCCTCCTACGAAGCCCTGGGAGAGGAAGAAAAAAAGGCGATCGGCCTCCTCCTGGAACGCCTGGACGAATCCGCCTGGAGCCTGGAAGGACTGACCCGCCTCGTCTACGGAATCCCCAAGCTCGTCCACGGCCTGGACCTCGACGCGCCGCCGACGCAGGAGATCAAGGACGCGCAGCGCCGCTTCTTCATCGCCCTCTACACCCTGCTCGTCGGCAGCGACACCGGCCCGCGCCTCCCCACCCTCTTCCTCTCCCTGGGGCTGGACCGGGTGCGCGAGCTGCTCGGAGGAAGGAGATCCTGATGACTGATCTATCTGAGAAAAAGGCGCGACGCCCCTTCATCACCCTGCCAACCCCGGAAGAGCTGCGTGCCCGGGCGACGGCGCCACCGGCACCGGCATCGGCCTCGTCCTACAACTTCGGCATCGTCTCCGGCATGGGTAGCCTGCTCGCCGCCCATCCGCGCATCGGTCCGGCCATGCAGCGCGCCTTCGCCGAGATCATGTTCGCCCCCGGAGCCCTCGACCGCGCCGAGCGCGAAATGGTCGCCGCCGTCGCCTCCGCGGCGCAGGACTGCGAATACTGAACCGAATCTCACGCAGAGTTTCTGCGTGTCGAGAACGGCGATCCGGAGCTGGTCGAAGCGATCAAGAAGCACGCTTGGAGGGATCTCCCCACCCTCACCCCGCGCCAGCGCGCGCTCTGCACCGTCGCCGAGAAGATGACCCGCACTCCGCGCGAGATGACCGCCGCCGACTGGCAACCCCTCCGCGATTTGGGGCTGAACGACGAAGCCCTCCTCGAAGTCGGCCACCTGATCGCCATCTTCAACTACTTCCCGAAGATGGCCGACGGCTTCGGCATCGAGCTGGATGCCAAGGTGCGCGAAGCCGCGGCGACGGGAGTACCGCTGCGGCGGGTGGGCTCATGACTCGGGAGTGGCGGCGAAGCGCAGACGAGTCACGGCACCGCGGAGACGAGATACAACGGAACGGAGACGAGCCGCCCGTCCGCGTTCCGCCGCGTCCCGCCGCCATCGGCGAGCCGCTCGCGAACCTTCCGCCGCGCCCCGCCGGCGTTGACGAGACGCTCGCGAGCATTCCGTCGCGTCCCGTGGGCCCTGAAGAGACGCTGGCGAGCGTTCCGCCGCGTCCCGTGCCTCGGGTTTTGTGGCTCGCGAACACTCCGTAGCGGCTCGTCAACGCCCGCGGGACGCTCGTCGACCTTCGTTTGTGTCCCGCGCCGCGAATTTTGCCACTCGTGAACCCGTCGATGCCGCTCCTTTGTGTCTTGCGGGCGGCTATTCCCCGGCAGGTCTCGCCGGCTTCCGTTTTGCATCCCCCGCCGCATTGTGCTGAGCCCTTTGGGAGACCAAACAGTGGAGAAGACGGCCACCGCCCGCTGGGAGTGGATCGCGGCGATCGGCTTGACGGTCGCCGTGGCGGCGCTACACGCCGTGCGCATGCTGCATGCGGGCGGCCTGTGGCGGGATGAGGCGGGCGCGGCGCGGTTGGCGATGATGCCGACGGTGCGGGAGATGTTCGGCCTGTTTCAGCATGAGGCGTTTCCACTGCTGTTTCCGGTGACGGTCCGTGGCTACATGTCGTTGGCCGGCGGCGGCGATGCGGCTCTCCGTGCGTTCGGGCTCCTGGTGGGGCTGGCCCTGGTCGGCGTTCTGTGGTGGAACGCGCGGGCGTGGCGGACCGTCCCGCTGCTGTCTCTCGCCCTTTTCGGTCTTTCCGTTCCGGTTTTGATCTACGGCGATTCGGTGCGCGGCTACGGGCTGGGGAGCGTGCTTCTCCTGTTGATGCTCGGGCTCTTGGCGAGGTCTTTGGCACCGGCGCCTCCGGTCGCGGTGCTCGCGGCGCTGCCGGTGGTGGCGGTCGCGTGCGTGCAGGTCGTGCTGAGCAACAGCGCTCTCCTCGGGGCGCTCTGTGGGGCCGCGATCGTGGTGGCGGCGATCCGCCGGCGCTGGGGTCTGGCGGCTTGGGTTTTCGGGAGCGGCGCGCTGGCCGCGCTGTCGCTCCTGCCCTATGCGGAGCCCCTGGCGGCGGCGCGGCAGCAGTGGAGCATGATCGTCACCTATCCGATCCAGTTGATCCGGATCTGGCATGGGTTTCAGGAGACCGCCGGGCCGCGTCTCGTGCTCGGAGTCTGGTTGTTGCTGCTCGGGCTCGGCATTGCAGTCGCCTTGATCCGGCGTCGCGAGTTGTCAGACGTGATGCTTTTCGCCGCGCTGACGATCGTCTTCGCGGTGGTGGCCGAGGGTGTGTTCCTCAAAACGCTCGGCTACCGGCCGCGGCCCTGGTACTACGTGCCGCTGCTGGCGCTGCTGGCCGGCGCGCTCGATGCGGTGTGGGCGCGGTCCGGCGGCCGGCGGCTCGGTGCGGTCCGGGCCGCTGCCGTGGCGCTGGTCGTCGGGGCGCAGTGTGTGCCGCTTTGGCAGCAGGCGACACTCCGGCAGACGAATGTCGACCTGGTGGCGGCGCAGGTCGCGGCGTCGGCGGCGCCGGACGATCTCGTGGTGGTGAGCTCCTGGTATTACGGCGTCAGCTTCAACCGCTACTACACTGGGACGGCCCGCTGGCTGACGGTGCCGGACATTCCGGATCACCGGGTCCACCGTTACGATCTGCTCAAGGCCCGGATGGTGTCGCGCTCGCCGATCGACGACGTGCTGGCAACGATCGCCGCGGCGTTGCGCTCCGGTCACCGCGTCTGGCTGGTCGGCGTTGCGGAGTGGCCGCGGCCCGGCGAAACGGTGCCGGCGCTGCCGCCGGCGCCGCTGACGCCGGAAGGGTGGCACGACTGGCCGTACACGATCTCCTGGTCGCGGCAGCTCGGCGCTTATCTGGAAAGCCACGCCGGACAGCTCACTCCGGTCGCGGTGCCGGTCGCTGATCGGGTGAGCGCTTTGGAGGATCTGCCGCTGGTCGTCGCCGCGGGTTGGCGCGCGGGAG
This sequence comes from Thermoanaerobaculia bacterium, assembly GCA_036264355.1. Lineage (GTDB taxonomy): Bacteria > Acidobacteriota > Thermoanaerobaculia > Multivoradales > UBA5704 > UBA5704. The sequence goes on from DATARD010000412.1 coordinate 27,481, forward strand.
CTTCCGCGGTGTCCCATTCTTTGTAACCTTCCATCCGTTGTAACCTTCCGCCGTGCTCTATCGTACGAGAGCTGAGAAGAAAGGAAGGTGCCTCATGCGCAGGACGGTTCTCCTGTCGCTTGCCATAGCGTTTCTGTCGCTCCCGGTCCTGGCCGCCGAGCCCAGCGAGCCGATACCACCACCTGCTCCCGCGGTTCCGGCCGCGGCCCAGGCGCCGTCTCCCGGCGGCCACTTCGATCCGGCCGCGGCGACCGAGGCGTGGCTCGCCACCCTGCCGGCCGATGCGCGGACGCGGTCCGACGACTATTTCGAGGGCGGCTACTGGCTCCAGCTCTGGGAGTTTCTGTACGGTCTCGGCGTCGCCTGGGTGCTCCTCGGCACGGGCCTGTCCGTCCGCATGCGCGGCCTCGCCGACCGCGTGACCCGCTTCCACTTCGTCCACGGTCTCGTCTACGGCATCCAGTACGTCCTCGCGGTCGCCCTGCTCGGCTTTCCTCTCGCGCTGTACCAGGACTACTTCCGCGAGCACCAGTACGGCATGTCGAACCTGACCTTCAACGGCTGGCTGTGGGAGCAGACCAAGGGCTTGGGGCTCGGCATCGTCTTCGGCGCCATCGCCATCGCGGTCCTCCTCCGCATCTTGCGCGCCGCGCCGCGCACCTGGTGGATCTGGGGGACGGTCTTCGCGATCGTCTTCACGATCTTCGGCGTGATCGTCGCGCCGATCTGGATCGAGCCGGTGTTCAACACCACGACCGAGCTGACCAATCCGGTCGTCCGCGAGCCGATCCTCTCGCTGGCGCGGGCGAACGGCATTCCCACCAGCCATGTCTTCGTGCAGGACGCCTCGAAGCAGACCAAGCGGGTGAGCGCCCACGTCACCGGGTTTGGCAGCACGATGCGGATCGAGCTCAACGACAACCTGTTGCGCCGCACCTCACTGACCGGCATCGAGATGGTGATGAGCCACGAGATGGGGCACTACGTGCTGAACCACGTCTACAAGCTGCTCCTGGCGATCAGCGTCATCATCTTTGTCGGCTTCGCGTTCCTGCGCGGCGCCTTCCAGTGGGCCTTCCGGCGGTGGGGGTTGCGCTGGGGGCTGTCCGGCATCGCCGATCCGGCCGCCTTCCCGCTGCTGGCGGCGGTCTTCTCGGTCTACTTCTTCGTCATGACACCGGTCCTCAACACCGTGGTCCGCACCTCGGAAGCCGAGGCGGACATCTTCGGCATCAACGCCAGCCGGCAGCCGGACGGCATGGCCGAGGCGGCGCTCCAGCTCGGCGAATACCGCAAGCTCCACCCGGGTCCGCTCGAGGAGATCATCTTCTTCGACCACCCGAGTGGCTACAACCGCATCCTGATGGCGATGCGCTGGAAGGCGGAGCATCTGGACGAATTCCGCACCGCGGCGCCTGGCCGATAGGGCCGGCTATTTGATATAGCCGAGCGACTTCAGCGTGTCGAGCTGGTGGGTGTCGAGGACGCCTTCGCCGGAGCGGGGATACTGCCGGGCGAGGGCGCGGTGCGCGCGGAATTCGCGTTCGAGGCGGCCGGTGTAGAGCTTGACGAGATCCGGCCGCTCGGCGTGCAGGCTGCGGCGGCAGAGCGGGTCGTTCCACAGGTCGTAGAGCAGCAGGCGCGGACCGCTTTCGGATCCTTGAATGCTTTGGATTCGGGCGGTCTGATTCTGCGCATTCTGATCGATGGCGAGCGAGGCGGCCCAGCGGCCGTCGACCATCTCGATGGCGCCGCTCATCTGATGGGTCTTGGGATCGACGTTCATCTCGTCGAGGATCACCGGGCGCGTCTGCCAGCCGCGCCGGCCGAGAAGCAGAGGCGCGAGCGACTGGCCCTGGAGATCGGGCGGATGCGGCTGGCGGGTGAGGTCGAGGATCGTGGGGAGCAGGTCGATCAGCGACACCGGCTCGCGGAAGCGCTGGCCGGGCTTGATGTGGCCGGGCCAGGAGATCACCAGCGGCACGTGGGTCAGATAGGGGTTGAGGTAGGGAATCCGCGCTTCCGGATCGCCGGCTGCGAAGTAGCCGAGGCCGGGCCAGTCGCCGTGGTCGGCGGTGACGAGGAGGAGCGTGTTCTCCCACTCGCCGCTCGCCTTCAGCCGTTCGACCAGCCGGCCGAGCTGCAGATCGGTATACGCCATGGCCTCGTCGAAGGCGCCGCGCACGCCGTCGAAGTAGGCGTCGCGGTCGACGCCGGACTTGACGAACGACTGCGCTCCGGCGCGCAGTCCCCAGAAGCGGCCGGCGAGACCCGAGCCGGCGCCCAGCTTGCGTTCCATCTCATAGAAAGCGGTCCGCTCGGCGCGCGAGAAGAAGACGCCGGCGACCGGCGGCTCGGCTTCCCACGGCCAGTGCACGTCGGTGCTCTGGAAGTGCGCCCAATATGGACGGCCGGGATACGCCTCGCGCCAGCGCCAGAAATCGGCCTGGAGCTCGGCGGACGACGAGGAATTGGGGCCGGAGGTCGTCTCGATCATCTGATCGACGCCGCGCTCGAGGCCGCTCATCGTGCCGCACCAGGAGTTGGAGGTGAACACGCCGGTCTGCCAGCCGGCGCGATGGAGGATCTGCGCCATCGTCTCGGCCCGCGCCGGCAGCGGATCGGACGGCGTCTCGTAGCCGCCGAGAACGGTGTGGTGCAGGCCGGTCATGAACGACGTCGTCGACGGCTTGGACCACGTGCTGTTGCTGTGCGCGTTCTCGAACAGCGCGCCTTCCTGGGCGAGGCGCTCCAGGTGCGGCGTCGTGCGCCGGTTGTAGCCATAGGCGCTCATGTACTCGGCGCCGCCGGCGTCGATGACATAAAGGATGACGTTGGGCGGTCCGCCGCGCGGCGGGGAGCCGCTCAGGGTGGGCGTGGACCACAGGGCCACGCTGCCCGGCCGGCCGTGTAACGCCGGCGGCGATGGGCCTGTCTCCAGGACGAGGCGGACGGTCTGCCCCGCCCAGCGCGAGAGATCCACCGAGCGCTGCCCCCAGCGGTCCTTGTCGGAATAGGTCTCGGCGAAGACGGTCTGCCCGTTCAGCTTGACCTGGAAAGTGACCGGCGCGTCGTCGCGCAGCACGCCGAGGCCTAAGTCGAGGCGGCCGCCGGCGGGAATCGTCACCGGCACCGCGAGACGGGCGGGCGCATGCGTGTAGATGGCGCGCCGGTAGAGCGACTCCCGCGCTTCGGTGATCAAGCCGGCCGGCTTGTCGGCATAGCGGGCCTCCTTGGGGACGAGCTCGACGGAGAGGATGTCGACCCGCGCCGGCCCGCTGGCGCTGACAGTCAGGCCGAGCTGGCGCCAAGCCGGGTCACCCTCCCACCAGTTCGCCCAGTCGGCGCGCAGCAGATAGCGGTGCACCGCGCCGTCGTTGATCAGGTTGGTGACCTCGCCGCGGTTGAGGAACGGCTCGTATTCGTCGAACCGGTCGCCGTGGCGCTGCCGCAGGTTGAAGCTCACGGTCAAGCTCTGCGCCGGCCCGGTGGCGCGGGCGCGGACGGCGAGCACGGACCAGTCCTGGCGGTTCCACCCCGGCAGGTCGACATAGGCGCCGCCGCGCATCCCGCGGCGCTGCCGGTTCGCCTCCGTCAAAGAGATCCGCAGCACGCCGTCCTGCTGTACGACGGTGGCCGGTTGCACCGACGGCAACAGCGGCACGACCGCTTTCCACCCCGGCTGCGGCACGTCGAACTGCCAGAGCACCGGAGCGGGGAGATCCTTGGGCACCGCCGAGCCGTCCACCCGGGCCGCGTCGAGGTGCTCTTCGAGATGGATGGGCAGGTCGCCGGAAAGCGGTGCGCCGGCCCGGTGGCAGGAAGCTGCCGCGAGGGCCGCCAGCCCGAGGAGGGCGATCCGCGACAGAGCCGACCGGTTGAAGGGGGTGGGCACGGGATGGATGCTAGCAGATGGGGCTGAAAGCCCCCATCTGCGTTCAGCGCAGGTCAGCTTCGGGCGAGTCTGCTTCGATTCGCGGCCACGGTCTCGGAGACGAGGTCCCGAAGCCGGCCGAAGATCCCTTCCAGCGCCTCCGTGGTTCCGGATAGGAATACATCCTCCCGCACGTGCACGTCCAAGGCGTGGATGACCTGGCTCAGGCGTGCGAGGTTCGCGGCGGCGTAGTCGGTGGCTTCGTAGCGCTGGACCTGCTGCTCCTTCAGGCCGAGCCGGTCGGCCAACTGAGCCTGGCTCAAGCCGGCCGCGATGCGGGCCTGGATCAGCGCCTGCGGAAGCTCTTCGAGCGAATCGAGAGAAATCACGGTTCGCGTCCCGGAGCGCAGGGCTTCATATTCCGCAATCTGCTCGCGCAGCTCATCCATCTGGCTCTGGAGCGAGTCTCGCTGGGCTTTTTCGAGCAAGGGATGCAGCCCCTCCTCGGAACTGCCCGAGCTCAGCTCGGCGAGAGCCTGTTCGAACCTGGCGGCCTGCGTCCTGGTGACGCGATACTCGCGCTCGTTCTTGATCATAGCGACAACCTCTGCAGATCGAAGGCGACGATCCCTTTGGGATTTCCCTCTCGGTCCTGCTGAAAAAATTCAAGGAATGTTCTTCCGGCGGGACCGGCCGGGCTTCCGACGGTGAACATCTCGCCTCCATACTTCGCCTTCTGGGCGGCCCGCTGGTTGGAAAAATCGAGGAAGACAGGATCGAGTCTCTCGAGAGAGACCCCTTTGGGGTCCCAACACCCGTCGAAGTCGCCAGGAGTCTCCTTGGCGGTGACGAAGCTCCCGTCAATATAGACAGTCCGGCAGCCTGCTCGTTGAAGAGCCAGAAGCGCTTCGCGCAGCCCGACGAGAAGCCGTTTGCGGTATGGCGTCATACCAAACCGGTCGCTGAATTCCTGCCACGACATCCAATAGGTCCCTGCCGGAAGATTCCCGTCCCGATCGAAAGGTGGCAGCACCGACACAACAATATCGTTGTCTCGGAGTACCGGTCAAGCCGAGTGGAGAGGGAGAGTGATACCCCGGGCTCAGTGAGCCCGGGGGGATTCGCGGGTGAGCGGAAGCCTTTACTGCGCTTCGATCACGCCGCAGGCGATCCGGTCGCCCGAGGCGCCGGTCGGCTGGGTCTTGCAGTCGTCTTCCTTGGCGTGGAGGATCACCGACTTGCCGGTGATCTGGTGCGCCGCGTCGGTCAGGCTGATCTGGTCGACGACGCCTTCCCAGTGGGCCTTGCCGTCCGCGCCGACCTCGACGTTGCCGATGTCGCCGGTGTGGCGGCTCGGCGTCGGCGAGCAGGCGTGGTCATGGTTGTCGGCGTTGAAATGATCGCCCGCGGTCTTGAACGGCGGTGTGCACTCGCCGTTCTGGTGGATGTGGAGACCGTGCTTGCCGGGGGTGGCGCCGGCGAGGTCCACGGTCACGTGGACGCCGTCGGCCTGCTGGCTGAAGGTCACGGTGCCGGAGGGCGCATCCCCCTTGGCGGCCTTCAGGGTAGCCTTGGCGGAGACCGCCTTCTCACCGGCGGCCGGAGCCGGAGTTGCCGCGGGGGCCGGGGTCGCCGCGGGAGCCGGGCTGGCCTCTGCCGGCGGCGGGGGTGGAGGCGGCTCTTCCTTCTTGCATCCGGAGACGACAGCCACGAGCACGAGAGCACAGACGACCGGGGTCCAGCTCAGACGATTCATGCAAACCTCCTTTGGGGGTTTCCCGCGAAGCTCAAACACTTTTCACTTCTATCCCACTTCGCGCCGCGTGTCGAGCGACCGCCCGGCCCAGTTCGACGCCAGATCTACCGTGTCCGTGGAAAGACCCCTGCCGCACCTCTTCCTTTTCGGGTACACTTCATCCAATGAGCCAAGAAAACGACCACATGTTGACCATGCTGAAGACCGCCATGCGCGTCCTCGGCTACACCAACCGGGATGTCGAGCGGAAGCTCGGCCTCAGCTCCAGCTACCTCAGCCGCCTGTTTTCCGGGCTGATCGAGCTGAAATTTCAACACATCATCGATATCTCCCGCGCAATCGGAATGGAGCCCGAGGAAATGCTGTATTTCGCCTATCCGCAGGCGAAGAATCCCCCGTCCGAGGCAGCTCTGCGGATGCGTTCCCTGGTCGGCGGCGCACAGCCACCCCCGGCGCCGGCGCTGGCGGCACCGGTATCGGCCAACGCACCGACGCAGCGGGAGATCGAGGAGATGATGACCAAGACTCTCCGCAAGCTGTTTGGCGAGCTCTCCAGAAGCGACCGGTAGCGGCCGGCCGCGCGAAGGGTGAGCCGGCGGCTGATGGGGCGCATGGACGTCGTTCTCACCACCTGCCGGGAGCTGCCGGAGCCCGACGCGGACGAGGCGCCCACGCTCGCGGCGCTCCGTGCTGCCGGTCTCGCGGCCGGAACGCTCGCGTGGGACGATCCCGGCGCGGATTTTTCCGTGGCGCGGCTGACCGTGCTGCGAGCGACGTGGAACTATCCGGAAGACCCGCGACGGTTTCTCGCCTGGGTCGAGCGCACGGCGGCGGTGACGGAGCTGTGGAATCCTGTCGCGGCGGTGCGCTGGAATCTGCACAAGAGGTATCTCCTGGAGCTCGAAAAGGCCGGCGTGCCGGTCGTGCCGACCTGTCTGCTGCGCCGGGGAGAGACGGCCTCGCTGGCGGCGGTCCTGGCCGGCCGCGGCTGGAGCGACGTGGTGATCAAGCCCGCCATCTCCGCCGCGTCGCGCCTCACCCTGCGCAGCGGTCCGGAGAGCCGGGAGGCGGGGGAAGCGCATCTGCGGAGACTCGCCGCCGGCGAAGACGTTCTCATCCAGCCCTATGTCGAGTCGGTCGACGGCCACGGTGAGAGGGCGGTCGTGTGGATCGACGGCGAGCTGACCCACGCCGTGCGCAAGTCGCCGCGCTTCTCGGGCGGCGGAGAGTCCGTCGCCGGTCCCCTCCCCATCTCACCCGCCGAGGCCACCGTCGCCCGGGCCGCCGTCGCCGCTGCCACCGCCGCCATCGCCGCGCCTCTCCTCTACGCCCGCATCGACCTCGCCCTCCGCGCCGACGGCACTCCGCAGGTGATGGAGCTCGAGCTCATGGAGCCGTCCCTCTACTTCACCTACGGCGCGGCGGCGCTGGAGAGGTTCGTGCGGGGGGTGCGGCGGCGGTTGTGAGCCAGATCTAGGCCGCCCCCTCCATCTCTCCCGCCAGCGCCCGCACCTGCTCCAGGAAGCCCTCCGCCTTCCCGTCCAGCCAATCGGTCTCTACCTCGGCGAAGAGCTCGTCGCGGCGCTGCCGGTTCTGGTGGGCGAGGGCGAGGAGGCCGGGCTCGTGGGAGCGGCGGCGGGCGGCGCGCAGGCGGGCTTCGTCCGGCTGGCTGTCGAGCGCGAGGGTGAAGAGGTGGTGGGCGCGCTCGGCGGCGGCGGTTGCGACGGCGGCGGCGAGATCGGACTCCTGGACGTGGGCGTCGTGAAGCTCGCCGAGGAGGTCCTGGAGCTTCTTGAGGCGCTTGACCAGCGGCGGTGCGGCGGGGAGCTCTTCCGCGAGCGGCTCCAGGAGGTAGCGCAGACGCTTGGCGCTGATGCGGGCGCGGTGCGCTTCCTTGACGTCGCCAGCGCCCCGGACGTGGGTGAGATGATCCGCGAGCTCTTCGAGCTGGCTGCGGAGGATGGCGGCGGTGACGGTGCCCAGGGTCGGGTGCGGGCCGTCGGCTCCGAGATGGACCTCGGTCTGGTAGACGGAAAGGTGGTGCCGCAGGTCCTTCTCCAGGTCCGGGAACCGGGCGCCGAGATGACCGGTCAGCTCGGCGTAGGCGGCGCGCAGCCGTTCGTCGAGGCGGCCGAGCTGCCAGGAGAGGCCGGCGCGGTGATTGCGGGTGAGGTGCTTGCCGCGGCTCCGCAGCCATTCGATCTGCACTTCGGCGTCACGGCCGGGACCGGTGGCGGCGGCGAGACGGCGGAGCCGGCGGGCGAGCTTCTTGGGCACGCAGCCGGCGAGGACCTCCCGGTAGGCGCGCAAGCAGCTTCGCAAGCGGCGCAGGCCGACGCGGAAGTCGTGCAGCGCTTCGCTGTCGGCCGGATCGTCGAGGCGGGGAAACGCGGCGGCGGCCTGGTCCAGGAACGAGAGGGCGAGACGGCGCGCTCCCTCTTCGGGCGGTCGGACGAGAAGAGAATCCATCATCAGCCTGCCGCTTCAACCCGCCAGATCCCGGAGCTGGCCGGGCGCCACCGCCCAGAGCAGTGTGGCCGTGCCGGCGCCGACCTCGCCGGGGAATTCGACCAGGGCGGCGCCCCCCTTGCGGAAGGAGTAGATGCGCCGCTCCCCGCCGGTCAACAGCCAGGAGAGGATCAGGCTGATGCTCGGCTCGTGCCCGACGGCGGCGATCGTCTCCTGCTTCTGCTGCCGCAGCCAGCGCAGGAAGTCGGCGGGCTTGGCGCCGGGGGAGAGCTGGTCGATCTCGACCTCCTTGAGACCGCCGTAGACCGAGTCGATGATGGCGCCGGTCTGGGCGGCGCGGGTGAGCGGGCTGGTGGCGAGCAGGTCGACGTCGGGGCAGAGGTGGTAGAGGCCGCGTGCGGCCTGTTTCATTTTCTTCCGTCCATCCTCGGTGAGCGGGCGCAGGCGGTCGTCCTTGCCGGTGCGCGCGAAGTCCTCGCGCTCCTCGGCGATGGCGTGGCGGATCAGGAGGAGTTTCATGGCCAAGAGATAACGCGTTCCGCGCCGCTTGCCAAGGGGCCGGCAAGCGCCAGCGGGCTTGCAGGCTGTGATACCGTTCCCCGCCATATGGCCACTTTGAAGCGCACACCGCTCTATTCCTGCCACGCCGAGCTGGCCGCGAAGCTGGTGGATTTCGCCGGCTGGGAGATGCCGGTGCAGTACGACGGAGTGATCGACGAGCATCGGGCCGTACGCACCGCGGCCGGCATGTTCGACGTCTCGCACATGGGCGAGGTGCGGGTGCGCGGTGCGGGCGCCGAGGCGTTCCTGCAAGGGCTCACCCCCAACGACGTCAGCAAGCTGGCGCCGGGCCGCGCCCACTACAGCGGTCTGCTCACCGACCGCGGCACCTACGTCGACGACCTCCTGATCTACCGCCTGGCGGCGGACGATTTCCTCGTCGTGGTCAACGCCTCGAACGCCGACCGCGACTTCGCCTGGATCGCCGACCGAGCGGGAAGTGACGTCGCGGTGACAAATGAAAGCGACCGCTACGCGCTGATCGCCGTCCAGGGGCCGAAAGCGGTGGAGATCCTGAAGCCGCTCGCGACGCCGGGGATGGCCGACCTGCGCTACTACGCCTTCCTGCACGGCGAGGTGGCCGGCAAGCCGGCGCTCATCTCGCGCACCGGCTACACCGGCGAAGACGGCGTCGAGCTGTATGTCGCTCCCGAGGACGCGCGGGAGATCTGGCTCCGGCTGCTCGAGCGCGGTGTCAAGCCGGCCGGCCTGGGGGCGCGCGACACGTTGCGCCTGGAGGCGGCCATGGCGCTCTATGGCCACGAGATCGACGAGACGACGACGCCGTTCGAGGCCGGTCTGGCCTGGGTGGTGAAGCTCGCCAAGGGCGAGTTCCTGGGCCGTGCTGCGCTGCAGGCGCAGCAGGCGGCGGGGCTCGACCGCAAGCTCGTCGGCTTCGAGGTGCAGGGGCGGGGCATTGCGCGCCAGGGACACGCCGTTCTGGCGCGGGAGGGGGGAGAGCCGGTCGGCGCGGTGACCAGCGGCACCTGGAGCCCGACCTTCGAGAAAGCCCTGGGGATGGCCTATGTGCCGGTCGCCCTCTCCGCGCCGGGCACGCCGCTGACCCTGGACGTCCGGGGCAAGGCGCTCCCTGCGACCGTTGTGGATTTGCCGTTCTACCGCCGGGCGAAGTAGCGGTCTCGGTGGAAGCAATGGGAGCATTGCCGGGTAAGCCGTTAATGGTATAACTGGTTGAGAGCCCCACCGTAGCCAACGCCGCTTCGTCCGGTACCCTGTGCGAGTTCCCGACCCGGGCCGGACCAGCCAAACTGGAGGAGAGATAGAGGATGTATCCGACCGATTATCTCTATTCGCGGGAACACGAGTGGATCCGTGTCGAGGACGACATCTGTGTCGTAGGCATCACCGAGTTCGCACAGCAGGAGCTGGGCGAGGTCGTCTTCGTGGAATTGCCGGAAGTTGGCCAGGTGTTTGACACCAACGACGAGATCGGCACGATCGAGTCGGTCAAGGCGGTCGCCGAGGTGTACACCCCGCTGGCCGGCGAGGTCGTCGAGATCAACGACGCCGTCGTCGACGACCCGGAGTTGATCAACGAGGACCCCCATCACGAAGGCTGGCTGGTCAAGATCCGCTTCTCGTCGGCGGCGGATCTCAAGTCCCTCATGAACGCCGAGAAGTACGAGGAGTTTGTCAAGAGTGGAGAAGCTTAAGGATTCACCCCAAGCGGTCGCGGCTCTGCCGCTCGGCGAGCCGTTCTCGGCGGACGCGGGGACGCAGCCGGCGCGGTCCGGTGCGTCCATCCTCGATCCCACCGACACTTTCGTCCGCCGTCACCTCGGATCGAGCGAGGACGAGATCCGCGAGATGCTCGGCCTGCTCGGTCTCGATTCGTTGCAGGCCCTGGTGCACGACACGGTGCCCGAAGCCATCCGCCTGCGGGCTCCGCTGACCCTGTCGTCGATCCCGTCCGGTCGCCTGCTCGGCGAGCGTGAAACGCTGGAGGCGGTGCGCCGGCTGGCCGAGCGGAACCAGGTCTTCCGCTCGTTCCTCGGAATGGGGTACCACGACTGCATTGTCCCCGGGGTGATCCAGCGCAACATTCTGGAGAGCCCGGGCTGGTACACCCAGTACACGCCGTACCAGGCGGAGATCTCGCAGGGCCGTCTCGAAGCGCTGCTCAACTACCAGACGATGATCGCGGACCTGACCGGGCTGCCGATCGCCAACGCCTCGCTCCTCGACGAAGGGACCGCGGCGGCCGAGGCGATGCACATGTGCTGCGAGCTCACCGATGAGGACAAGGGCATCTTCTTCGTGGCGGACGACTGCCATCTGCAGACGATCGAGGTGGTGCGCACCCGCGCCGCGGCGATCGGCGTCGAGCTGCGCATCGGGTCCGCGTCCGAGCCGAACCTGGACGGCGTTTTCGGCCTCCTGGTGCAGTATCCGACCACCGACGGCCGGGTCGTCGACTACGCTCCGCTGATCGAAAAGGCCCACGCCGGCGGCGCGCTGGTGGTGGTGGCGGCGGATCTGCTGGCGCTCACCCTGCTCCGTCCGCCGGGCGACTTCGGCGCCGACGTGGCGGTGGGCTCGGCGCAGCGTTTCGGTGTGCCGCTCGGCTACGGCGGACCGCACGCCGCCTTCCTGGCGACCCGCGAGGACTACAAGCGGCAGCTTCCCGGCCGCGTCATCGGCGTCTCCAAAGACCGCAACGGCAAAGTCGCCTTCCGCATGGCGATGCAGACCCGCGAGCAGCACATCCGGCGCGAGAAGGCGACGAGCAACATCTGCACCGCGCAGGTGCTCCTCGCCATCATGGCCGGTATGTATGCCGTCTACCACGGCCCCGAGGGGCTGCGCCGTATTGCCCGCCGGGTGCACGCCCTCACGCTGACCCTGGCCGAGGGGCTGCGGCGGCTCGGCTACGACCTGGGGAAGGATCCGTTCTTCGACACCCTGCGGGTGAGCCTCGCCGGCCGTTCGGCTTCTGCCGACTCCGTGCTGGCCGCGGCCCGCGCGCGCAGGATCAACCTGCGTCGGCTGGCAGATGACGCGGTGGGGGTCGCGCTCGACGAGACGGTCACCGCCGCCGACCTGGAGGCGCTGCTGGAGATCTTCGCCGGCGGTCAGGTCCCTGGTTTCAGCGTCGATGAGTTGGCCGCGTCCGCCGGTCAAGATATCTCCGACATTGCCGCGCCGCATGCCCGGACGTCGGACTTCCTGACCCATCCGGTCTTCCACCGCTTCCACACCGAGCACGAGATGCTGCGCTACATCAAGAGGTTGGAATCGCGCGACCTGTCGCTCGCCACCTCCATGATCCCGCTCGGCTCGTGCACCATGAAGCTCAACGCGACGGCGGAGATGGTGCCGCTCTCCTGGCCCGGTTTCTCGTCCATTCACCCCTTCGCGCCGGCCGACCAGGCGGAGGGCTACCAGACCCTCTTCCGCACCCTCGAGCGCTGGCTGTGCGAGATCACCGGCTTCACCGCCTGCTCGCTGCAACCGAACGCCGGCTCGCAGGGCGAGTACAGCGGCCTGCTGGTGATCCGCGCCTACCATCAGCACCGCGGCGACGGGCATCGCGACGTCTGCCTGATCCCGGTCTCCGCGCACGGCACCAACCCGGCGTCCGCGGTGATGGCGGGAATGAAAGTGGTCGTGGTCGCCTGCGACGAGCACGGCAACGTCGACCTGGCGGATCTGCGGGCGAAGGCGGAAGCGCACCGCGACAAGCTGGCGGCGCTGATGGTCACCTACCCGTCGACGCACGGCGTGTTCGAGGAGGGGATCCGCGACATCTGCGGGATCATCCACCAGCACGGCGGCCAGGTATACATGGACGGCGCCAACATGAACGCCCAGGTCGGCCTCTGCCGTCCGGGCGACTTCGGCGCCGACGTCTGCCACCTGAACCTGCACAAGACCTTCTGCATCCCGCACGGCGGCGGCGGTCCCGGCATGGGGCCGATCTGCTGCGCCGAGCACCTGGCTCCCTTCCTTCCCGGCCATCCGGTGGTGGCGACCGGCGGCGGCGAGGCGATCGGCCCGGTGTCGGCGGCGCCGTGGGGGAGCGCGAGCATCCTCACCATCTCCTGGGTCTACATCGCGCTGATGGGGGCCGAAGGGCTCACCAGGGCGACCGAGATCGCCATCCTCAACGCCAACTACATGGCGGCGCGGCTGCGCGAGCACTTCCCGGTGCTCTACAGCGGACGCAACGGCCGCGTGGCGCACGAGTTCATCCTCGATCTGCGCCCGTTCAAGGCGGCGGGCGTCGAAGCGGAGGACGTGGCGAAGCGTCTGATGGATTTCAGCTTCCACGCCCCGACCCTGTCGTTCCCGGTCGCCGGCACGCTGATGATCGAGCCCACGGAGAGCGAATCGAAAGCCGAGCTGGACCGTCTGTGCGACGCCCTGATCGCCATCCGCGAAGAGATCCGCGCCATGGCCGACGGGCGGATCGACCGCCACAACAACCCGCTCAAGCTCGCGCCGCACACCGCGGACGACATCGTGTCCGACGCCTGGGACCGGCCCTACGGCCGCGAGCAGGCCGCCTTCCCGGCCGCCTGGGTGCGGGAGCGCAAGTTCTGGCCGTACGTAGGGAGGATCGACAACGTCTGGGGCGACCGGAACCTGTTCTGCTCCTGTCCGCCGATGGAGAGTTACAGCGCGAAGTGAAGCGGATTGAGCTCATTCTGCTGGCGCTGTTCCTGGCGTGTTGGGGCCTGAGCGTGGCGGTCTTCTTTCACCTGGTGCGGCTCGACGGCTCGGCGCCGCTCGGCTTTTACGGTCTGTACGGGATCGCGGCGTCGCTCGGCTGGCTGTTCGGCAACGTCTACGTGCAGCGCACCCGGAAGATGGAGAGGCCGCTCCGCCGTCCTTTCTGGGTGCTCTACTTCTTCGGTCCCCTGGGGATCGTCTACCTTCTGCGCTGCATGGAGCCGCTCGCCTTCCAACGGGCGGCTCCCCTCGTCCTCCTCTACGCCTGGGCGGTCTTCCTGATCTTCTTCATGGTGCCGGTGGTGTTCCGGATTCCGTTTGCGGGGAATCGGTAGGTGTTGGGCCGAGGGCGTGCCGCGGCCCACGATCCGCGATCCGCCACCCAGGGTTGAAACCCTGGGCTACGCGCCTTCGCCCTCCGGGCGACACCACCACCCGCCCAAGAGGCAGCCTCGCGAAATTCCCCTTTCTCCCTGCGTGTTACGATCGCTGCGATGAGCGACGAGGATCTCTCTTCCCGGATCGATGCCTTGGTGGCGGACCTTGTGGGCCGCGGGTCGGTGTTGGTCGCCTACTCGGGCGGCGTCGATTCGGCGGTGGTGGCGGCGTTGGCGCACCGGGCTCTTGGCGACCGCGCTCTGGCGGTCACGGCGGCGGCGGAGACGCTGGCCGGAGCGGAGCTCGATGTGGCGCGGAAGGTCGCGGCGGAGATCGGCATCCGGCATGAGACCGTCACCTACAGCGAGCTCGATGATCCGGAGTTCGTGGCCAATCCGAGCCATCGGTGCTATGTGTGCCAGGGGATGCGCATGGACACGATGCTCGCCGAGGCGGCGCGTCGTGGATTTGCGGTGGTGTGCGACGGCACCAACGCCTCCGATCCCGGACCGGACCGGCCGGGGCTCGCGGCGGTGCGCGAGCGGGGCGTCTATTCGCCTCTCCTCGCTCATGGAGTCGATAAAGGGACGACGCGCGCGATCGGCTTGCGCCTCGGGCTGTCAGTTTGGGATCGGCCGGCGAACGCCTGCCTCTCCTCCCGCATCCCACACGGCCAGATGGTGACCCTCGGCAAGCTGCGGCGCATCGAATCGGCTGAAGAGATTCTCGCCGGTCAAGGATTCCGCGTCGTGCGCGTTCGCCATGACGACGGGGCCGCGCGGGTCGAGGTCGCTCCGGACGAGGTCGAGCGTCTCGCCACGCTGTGGGATGAGATCGAGCCGCGAGTGCGCGCGCTCGGCTTCTCCAAAGTGGCGTTCGATCCCCAGGGTTACTGCCGCGGCGGCGCCGACCTGGTGGCCCGGCCGTGAATCCGGATCAGCTCCGGCAGCTCCTCGCCGCCGTCGCGGCCGGCGAAACGTCCCCTGACCAAGCCCTCGGTCAGCTCGCCGAGCTGCCATACGCCGATCTCGGTTTTGCCAAGCTGGACCTCCACCGCGAGCTGCGCAACGGCCTGCCCGAGGCGGTCTACGGCGAAGGCAAGACGGTCGCGGACATCGACGCGATCATCACCCGCATGCTCCAGGCGCACGGCCGCGTTCTGGTCACCCGGTTGCACCCCGAGGCGGCCGAGACACTGCGCGCATCGCATCCCGCGGCGGTCTACCACGAGCGCGCGCGGATTCTCACCTGCGGCGAGCCTCACCCCGAGCGTCCGGGGATGATCGCCGTCCTCGCCGCCGGCACATCGGATCTCGGAGTCGCGGAAGAAGCCGCGGTCTGCGCCGGCTGGTTCGGCCACCCGGTCGAGCGGCTCTACGACGTCGGAGTCGCCGGGCTCCACCGCCTGCTCGGCAACTTGACGGCGGTGCGCAGCGCCGATGTGGTCATCGCGGTCGCCGGCATGGACGGCGCACTGCCCACCGTCGTGGCCAGCCTCGTCGCGGCGCCGGTGGTGGCCGTGCCGACCAGCGTCGGCTACGGCGCGGCGTTCGGCGGGCTCGCCCCCCTGCTCACCATGCTCAACGCCTGCGCGCCGGGAATCGGAGTCGTGAACATCGACAACGGCTACGGCGCCGCGGTGCTGGCGAGCCGGATCGCGCGCAAGACCAGCATCGCATCGCCGTAGGAATAGAACCGGTATCCCTCCCGCACCGCCTCGGCATAGGCGGCGAGGACGCGTTCCCGTCCGGCGAAGGCGGAGACCAGCATGAGGAGCGTGGACTGCGGGAGGTGGAAGTTGGTCATCAGGGCGTCCACCACCTGAAACGGGAAGCCAGGGGTGATGAACAACTCGGTCGTGCCGCTCCCCGCCTCGACCACTCCGTCGCGCGCCGCCGATTCCAGGGTCCGCACCACTGTCGTTCCGACCGCCACCAACCGGCCGCCGCGCTCCCGGGTCCGCCGGATGGCTTCGGCCGTCGCCGCCGGCACCTCCCAGCGCTCGCGCTCCATGCGATGATCCGCAACCCGCTCGGCGGTGACCGGTTTGAAGGTGCCCAGACCGACATGCAGGGTCACCATCGCCGTCTCCACGCCCACTCCGCGGATCTCTGCGAGCAGCTCTTCGGAGAAGTGCAGACCCGCGGTCGGCGCCGCGATGGCGCCCGGTTGCCGCGCATAGACCGTCTGATAAAGCTCCTTGTCCTTTGTGTCCTTGCTGTCCTTTTGGTCCTTTGACCGGTGGATGTAGGGCGGCAACGGCACATGCCCAAGCCGTTCCAGGTGCGGCTCAATCGGTTCCGAGAAGCGCAGGCGGTGGCGTCCCGAGGGATCTTTCTCGATGATTTCGGCGGTCAATCCCTCGAACGAGATCACAGTCCCAGGCCGGGCGCGGCGGCCCGGTTTCACCAGCGCGTCCCAATCCCGTTCGCTGATTTTCTCGGTCAGCAGGATTTCGATCTTCCCGTCTCCACTGGCGCGCCGGCCGTAGAGACGCGCGGGGATCACCCGCGTGTCGTTGAGCACGAGGAGGTCGCCCGGGTGCAGCAGGCGCGGCAGGTCGCGCACCCTGTGATGCCGGTCCGGCCCTTCGCGGTCCAGCACCAGCAGGCGGCTCTCGCCGCGGGGCGCCGGCTGCTGCGCGATGCTCTCGGCGGGGAGGTCGTAGTCGAAGTCGCGGGTCAGCATCAGCCGACGGTCAGCCGGCGCAACAGGCTCCAGCCGAGGACGAACGCCACCAGCATCAGGCCGCCGGCGGCCCAGAACGGCGAGCGGATGCTGACCGCCTGGAAGAGCCACGGTCCGGCCAGCGGTCCGAGCGTGCGGGCGAGGGCGCCATAGGAACGGTAGATGCCGCTCGTTCCCCCCTGCTCGCTGGGATCGGTGAGCAGGCTCAGGAGACCGAGGCTGGAGGGGTTGTGGAGGCCCGAGCCGAAGGCGAGCAGGGTCAAGCCCGGCAGGATCAGCCAGGGATTGCCGGAGAACGGCAGAATGACCAGACCGGCCGTCATCAGCAGGATGCTGTCGAGGATCAACCGCCGTTCGCCGAAACGCTTGACCAGGGGGCCGACCAGCCCTCCCTGCACGAGAACCAGGAGGACGCCGATGAAGACGAACAGGTAGGCGGTCTTCGCCATGCCGAAGCCGAAGCGCTCCTGGCAGTAGAGGGCGAGAGTGGTCTCCATCATCGAAAAGCAGAAGGTGACCAGGAAGGCGAGGAGCATCAGGCCGCGCACCGGCGGATCCTGCCAGACGCGGACCAGGCTCTGTGGATCGAACCAGGCGCCTTTGACCTTGCCGCGGATTTCCGGCGGCAACGACTCCTTGAGCCAGACGAAGGCGGCGGCGAGATTGATCACCCCCAGGAGCGCGCCGGTCAGCGGCACCGACCGCGGCCCGACATGCGCCGAGAGCACGCCGCCGAGAGCCGGACCAAGGATGAAGCCGAGACCGAATGCCGCGCCCACCACCATGCCCATCGCCTTCGAACGCTCCGCGGGCGGCGTGACGTCCGCCACATAGGCCTGGGCGATTCCATAGTTGGCTGCCGCCACGCCGGCCAGGGCACGAGCGGCCAGCAGCCAGGCGAACGAAGGGGAGTAGGCGAAGAGGAGATAGGCTCCGATGCTGCCGGCGATCGTGACGAGGAGCACGGGCCGCCGCCCGAGGCGGTCCGACAGGCGGCCGAGCAGGGGAGCGAAGAGGAGCTGGGTCAGGCTGAACGAGGCGAACAGCCAGCCCACCTGGGCCGGCGACGCGTGATACTCCTCGGCGTAGAACGGGAGGAGCGGGATGATCATCCCGAATCCGATCAGGTCCAGCAGCACGGTCACGAAGACCGGGATCAATGCGCTGCGTGAGGAAGGTGCTGCCGGCGCGGCGGGCTGAGGGGTCGAGTCGCTCACAAGGGCGGCAGTGTAGCATCGGCCGGCCGCGCGCCGCGGTGGCGCGGGTCGAGGGCGTCACGCAGGCCGTCGCCGAGCAGATTGAGGGCGATCACCGTGAGCGCGATCGCCGCGCCTGGAAAGACCGCCACCCACCAGGTCGAGAAGAGCGCGCTCGGGCTCCTCCCCTCCGCCACCATGTTCCCCCAGCTCGGCGTCGGCGGCTGGACGCCGAAGCCGAGAAAGGAGAGCGACGACTCGGCGAGGATCACGTTGCCGACCAGGAGCGCCGCCTGGATGAGCACCGGCGTCAAGGCGTTGGGCAGCAGGTGGCGCCAGAAGATGCGGAACGGGTGCTGGCCGAGCGCGCGCGCCGCGAGCACGAACTCGCGCTGCTTCAAGCTTTTGATCTCTGCCCGGATCAGCCGGCTGATCGTCATCCAGCCCGTGCCGCCGAGGATCAGCACCAACGGTCCGAGACCCGGGCTGAACAGCGCCGCGAGGGTGATGATCAGGAAGATCCATGGGAAGGCGAGGAAGGCGTCCACCAGGCGCATGAGCACGGTATCGAGGAAGCGTCCGCCGAGAGCGGCGGCGGAGCCGATGGTGATTCCCAGGGTGAGGGCGAGCAGCACCGAGACCGTGCCGATCAGGAGCGAGATGCGACCCCCGTAGAGCAATCGCGACCAGAGGTCGCGGCCGAGGTGGTCGGTGCCGAGGAGGAAGCGCCGGTGGTCGGCGACGCCGTCCGTGGTGAGGTTGGCGACCGCGCCGGCGGGCAGGATCTCGCTCCGCTCGCCGATCCGCAGGCGCAGCCCCGCGGGCACGCGCTCGGCCCGGTCGGCCAGCCGGGAGCTGCCGTCGGACAGGCGCACGACGGCGAGCGCGGTTCCCGGCGGCCGCTGCGGAGCCGGCGTGGGATTGATCTCTCCGGGGTCGTAGGGAGCGAGCCAGGGGGCTGCCAGCGGCGGCAGGACCGCGGCGAGCAGCAGGCCGATTCCCCACAACAGGCTGGCCGAAAGGCGGCGCGTACCGTCCGGCGTGTCAGGCACGACGTTCCTCGTCACGCACCCGCGGATCGGCGGCGGCGTGCAGCAGGTCGGCCACCAGGCTGCCGGCGGCCACCAGAGCCCCGGACAGCGCGGTGGTGGCGAGGAGGACCGGGTAGTCGCGGGTGCCGACGGAGATGAAGGTCAACCAGCCGATGCCGGGCCAGGAGAAGACCGCCTCGATGACCAGCGTGCCGCTGAGCAACGCCGGAAGGGCGAGACCGAAGAGCTGGATCAGCGGGGTGAGCGCGTTGCGCAGGCCGTGAACCCAGATCACGCGGGTCTCGGACAAACCCTTGGCGCGGGCGGCGCGGATGAAGTCGCGGCTCATGACCTCGAGCAGGCTGCCGCGCACGAAGCGGATCGTCGAGCCGGCCGTGTAGAGGCCGAGGGCCAGCGCCGGCAGAGCCAGGTGGCGGAGGAGGTCGAGGAAACCGGAGAGCGATCCGGCCGTTTCGGCCTTGGATGGATAGCCGCCGGCAGGAAGGATCGGCCAGACGTAGGAGAAGAGGAGGATCGACATGAGGCTGAGCCAGAACAGCGGCTGAGAGTTGAGAAGGAGCGCGACTAAGCGAATCAGATGATCCGTGGCGCCGCGCCGGCGTGCCGCCGCAATGCCGAGAATCAGGGCGACGGCGTATTCGACGACCAGCGCCGCGCCGGCGAGCAGGCAGGTGCGCGGCAGGAAATCGGCGATCACGCGGCTCACCGGCCGCTGCTGCGAGAACGAGATCCCCCAGTCGCCGTGCAGCACGACGGCGCCCAGCCAGGCCACGTACTGCTCCAGCGGAGGCCGGTCGAGGTGATAGATGCGCTCCAGCCGCTCGCGCTGCTCCTGTGTCAGGCGCTGGTCCTCGACCAGATGGATCGGATCGCCCGGCGCGAGATGGATGAGGAAAAAGGTGAGGGTGAGGATCAGCCAGAGGAGGAAGAGCGAAGCGGCGAGGCGCCGCAGGAGGAAGCCGAGCACGGGTCAACGCCGCGGCTCGACCCACCAGTCCTTCAGGTTGAACAACGAGCGGACGACGTTCGGTTTCGCGTCGTGGACCCGCTTGTTGACCGGGGCCAGGCGCTGCGATTCCCAGAGCAGCGTCACCGGTTGGTCGCGATAGAGGATCTGCTGGATCTGATCGAGCGCCGGGCGGGCCTTGAGGATGTCCGGCTCGGCGGCGACCTGGTCGAGCAGACGGTCGAGCTCGGGATTCGCGTAGCGCTCGAAGTTGCTCCCCTCGCGCCCCGGACCGGGGATCTGGTGGCTGTGGAAGTTCCCGGTCAGATCGAGGCTGGTGTCGAGGCTCAGGCCGAGGATCATGGCGGGGAGCTTGCCGGCGTTGCTCTGGGCGACCAGCGTGTTGAACTCCATCACGCGGGGCGTGGCGCGGATCCCCACCCTCTTGAGCTGCTCCTGGATCATCACCGCCGCGTCGGCGCGCTGCTGGTTGCCGGCGTTGCTCGGCAGGTCGAAGGCGAACGGTTTGCCGCCGCGATCGAGCACGCCGTCGCCGTCGCTGTCCTTCCACCCCTTGGATTCGAGGATGCGCCGCGCCTCGGCCGGATCGTAGGGGAGCGGCTTGAGAGTGCGGTCGTGCGCCCAGATCGAGGTGATGATCGGCGACACGGAGACGCGGCCGTAGGGGCCGAGGATGGTGTCGACGATCGCCTGGCGGTCGATGGCCAGGGTCAGGGCACGCCGCACGTCGCGGTCGGCGAAGAGCGGGTCGGTATTGTTCCAGACGATGAAAACGTACAGGTTCGACCAGTAGGCTTTGAGATCGAGGTGGGGATCGGCCTTGATGCGCTTCGCGTCGCTCGGCGGCACCTGCGCCATGAAGTCGACCTCGCCGTTCAGGAGCTGCACGAGAGCGCTGCCGGGATCGGGCGTGATCCGCATCACCACGCGGTCGAGATACGGGCGGTCTTTCAGGTAGTAGCGCTCGTTGCGCTGGAGCACGACCTCCTGCTGCGGCGTCCACGAGGCGATCACGAACGGGCCGGAGAACACCGCGTGCTGCTTGAACCAGTCGGCGCTCTCGCGCCATTTGGCGAACGGCAACCGGGACCAGGCGTGCTTGGGGAGGATCACCCCTTCGTTGGCGTCCCCCATCTGTTTCGCGTAGGCGCGGTTGAAATGGAAACGGACGGTGTGCGGGTCCACCACCTCCACGTCGCGGATCTCGCGCTTCATGAACGAGCTGTCCCAGGCCACGGCGGGATCGGTCTGCGCCTGCCAGGTCCAGCGCACGTCGTCGGCAGTCACTGGCACGCCGTCGCTCCACAGGGCGTCCTCGCGCAGATGGAAGGTGAGGTTCTTGTGGTCGGGGGACCAGTCGTAGGACTTCGCGAGCTCGGGTGCGAACGTGGGCGGATGCTCGGTGAAGTCCGGCTGCTCCTGGACGAGCGGGCTGAAGACGACGTTGACCAGCTCGGTCGTGGGCTGGGCGGCCGGCGTGGTGTAGACGTTGATCCCTGCCGGCTCGGCGATCCAGGCGGTGACGACCTGGCCGCCGCGCCGCGGCGTCCGCGCTCCCGCAGGCGCCCCGGCGGGCTGCTCTTTTTCATCGCGTCCGCAGCCGCCGAGCAGGGTGACTGCCAGCAGGGGGAGGAGAAGGAGCCGGGCCGGACGGCCGATCGTGGAGCCGATCATGAGATGTCGGCGCATCCTATCCCGAGTGGCCCGGCAAAAAGAAGCCCTTCCCGCCGGGTGGTATCCTGGAAAGGCCATGGCATCGGCTCCGTCCACTCCCAACCTCGTCCTCTCGCGCCGGCTGCTGATCGCCTCCGCCGTCTTCGGGCTGTTCGTCCTGCTCGACATCGCCCTCTTTGGCTGGCTGATCTTCCGTTCCCTGTCGCAGCGGGAGATCGAGCGGGTGCTGCTGGAGACGCGCAGCGAGGCGGAGGGATTGGCGAAGCAGATCGCGCGCCGCGCCGAGCGCCAGGGCAAAGATCTCTACACCGCCGTCGCCACCGAGCGCGAGACCCAGACCTATATCGACTCGATCCTGCGCGAGCGTGAGATCGTGCAGAGCGTCGAGATCCGCGACAAGAACGGCGTGCTGGTCTTCCAGAGCCGGGCGCGCGGCAACGTCGAGACCGGGCCGCCCCTGGAGGTGCCGCCCCTGGGCTCGGCCGAGTTGCCGAACAGCCGGGTGGAGAAGAAGACCTCCGCCTTGGAGTCCGGCCCCTACGAGGTGCCCGACGTGTCGGTGCCGATCGGCGACTTCGGCAAGCTCCAGATCGGCATCAGCGCGCCGGCCCTGGCGAAGCGCATCGAGGTGCTGCGCCGGGAGCTGATCCAGCAGTCCGCTTTCATCGGCATCGTGTCCGTCGTGCTGCTGCTTTCGGCCTACGTCGCCATCTGGCTCCTCCTGCGCCGCTCCCGCCGCCTGGAGGTGCAGGCCGCGGAAGCGGAGCGCATGGCCTACATCGGCACCCTGGCCTCCGGCCTGGCGCACGAGATCCGCAATCCGCTCAACTCGCTCAATCTCAACATGCAGATGCTGGAGGAAGAGCTCGACGAGAACGGCGGCACGGCGCCGACCGGCAAACGCCTGCTCGGCATCACTCGGTCCGAGATCAGCCGCCTGGAGCGCCTGGCGACCGACTTCCTGGCGTATGCGAAACCGCGCCCCCTGGATCTCGAGGAGATCGCGGTGGCGCGGCTCCTGGAGCGGGTCCCGGACGTCCTTGCGGGAGAGATCCAGAAGCGGCGGGCGCAGGTGATCGTGAACGACCGGAGCGGCGGCGCCCGCGTGCGGGTCGATCCGGCGCAGATCAACCAGCTCCTGCTCAACCTGGTGCAGAACGCCCTCCTGGCCGCCGAGGACGCCGGCCGCACGCCGGTGGTGCGGCTCACCGCGCAGCGCCAGGGACCCTCGGTTCTGCTGGACGTGGAGGACAACGGCACCGGCATCCCCCCCGCCGAGCAGCCGAAGATCTTCGACCTCTTCTATTCGACCCGGAAAGGTGGCACCGGGCTCGGCCTCGCCATCGTCGACCGCATCGTGCGGGCCCACAACGGCCGGATGACGGTCGACAGCATTCCGGGGAAGACGGTGATGACTCTCGAGCTGCCCCTGGTCACCACCCCCGAGCCCGCGGCGCGGCCGGCGCTCGAGACCGCCGGCACGCGCTGAGACTACGGCAACGCCGCAGTCCACAGCTCCGAGCGGCTCGGACGGTACTCACACCAGACGATCTCGCCGGTGGCCGAAACGTCATAGAAGAAGTGCACGGGATGGGCCCCCGGCAGGTCAGCAGCCCTGCGAGGTGCCGGGTCTAGTAGCGTAGACTCCGGGCATGCGCCCCGTCCGCACCGCAGTCGTCGCAGCCCTGGCTCTCGGCTCCCCCGTGATCGCCGATCCGGCTCCCGCCCCGCCGCTCTATGGCTTCAGCTCCGCTCACGCCGCGGCGCAGTGGACCCTCGAGGCGCGGTTTGCCGCGTCCCTGCGCGCCGAGGATCAGCGTGCCTGGATGGAGCGGCTGACCGCCCGGCCGCATCCGGTCGGATCACCTTGGGGCAAGGAGAACGCCGAATTCATGGCGGGGCTCTTCCGCTCCTGGGGCTTCGACACCCACATCGAGGAGTTCCGCGTTCTCTTCCCGACCCCCAAGCTGCGGCGCCTCGAGATGCTCGCCCCCATCCGCTTCACCGCCGCGCTCGCCGAGCCGCCTCTCGCCGGGGACCGCACCTCGGCCCAGACCGCCGAGCAACTCCCGCCCTACAACGCCTATTCGCCCGACGGCGACGTGACCGGCGACCTGGTCTACGTCAACTTCGGATTGGCGCGGGATTACGCCGAGCTCGAGCGTCGCGGCATCGCCGTCGAAGGCAAGATCGTGCTGGCGCGTTACGGGCGTTCCTGGCGCGGCTTGAAGCCCAAGCTGGCCGCCGAGCACGGAGCCGTCGGCTGCATCCTGTTCTCCGACCCGCACGAGGACGGCTATTTCCAGGGCGACCCCTACCCGGCCGGCGGCTTCCGCCCCGAGCAGGGGGTGCAGCGTGGCGCGGTCTCCGACGACTGGCTCTACCCAGGCGACCCGCTCACCCCGTTCGTCGGGGCGGTGCCCGAGGCCAAGCGCCTGGCGCTCGCGGACGTCAAGACCTTTCCCCGCATCCCCGTCCTGCCGATCTCCTGGGGAGATGCGCTCCCCTTGCTCCGGGCGCTCGAAGGACCGGTCGCACCGGAGGACTGGCGCGGCGCGCTCCCCCTCACCTATCACATTGGGCCCGGACCGGCGCGGGTGCACCTCACGGTCGCTTTCGACCGGCGGCTGGTGCCGGCCTACGACGTGATCGCCCGCCTGCCCGGCGCCGAGCGCCCGGACGAGTGGGTCCTGCGCGGCAATCATCACGACGCCTGGGTCAGCGGAGCCGAGGACCCCGTCTCCGCCCTGGTCGCCATGCTGGCCGAAGCCAAGGCGGTGGGCGAGCTGGCGCGCTCGGGGTGGCGGCCGAAGCGCACCATCCTCTACGCCGCCTGGGACGGCGAGGAGCCGGGGCTTCTGGGGTCCGTCGAATGGGCGGAGACCCACGCCGCCGAGCTCGCCGAGCATCTCGCCGCCTACGTCAACTCCGACAGCAACGCCCGCGGCTTCGTCTGGATCTCCGGCGTCTCGCCGCTGGCGACGCTCGTCGATCAGGTCTGCCGCGACGTGGTCGATCCCGAAAAAGGGGTGAGCGTCGCCGCCCGGGCGCGCGCCGACGCTCTCCTCGAGGGGTCTCCCGAGGAACAACGGCTGTCCCGCGCAGGCAAGCCGCTACCGCTCAAGCCGCTCGGCCCCGCCATCGACTACACCTCGTTCCTCGCCTTCCTGGGGATTCCCGTGCTCGACATCTCCTACGGCGGCGAGGAGGAGTACGGCCAATACCACTCGGCCTACGACTCGTTCGATCACTTTACCCGTTTCGTCGATCCGGGCTTCCGCTACGGGGTCGCCCTCGCCGAGACCGGTGGCCGTCTCATGCTGCGGCTGGCCGACGCCGACGTTCTGCCGCTCGACTTCGTCCCCTTCGCCGAGGACCTCGGCAAGGCCATCCAGGAGGTCGAGCGGCAGACCGACGCGATGCGCGAGGAGGCTGCCGAGACGAACCGCCGCATCGCGGACAAGACCTACGAGCTCGCCGCCGACCCTCTCCACCCCGTGCTCGCGCCCAAGCCGCGGGAGCCGGTTCCCGCTCTCGACCTCGCTCCGCTCCAGAAAGCCGTCGCCCGCCTCGCCGGCAGCGCCCGCGCCTACGCCGCGGCGATGACTCAGGCCACCGGCGCGGGCTTCCCGCTGCCTGCCGGCGCGCGGCAGGAGCTCGCTCAGATCCTGCTGCGAGCGGAGCGCGTTCTCACCCGGTCTGAAGGTCTGCCCCACCGTCCCTGGTACCGGCATGCGCTCTATGGGCCCATCTCCTCGACCGGCCGCATGGCGACCTTCCCCGGCGTGCGCGAGGCCATCGAGCGCGGTGACTGGCCGGAGGCCGCCGAGCAGATCACCGCCGTTGCGCGGGTGATCGAGAGCTACGCGCAGCAGGTGGACCGGGCGACAGCGGCCCTGGCCTCCCGGACCGCTTCTGCAGATGGAGCAGGCTGAAACTCTCCGCTCTTCGACGGCGTCAACTGGGCGGCGCGCGGCGGCGCCTTAGACTGAGCCCAAAGAAAAGGCCCCGCCAAGGCGGGGCCGTCTGCAACCGCTTTCCGGGCGATCGGCCATCTGGCTCCTCCTGCGCCGCTCCCGCCGCCTGGAGGTCCAGGCCGCCGAGGCGGAGCGCATGGCCTACATCGGCACCCTCGCCTCCGGCCTGGCGCACGAGATCCGCAATCCGCTCAACTCGCTCAATCTCAACATGCAGATGCTGGAGGAAGAGCTCGACGAGAACGGCGGCACGGCGCCGACCGGCAAACGCCTGCTCGGGCACGCACTGATTCCGGGGCCAGCCCAAAAGGAAAGGCCCCGCCAGGGCGGGGCCGTCTCAGCCGCGTTCAGCTTGCAGATCAGGCGATGGCGATCTTGCGCGGGCGCGCCTGCTCGGCCTTCGGCACCAGGATGGTCAGCACGCCATCCTTGAAGGCGGCCTCGACCTTCTCCGGGTTCACCTGGTGCGGCAGGCTGAACGAGCGCTGGAAGTTGCCATAGGCGCGCTCGATGCGGTGGTAGCTCTCCTTTTTCACGTCCTTCTCGAACTTCCGCTCGCCGGACAGGCGCAGCACGTTGTTCTCCAGGGTGATGTTGATGTCGTCGCGGGTCAGCCCGGGAAGCTCGGCGGCCAGGCGGTAGCCCTCCTCGGTCTCCTGAATGTCCACCGGCGGCGTCCAGCCCCGGTTCGACACGTCCTCGTTCCCGGCCACGTCCTGCTGGTTGAAGAACGTATCGAACAGGCGGAAGAAGGGATCGCGCGGGGTCAGGTTCTGCGACGGATTCCAACGGTTCAGTGAGCTCAACATGGGTTTCTCCTCCTCGTTCGTTCCTCGTGCGGCCATTAGCCAGCCACCGGGATATTTATATGATGTCTGGCGACTCAAGTCAAGTGCCGTTCATCAGAACGCGGGAGTCGATCTGAGTATTCCGATGTCAGTTCCGGAGATGTGACGGAACGGGAGGAACAGCTTAGAATCTCTGCATGTCCAGTCCCGAGTACCTCATCTGCCTGGAGTGCGAGACCCCCTGCTACGTCTTTGAGTGGGTGAACGACAAGATCACCGAGGTCCTCTGCCAGTCCTGCGGCAACGACGACCCGGAACAGTTCGCCTTGCCCGAGGACATCGAAGACGGGTGAGCCCCGTTCGCCCGATCAGATCAATCAGATGGAGGCCGGGGAGCCCGCGGTCTTCAGGGCGGCCCGGGGAGCCTGGCTCCGCCGGACGCGCTGGAGGGCGGCGGCGAGCCGCCGGGGGTGCTCGATGTGGATGGCATGCCCGAGGCCGGGCAGCACTTCCAGGGTGGCGTTGGGGAGCGCCGCCGCCATCGCCCGCGCCGCGTCGACATGGAAGATGCCATCTTTCTCTCCCCAGAGGAGAAAGGTGGGCATGTGCAGGCGGGCGAGGTCCCGGTCGTCGTAGGTGTCGGCTTCGGTGAGGCTGTCGAGGACGCAGGTGACCGCGCGCGACGTGTACGCCTTGAGGAAGCCGGCCCGGGAGACGCGCATGATCCACGGCGCGTGCGCGAACATGGCGCCGTAGAGCTGGTCGACGCCGGCCATGTCGTTCACGCGGATGAGGCGCTCGATCTCGTCCCAGTCCTGGTCGCGGTAGCCGCCGGCGTCGATGAGGATGAGACGGGAGATCAGCTCCGGCCGCGCCAGGGCCAGCCGGGTGGCGAGCCAGCCGCCGAGGCTGAGGCCGCCCACGGTCACCGGCCGGCCGCCGAATTCGCTCTCGATGAGACGGGCGATGACGTCCACTCCCTGGCGGACGCCGAGACCGCCGCCCGGAACATCGGAGCCGCCCAGCACCGACAGCTCGGGGACGAGGATGCGGCAGTCGCGGCGCAGGCGGCGCAGCACCGGTCCCCAGCCCGCCGCCACCGAGCCGAGGCCGTGCAGCAGCACCCAGGGCTCACCGTCCTCCGGCCCGATCTGGTAGTAGACCAGGGAGATGTCCCCGATCTGGAGCCGCCGCCGCCGGGCGCCCAGCAGCCAGAGGTAGGCCATCGTCAGCAGGGTGAAGACGTAGAAGACCATAGTCTCAGGATACTCCAGCAAGAGGCGCGCCATCGCTGGACCGAATGACAGACCGAATGAGCCTGGCGTTGACCGCGGCGGAGACCTGTGGTAGGTTTCGCCGTCCACGCGTCTCTGTTGACGACTCTCGGAGCATCTCTCATGTACGCAGTGATTCAAAGTGGTGGCAAGCAATATCGCGTCGCGCCCGGCGACGTCCTCGACGTGGAGCTCCTCGGCGAGACGGGTGAGGCCGGCAGCAAGGTCCGGTTCGACCAGGTGCTGATGGTCTCCGGCGATGGTGATGGTGATGGCGGCCTGAAGATCGGCAGCCCGGTGCTTTCCGGCGCCGCGGTGACGGCCTCCTTCGTGGGCGCCGTGCGCGGCCCGAAGATCCGGGTCTTCAAGACCAAGAAACGTATCCAGTGGCGGCGGACGCAGGGGCACCGGCAGAATCTGCACCGCATCCGCATCGAAGGCATCGAGCTGCCGCGCTGAGCGGCGGCTTCCGAAGGAGCAGACCATGGCACATAAAAAAGGACAGGGCTCCAGCCGCAACGGCCGCGACTCCAACGCCCAGCATCTCGGCGTCAAGCGCTATGGCGGCGAGACGGTCAACGGCGGCACGATCATCGTCCGCCAGCGCGGCACCCGCTTTTTCCCCGGCCTGAACGTCGGCCAGGGGAAGGACGACACGCTGTTCGCCAAGATCGGCGGCGTGGTGAAATTCCAGGACCGCGGCCGGCACGGCAAGTTCGTCCACATCGTGCCGGCTGAATCCGCCTCCAACTCCTCAGACACCGCGAGCTGATCCCGCTCCCCGGGTGCCGTTCCGGCCCCGGGGTCTCTGCCGCCGGTCCCGCCACCTTGATCTTTCTCGACGAAGCGACCATTCACGTCCGCGGCGGACGTGGCGGTAATGGCTGTGTCGCCTTCCGCCGCGAGAAGTACGTGCCGCGCGGCGGCCCTTCGGGCGGCGACGGCGGCGACGGCGGCTCGGTCGCCCTGGTCGGCCAGGGGAGCCGCAACACGCTCTACCACCTCCGCTTCGCCTCTCTGTATGCCGCCGAGCGCGGCCGTCACGGCGAAGGGTCGAACAAGTCCGGCAAGAGCGGCGGCGACCTCGACATCCAGGTCCCGCTCGGCACGATGGCCTACGACAAAGAGACCGACGAGCTGCTCGGCGAGATCCTGGAGGACGGCCAGCGCCTGCTCGTCGCCCGCGGCGGACGCGGCGGCAAGGGGAACGCGCGCTTCGCCACCGCCACCCATCAGACGCCGCGCCATGCCGAGCCGGGCGGCGAGAGCGAGGAGCGCGACCTCCGCCTGGAGCTCAAGCTGCTCGCCGACGTCGGCGTCGTCGGCCTGCCCAACGCCGGCAAGTCGACGCTGATCAGCGTCGTCTCCGCGGCGCGGCCGAAGATCGCCGACTATCCCTTCACCACCCTGATTCCGCAGCTCGGCGTCGTCGCCGAGGGGCCGCTCGCCGAGCCGTTCGTCATCGCCGACCTGCCCGGGCTGATCGCCGGCGCGGCGCAG
>DATARD010000026.1:0-54547 GCA_036264355.1 Thermoanaerobaculia bacterium
GCGATCTGCGCCACGGCGCGGGTGTCCTTGGGGAAGCAGGAGCCGCCGAAGCCGGGGCCGGCGGAGAGGAATTTCGGGCCGATGCGGTTGTCGAGCCCCATCCCCTTGGAGACCACCTCGACGTTGGCGCCCCAGGCTTCGCAGAGCTGGGCGACCTCGTTGATGAACGAGATCTTGGTGGCCAGGAAGCCGTTCGAGGCGTACTTGATCAGCTCGGCGCTTTCGACATCGGTGACGATGAACGGCACGTCGGCGGCGACGAGCGGCGAGTAGACATCCTCCATGATCTCCGCCGCCTCGGGATCGCGGGTGCCCACGACCACGCGGTCGGGGTGCATGAAGTCTTCGATCGCCGAGCCTTCGCGCAGGAACTCGGGATTGCTCACCACCGCGAAGCGCTGCTTGCCGCCGGTGGCCTCGCGGACCAGCTCCTCGATCATCTGTCCGGTGCCGATCGGCACCGTGCTCTTGGTGACGATCACCTTGTAGCCGTTCAGATGCTGGCCGATCGACTGGGCCACCTCACGGATGAAGGTGAGGTCGGCCGAGCCGTCGGACTTGGGCGGCGTGCCGACGGCGATGAACACGGCGCGCGCCTCTTCGATGGCGGGACCGAGATCGGTCGAGAAGGACAGCCGTCCTTCTTCCATGTTCGTCTTGACCAAGGCTTCGAGGCCCGGCTCGTAGATCGGCACCTTGCCCTGCTGGAGGGCGGCGATCTTGGCGGCGTCCTTGTCGACGCCGACCACGTGCATGCCGAAATCGGCCAGGCAGGCGCCGGTCACCAGACCGACGTAACCACTACCGACGACGCAGATATTCATGGTCTCTGAGAGCTCTCCATATACCACGCCACGAAACGGCGCAGACCTTCCCGGATGGGCACTTTGGGGGAGTAGCCGAGGAGCCGTGCCGCCTTGGACACGTCGGCATACGTAATCGGGACGTCCCCGGGTTGTCCGGGAAGATATTCGATGCGCGGCTCGACGGCAAGCTCCGCGGCGATCCAGGCCACCAGATCCTTGAGCGAGGTGGTCTCCGCGCCGCCCAAGTTGATGATCTCGAAGCCGGGCGCCAGAGCGAGCGCCGCGAGCAGGCCGTCGAGGATGTCGTCGATGTAGGTGTAGTCGCGGCGGCTGCTGCCGTCGCCGTAGAGCGGGACCGTCTTGCCGCGCGCCAGCAGGTCGGTAAACTTGTGGATCGCCATCTCCGGCCGCTGCCGCGGTCCATAGACGGTGAAGAAACGCAGGCAAGCGGTGCGGAAGCCGTAGAGGTGGTGGTAGTTGTAGCAGAGCAGCTCGCCGGCCCGCTTGGTGGTGGCGTAAGGGCTGATCGGCTGGTTCACCTCGTCGTCTTCCGCGAACGGCAGCTTTTCGTTGATGCCGTACACGGAAGACGACGAGCCGAACAGGAATGTCTTCGGCCCATGCCGGCGCGCCGCTTCGAGCAGCCGCAGGGTGCCGACACAGTTGACCTCTTCATAGAGGATGGGCTCCTGCAGGCTCGGCCGCACGCCGGCTCGCGCCGCCAAGTGGATCACCGCATCGAATCCACCTTCCGCAAAGGTCCTGTCGACCAGCGCCATGTCGCGGATGTCCCCTTCGACGAGCCGGTAGCCCGGCGAGCCGTCCGCCAGGAATGGCGCGACGTTGGCGCGTTTGCGGGCCGGGTCGTAGTAGTCGTTGAAGTCGTCCAGCACGGTCACCCGGTCGCCGCGGGCGAGCAGGCGCCGGGTCAGGTGCGAGCCGATGAAACCCGCGCCGCCGGTCAACAGGATGTGCATGGACATGATCGGAGTCAGATCCCTCACGAAGGCGGTGGCGTCTCGGCGGCCGGCGGTGTCTCGGCGGGCGGCGCCTTCGGTGCCCTGAGAAGAGGCGGCGGTCCGCCGGCCGCATCGTATCTCTTCTCGATCCCCTTTTTCTGCCGGTTGCGGATCAGCCAGCGCAGGAAGCGCGAGTCGTTGACGCCGACCAGGATGTCGTTCACCGCGTCGTAGACCTTGGGATCGTTGAGGAGCTGCGCCGCCGTCCCCTTGCCCTCCGAGAGCTTGGCCGTGGCGTCGTCCAGATGGTTGACGATCGACTGCACCTTGCCGGTGACTTGCTGCGCATAGGCTTTGTCGTTGACCAAGCGGGGCAGGAGCCCCTCGTTCTTGTCCAGGTCGGCGGTGAAGGCGCGCAGGTCGTGCGACACCTGGCTCAGATTGTCGAGCGTGGTGTCGACCTTCGCCTTCATCGCCGGATCGTTGAGCAGGCCGGGCACGAGGCCGGGGCCGTTCTGCGCCTGCGCCAAGAGCGCTTCGAGGCGGTCGAGCGACGTGGAGAGGCGGTCGGCCATCCGGCGGTCGTTGAGCAGGCGCG
Source organism: Thermoanaerobaculia bacterium (assembly GCA_036264355.1). Taxonomy (GTDB): domain Bacteria; phylum Acidobacteriota; class Thermoanaerobaculia; order Multivoradales; family UBA5704; genus UBA5704. The sequence continues at coordinate 2,364 of DATARD010000026.1, forward strand.
GCAGCGGTCCGTTGCCGGTCTCCAGCTTGTTGGCCACCCGGTTCAGGGTGTCGGCGGTGCCGAGGAGCGACGCCTTGAGCCGGCGGCTCGACTCGGAATCGCTCAGCATCTCGCCCAGGAAGCCCTGGCCGCGCTCCAGGCGGCCGAGGACCAGCGACAGCGAATGGGAGATCTCCACCACGTTGTCCATCACGTCCTCGCCCGAGGCGACGAGGGCGTCGACGTTGGTCGGCTCGGCAGCCTGGATCTCGCCGTCCGGCGGGATGGCCGGGTACTCGGGCGCGCCGAAGGAGATCTCGATGTACTTGTCGCCGAGCAGGCCGAGCGTCTTGATGCGCGCCTTGGACGGCGGGTTCTCGCCCACCTGGCCGAGCTGCCGAGGGCCGCGGATGCGCTCGGCGTAGGCACGGTCGACCGAGATCCACAGCGTGATGCGGTCCTTGACCGGGTTCTGCGGCAGGATCACCTTGTCGATGGTGCCCACGTCGACGCCGTTGAGCTGCACCGGGTTGCCCGGTTTCAAGCCCTGCGCGGACGACAGCTCGATGTAGTAGTGGTTCTTCCGCTTGAACAGGTTGTTGCGGTCGCCAATCAGGAAGACGCCGAGGGCGAGCACGGCGAGAGCAGCGAGGATGACCAGGCCGACCTTGACCTCCCGTGAGCGCGAGTGTGCTTCCTGGCTAGGCGGCATGGTCTTCCTCCTCTGGGTCCTCCTCGCGGCCGGCCAGGAAGTCGCGCAGCACGGTGTCTTCCTGGGCGTCGGCCTCCTGCCAGTCGCCGATGAAGCGGAACTTGCCGTCGTCGAGAAAAGCGATGCGGTCGCCGACCGTATGCGCCAGCGCGATGTCGTGGGTCACCACGGCCGAGGTGACGCCGAGCTCGGTCTGGATCGTCCGGATCAGCTTGCCGATGGTCGCCGAGGTCACCGGGTCGAGGCCGGTGGTGGGCTCGTCGAACAGCATCACCTCCGGCTGCAAGGCGAGGGAACGGGCGAGGGCGACGCGCTTGCGCATGCCGCCCGAGAGATCGGACGGCATTTTGCCCTCCACGTCTTTCAGCCGCACCATGGCGAGCTTCTCACGCACCGTCTCGGCGATTTCATCCGCGGTCAGCTCGGTGTGCTCGCGCAGGGGGAAGGCGATGTTGTCGAATACGTTCATGGAATCGAACAGGGCGCCGCTCTGGAACAGCATGGCGATACGGCGGCGGAGCGGGAAGAGATCGCGCTCTTCGAGGGTGGTCAGCTCGACGCCGTCGAACACCACGCTGCCGGCGTCCGGCTTCTCCAGGCCGTTGAGCTGGCGCAACGTCACGCTCTTGCCGGTGCCCGAGCGGCCGAGGATCACCAGGCACTCGCCGCGCCGGATGTCGAAATCGACGCTGTCGAGCACGGTCCGGTCGCCGTATCTCTTGGTGAGCCCACGCACCACGTAGAGCGCTTCCGCCGGGTCGGTCATCAAGTCCGCTTGGATCAGGTCAAGATGTAGAAGAGCTTGGTCAGGAAGAAATCGGAGACCAGGACGAGGATCGCCGCCAACACCACCGTGTTGGTCGTGGCGCGTCCGACCCCGTCGGCGCCGCCCTGCGTGTTGAGGCCATTGTAACATCCGACCAGAGCGATGAAATAGGCGAAGAAGAACGACTTGGCGATGCCGCTGCAGACGTCCCCGAAGGTCAGGGAGCTGAACACGTCGTTGAGGTAGAGCCCCGGCGGCAGGTTGAGGGTATAGGTCGCGATCACCAGGCCACCGAGGATGCCCAGGAAATCGCCGATGATGGTGAGCGCCGGCAGCATCACCAGCGTCGCCGCCAGCTTGGGGACCACCAGCTTCTTCACCGGATCGGCGGCCATGGAGCGCAGGGCGTCGATCTGCTCGGTGACCTTCATGGTGCCGATCTCGGCGGTCATCCCCGAGCCGATCCGGCCGCCGACGATGAGCGCGGTGAGCACCGGTCCGAGCTCGCGCACCAGCGACTTCGAAACCACCGAGCCGATGTAGTACTTGACCCCGATCGAGGGGAGGCTGAGGGCGGTCTGCAACGCGAGGACCATGCCGGTGAATACGGTCGTGATCGCCGCGACGCCCAGCGAGCGGACCCCGATCTGCTCCATCTGGCGCACCCATTGGCTGATCTCGTAGGGCGGAGAGAGCAGGGCGGCGAAAGACCGGGAGGTCAGGACGCCGAGCTCCCCGGTGCGTTCTGCGATGTCGCGGAATTTCACGAGCGGATGGGTAACCAGAACATGGCATGAGCAAGGCCGAAGCCGAGGTCGGCAACCGCCAGCGGCCAGAGACCTGCAAGGTCCGGGCCACGCAACGCCGCGAGCGCCATGAGCAGCCCGCCGGCGATCCGTCCGGCGATCGCCACCACCACGATGCCGCTGTACCGGCGGGTGTCGCGGGCGGCCAGAACATAGAGCGCGGCGAGCATGCAGAGCAGGGTGGCCATCACCCAGAGATAGAACGCTCCGGCCGGCAGCGGCGGCAGCGGCAGATGGAGCAGCCGCGCCGGAAGCTGCGGCGCCGCCAGCATGAGAACGGCGAAAGACAGGTCGTAGACCGCGCCGGCCACCAGGCTCGCGCGCAGCAAGGTAAGGAACCGGAACCGCCGCGCAAAGTCCGCTGTGATGCTCATCGGGCGGATTGTAGCGCGAGACGAGTAGACGCCGGGGTTCTCTCCGGAGAGAATCATGCGGACCGCCATGGAATCCCAGACGACATCTCCATCCACTCCCTCGCAGGCTCAGCCCTCTTCCGGGTTCACGACATTCGCCACGATCACCGGCAACCTGTTCCTGGTTTTCGGGACCAGCTTCTTCTCGATCCTGACACTGCTGGCGAGCTGTCTGCCGCTCCGCCCCCGGTCGGCCGCGGTCAGTTGGATCGCCCGGACGTGGTCGAGCGGCATTCTGAAGACGAGTTGGCTGCGCGTGCGGGTGCTGGGAGGCGAGGCGCTCGATCCGCAGGCGAGCTACGTCTTCCTCGCCAACCATCAGAGCCTGTTCGACATCCCGGCGCTCCTCGCCACCTCGCCGTGCCCGATGCGGATGATGGCCAAGCGCAGTCTGTTCCGCATCCCCCTCTTCGGCTGGTCGCTCGCCGCCGGCGGTTTCATCCCGATCGACCGCGGCGGTGATGGCGATCGTGGCGGCAGCGGCACGGACGGGAGCAGCGCGCGCCGGAGCTTCTCCAGCGCCGTCGCCCGGCTCCAGAAAGGCACCTCCATCCTCCTCTTCCCCGAGGGCACCCGCTCGTTCACCGACGTCCTCCTCCCCTTCCAGCGCGGCGGCTTCCTCCTCGCCATGAAGACCGGGCTGCCCATCGTGCCGGTCGGCGTCCGCGGCACCCGCGCCGTGCAGCGCAAGGACAGCTTCGCCATCCATCCCGGCCGCATCGAGGTGCGCTACGGCGCGCCGATCGACATCGCCGCCTACGGAGTGCGCCGCAAGAAGGAGCTGATCGCCGAGGTACGGGCGCGCATCGCCGAGCTCGCGGGCCTGGAGGTAGGCGGCGAGGCGGAGGTGTAAGGGGAGGCGCCAGGGCTACATCTTCGCGACGGTCAAGCCCAGCGTCGTGAAGATCCGGCGCACGTAGTCGCGGGTCTCTTTGTAGGGTGGGATGCCCTGGTACTTGACCACCGTCTGCTCGCCGGCGTTGTAGGCGGCGAGGACCTTGGCGAGGTCGTTGGGGAACTGATCGGCCAGCCAGCTCAGGTACTTGACGCCGGCTTCGAGGTTCTGCGCCGGCTCGTAGAGGCGGGCTTTTTCGACGCCGAAGCGCTCGGCGGTGGCGGGCATGAGCTGCATGAGGCCACGAGCGCCCTTGTTCGACCGCGCCCGCGGATTGCCCGCCGACTCGGCGCCGATCAGCGCCGCGACGACCTTGGGATTCACCTGGTGCCGGCGCGCCGTCTCGTAGATCATCGAGCCGAAGGGACCGTCGGGAACCGGCTGGCCTTCGGCGAAGCGGAGCGGGATCGGCGGCGGCTCGCTGACCGGCGCGGCGGCCATCATGGGCGGCGGCGCGGGCTCCGGCACCACCTCGTCGTCCACCACCCGCTCGACCCGGCCGATCGGCAGTGTCATCCGGCCGCCGAACGCCATGGTCAGCCGCGCCTCCTCCCCTTCAGCCTCAAAAGCCTTGACCTTAAGGACGCTGCCGTCGGTGAGGATCACCAGGTCGGCATGCGCTGGCACGGCCGCTGCAAGAACAGCGAACAGGGGGGCTGCGAGAAGGGTATATCTGCGTCTCATCCGTGAGGTCGGCTCCGGCAACACACCTATTGTACGGAAACACCACCCGAAGCATCTAGGGCTCCAACCCGGCGAGCCGGTCGAGGTATTCCGGAAAAGCAGAAAGGGGCCCCCCGGGCGGACGGCCCCTGGTACTCGGATTCGGGGCTCACCGGGGGAGCTTGCCACACCGGAGGTAGAGCCGGTCGAACACCCAGAGATGAAGACGCGCCAGGAAGCAGCCGGCGAAGCTCATGCCGACGCCGATGGCGATGCTCTTGAGCGTGTCGCGCCATTGAGCCACGCGCAGGACGTTTTTGAAGCGTTTCTGGCCGATCAAGGCGTTGCCGGCGGCGGTGACGACCGCGACGGCGAGAGCCGAAAGGACGAGCATGCCGACCTTTTTGAATGTCCAGGAGGTCGCCCAGCGGGTGGCGGCCGCCGGGACGAGACTCTCGTTCCAGCGGCCGGCGAAGAGCCAGACGATGGCTGTCAGCACGGCGGCGAGCAGCGTCCATTTCAGGATCCGGAGTGGCAGGGAGAGCTTCCAGACTTTGAACGCGAGGCTGGCCCCGGCATCGAGCAGGCGTTCGAGATGCCGCCGCTTCGGCTCGGTCGCGGCCCCCGTCTTCATGGCGTCTTCGACCGCGAGGAAGCGCCAGCTCTCGGTCTTCGCGGGGGGAGGAAAGCCCTGGATGCTTTTCGTGCCGCTGAGCTGCTCGGCAGTCATGCGGTAGGCGCTCGCCATCAGCGCGTAGGCCTCGGCGTCGTTGAAGGAGTCGAGATCGGTGCGCAGGGCCGACAGCTTCCTTTGCACGGCGACATCCACCCCATAGCTCGTCGCATCGGCCTGATCGCCCGCGTTCTCGAAATCCGACTGCTTGAAAATGGACGGACAGTCCTTCCAGGCCACGCTCTCTCCTGCCAGGCCTTGCCGCAGGTGGATGAAGAGGAGATCGCGCAACAGCGATGAGCGCTTCCGGGCCGCGATGTCGGTGTAGTGCGCCTCGCGGACGCGGTCCTGGCTGACGCTGCTGGTGCGCAAGAGGACGCTGAGGGGACGCTCTCCGGGCTGGTTCATCGCGTCCATCTGGCCGCTCGCGTCACTGACGAGCATCACTGTGCAGTCCTGCTCGAGCAGGGTGCCGATCCCCTGGTTGTCGCAGGCCCCGCCGTCGACGAGGCGCACGCTGATGAGGTTCTCTTTCTTGAGCTTGCCGTCATCGTCCGGGTATAGACCGTCGAGAAGGAGCGGCTCGAACAGGCCAGGAACACAGGATGAGGCGGCGACAGCGTCGCCGAGCCGGACCTTGCGGTATTTCTCGGGAGCGTCCCGGTAGTACATCCGCCGGAGACGGAAGTTGCTGTCGATGTCCTTGTTGATCGGCGTCGGCGGCTCGCCCATATAGGACGCGGTGAACTGCCAGGTATGACCGGTATTGAGCGAGGTCGCGTTGAGAACGAAGATCGGCACCTTGTTCTTCCGGCGCCAATTGTGGTTGCGAGGATTGAAATCCGTCTCTTTGAGACCGTCCTCGGAGCGTTTGGGATGGATCAGGAGCTCATCGAGAAAGCGCTCTTCCCGCTTGCAGCCCAGGAGGCGCGCCAGCCAGTCGGGCAACCATTTCGGCCCGGTCCGCGGGCTTCTGAAGATCCGGCGGCCCTTTTTATCCACGTCCTCGACGTCCTCGACGCGGGAGAACAGCTCCCGCTCGTAGAGCTCGCCGACGCGCCTGGTGCGCGTGTAGCCGGACGCAAAGACGAGCTTGAGGTTGGTGGTCCATTCGGCCAGGACCCGCGTGCGGATGTTGCGCTGCACACCCGCCAGAAAATCGGCCTCGATGCGGCGCACGATATCGATGTAGTGCTGAGGCTCGATCTCGTCGTCGGTCCTGGTCTCCAGAAGCTTGCGGACTTCGAGGTAGTAGTGGGCGCCGACAACCGAGCCGCCGGAGACGCACGAGAGGACTTCGACATGGCGGAGAACGTCGTGCTCGGCAAGGCGCGCGAGCAGTCCGATGTGGAAGAGAGCGGCGCGGAAGCCGCCTCCGGAGAGCCCGAGACCAAACTTGCCGCGAAAAGCGCTGCTTACCGCCTTCTCGTCGCGGCCGAGAAATTCGGCCAGCGCCTGACCGGCAGGGGTCGCCGCAAACGCCTCTTCCGTGACTGCCGCATCGCCCTGGAGCCGGGCCAGCCGGGCGAGTTGGCGCGCTGTCGATTCATACTCCCATTCGGGAACGTCCAGCCCGGCGGCCGCGGGCTTGCGCAGCCACTCGACGCCGGCGCGGTAGCGGCCGAGCCCGAAACAGGCCTCGCCGAGCGTGGCGTAGAACCACCACTCGCGGGCAAGCCACGCATTGCTCTCTTCCTCCAACAGAGGCGGAACCGAGCGGAGGATCTCTTCGCGGATCAGCCCTGCGCTCTCACGCCGCGCCTCGGCGACGATCGAGGCAAGGCCGGCGCGCCGTGCCTCTTCCTCCTCCTCCCGGGCGAGCAGGTCGAGCACGAACGCGGCATTGATCCCGCAATAGCCCCGGTCCTTCTCCGCCCACAGCTTGCAGTCCGGATTTTCGCGGAGGTACTTGATCACGTCTGACCGCGCGGCGAGCAGCGCAGCCTCCCTCTTCTCCTCGGCGGCGGCCTTGACATGTTCCCGGCGCAGGCCGAAGGCGTAGCCGCGCAGGTAGTAGAAGAGCGCACGGTCGAGGTTCTGCCGCTGCCCGTCCACCTCCCACTTGCGTTTGAAAATCGCGCCGGCGAGGCCGAGCGTCTCCTGGCTCTCGGTCGTCGAGAGATTTTCCGCCTCCGCAAGGATCTCGAAAGCGCGGTCCAGGCTCCAATCCCGCGGGAGATCCGCATCTTTGTAGGTGTAGAGGGCGCTTTTCTGAAAGATCTCGAAATAGACCTCGTCCGGAACATCGTTTCGCTTGAGGCCGGCGCGAGCACGCTTCAGGACGCGCCGCGCGAAGCCGAATTTCTTGGCCTTGTCGAGCCGCTTCGCCAGCTTCAACAGCTCGACCGCCGGCGGGGCGCCGCTCCGGCTGAGAATCTCAGTGGCCTCTGCGACTGGATCGGTCGGGGTTTCGTTCATGCAAGCCTCCGTGCGACAAAGATGATTCCTCCCCGGGGCGTCAACGAAGGAGAGCTATTTCCCCGGTATCGCCGACCGCATGAACTCCGCGATGTCCTTGTGCAGCTTCGCGTGGTCGGGCGGATGGATGTACATCATGTGGCCGGCTTCGTAGAACGTCTGATGCATCCGGCCGCGGTCCGACTCCGGCAGGCCCATGTGGGCGATCGTGTAGGTGCCGTCGAAGAAGGGCGTCGCCATATCGAAGTAGCCGCTCGCGATCATCACCTTGAGGCTCGGGTTCTTCATCATCGCCTTGCGCAGAGGCTCGGCCACGGCCACGTATTGCCCCTCCGGCAAGGCCCAGGGATAGACCTTCTCGGACGACCGCTCATAGATCAGATCGGTCTCGAAACCGAGATCCCGCCGCACGTAATCGCTCATCGCCGCCACGAATGGCGCGTCCACCGCCGTATCGGCGGGATCGAACTCATCGACCTCACCGACGCCGTCGCGGTCCCGGCCGGTAAACCGGCTGTCGAGCCGGCCGATCGTCTTCCCCTGATCGCGCAGCAACTCCTTGGCGAAGTGCTCATGCTCGATGCGCAGATCCGCGCGCTCCACATAGTCCACCGAAAGGCCGGTATAGCGCGCCACCTTCACCGCGATCTCATGCCGTTTCGTCGCCGGCATCCGGTTTCCTTCGAGCAGCGCGATGGCATAGTCGTGGAGCGCGAACTCCTGCACCTCGTCGAGGGTCTTGCGCAGATCGCCCGACAGCTCGGGCGGCAGCTTCTTGTGATACCAGGCCGCCGCCGCGTAGGTGGGCAGATAGGTGATGTAGGGCATGTCGTTGCCGGGGCCGAACAGGAAGTCCTGCCAGTTGAGCACCGCCGAGACGAGCACGATGCCGTTCAGGTCGAGCCCGTAGCGGTCCTGCAGATGGGCGGCGAGGCCGGCCGAGCGGGTGGTGCCGTAGCTCTCGCCGGCGAGAAACTTCGGGCTCCCCCAGCGCTGATTGCGGTTGATCCACAGGCGGATGAACGCGCCCATCGACTCGATGTCGTTCTTGAGACCGGTAAAATCCTTGACCGGCTCGCCCGGCGCCGGCCGGCTGTAGCCGGTGCCGATCGGATCGACGAACACGAGGTCCGTCACGTCGAGGAGCGAATCCTCGTTGTCCACCAGCCGCGCGGGTGGCGGCAGAGGCATCCCCTCGGCGCTCATCTCCACCCGCCGCGGTCCGAACGCGCCGATGTTCACCCACAGCGCCGCCGAGCCGGGACCGCCGTTGTAGCTGAACGTCACCGGCCGCTCGCGCGGATCTTTCACCCCGTCCCTGGTGTAGGCGATATAGAAGAAGGACGCCCGCGGCTTGCCGTCCTCATCCGCGAGCACCAGTGTGCCGGCGGTGGCGGTATAGGCGATCTTCTGGCCGCCGAGCGTGATCGAGTGCTGGGTGCGCGAGACCTTGTCCTGCACGGGCTTGGCCTCTTTGTCCGCCCCGGGTTTGGCTTTATCGGCTTTGTCCGCCGCGGGCGGCTTCGCGGGCGGCTCGTCGGCGCGGATTGGATGGGGAAGAAACGAGAAAGAGAGAAGCAGGGCGAGGAGGATGGGCAAACGGCTCGTCCGGGGCATTCAGTGACTCCTTCGAGGGCAAGAGATGACGACGATAAGACTCAAACCCGCACGCCGGTTTCGCGGTAGAAGTTCGCCCAGATCATCCACAGCACACGGCTGGCGTGCGGCACTCGCGGCGCCCGCTCCCCGCTCGGACGGAAGCCGCGGGCGTCGACGTCTTTCACGTCGCCGGTGAAGACGTCGACGAATCCGAGGTCCGGGAAGTGCTTCACGGTGACCAGCGACTGCCCGATCCGCTCGGTGACCGCGCCGCCGTTCTTCTCCAGATGCCCGAGAGTGAAGGCGACCGCCTCGCCGTCCAGGGCGATCCCATAGACCTGCTCCTTGGGCGGCACCCGCGGGTCCACGTGATCGATGGTGGGAAACACCGGCTTCGGATTCGACAGATCGTACTGGCCGCCCTTCCCGAACAGGAGACCGTCCATCATCCCGCGCACCAGGCGGTCCAGAAAACCGCCCGGGGGATTGAAAAAAACATTCCCCTGGGGATAGAGACCGCGGAAGGCCCGGAACGGCATCACCGTCGAGGGGATCGTCGGAATCGCGCCGCCGTGGCCGGCCGTGCGGCCGTAGATCTGCTCGATCGGCTCCTGGGTGGAGGCGTCGAAGAGGACGAGGTTGTTCTCGAGCTGGGTCATCACCTTGAGATCGCGCACCCGGCCGCCGTCTTCGGCTCCGTACGCCATTCCGAGATGCGACAGGGCGCAGTATGTCATCGCGACCGGCTGCCCTCCCACCACGTCGCCCGCCACATGCGGCCGCTGGATCCAGCGATGCGGAAAAGCCCGCGCATCGCCGTTCACCTCGACCGTGAAGACCTCCGCATCGTCTTCAAGATGGCCGGCGATCTCCGCCACCGGCACATAGCGCGCCGAGCCCTGCTGGGTGCGGAACAGGACGTACGTCGGCCCCACGAACCCGCCGAAGAACAGGACCGCGAAAGCGGCGGCATAGAGCGCCAGCGCCCAGCCGGGAGCCAGCCGGCCCGCGAAACCCAGGTACAGCGTGACCGCGAACAAGGCGAGCCCCACAGCCATAAGGGGCATGCGGACCCGGAACACCGCGTAGGTGAACGCCCGCGGGAACGCCACCAGCAACTGCACCATGTCCCCGAGGGCCAGCAGGCCGAGCAGGGCGATCAGCAGAGACAAGGCTCCGCAGGCAAAGAAAAGAGTGGACATGCTGAGGTGGATTGTAGCGCAGGCATGGGGGGACGGCCGAAGAAAACCATGCAGGGCGTTGTTTCGTATACAGGACGGAATGAGACACTCAAGGAACCTTCTCGCTTTCCTGCTCGCCACCGCGGCATCGACCGTGCCATCCATCGCGGCCACCGGAGTCTGGACCCCGTTCGGTCCCGAGGGCGGCGGGCCGCAGGTGATCGCGGCGGACCCGCGCTCCGCGTCGACGCTCTATGCGGCCTTCCCCTGGGGACCCTATTCGGGGCTCGAAACCCTCGTGATGCGGAGCGACGACGGCGGAACGTCCTGGCAGGAGAGCAACGGGGGGCTCGAGGGCAAACGGATCATGGCCCTCGCGGTCGATCCGCAGGGCTCCGGTGTCGTCTTTGGCGTGGTGGCCGTTCAGGGCTGCACCAGCAGTGATCCCGGCGGCGTGTACCGCACCTCCGATGCCGGAGCGCACTGGGAGCTCGTTGCGACTCCACAGAACCTGGGCGGCATCGCCTGCTCATCGAGCGCCCTGGCGCTTTCGGATGCGGTGCTGGTCGGCGCACGGGACGGCGTCGGCCGTTCGAGCGACGGCGGCGCGACCTGGCAGAAGATCCCGCTCGCGCCCGCGCCGGAAGGAATCCACACGCTGCTGCGCGACCCCGCCGATGAGCGGATCCTCTACGCGGCCAGTTTGTCAGCGCTTTTCAAGAGCGTCGACGGCGGGCTGAGCTGGACCACCCTCGACGATCCGGCGGCCCATCTCAATCGGCCGATCACCGGGCTCGCGATCTCGCGGAGCGATCCGAGGACCCTGTATGAATATGGGGGACTCATCTGGCGTTCGCGCGACGGCGGTGCGACCTGGAGCGCGGCGATGACCGGCGCGCCGGCGGGGGACGGCTTCTACCGGGTGCCTCTGCAGGTCGACCCGCGGAATGCAGACACCGTCTTCCTCGGCGCCACCAACGGGGTCTGGGCGAGCCGCGATGGCGGCGCCACGTTCCATCTCCTGCACCGGGGCCTGCCGGACGCCGGACTGGACCTCGCCACACTGTCCGGCGTCACCGCTCTCGAGCTCGACGCCGCGCAGAGACTTCTCCTGGGGACGCCCACCGGCCTGTGGTCGAGCACGGACGCGGGGTTCCACTGGACGGCGGCGGCGCTCCACGGAGTCCATGCCAACGCGATCGATTTCCTGCGTTTCGATCCGTTCGACCGGCGGCACTTCGTGTTCACCAACTTCCTCACGCTGCTCGAAACCCGCGACGGCGGCGAGACCTTCTCGCCGCTCTCCGTGCCCCGGCCGGGGGTCCTGCAGGCGCTCGAATTCGATCCATTCCAACCGGGCCGGATCGTCGCGCTGACCGCGAGTGAAACCGAGCTCACGGAGGTGTACCGGGTTTTCGCGAGCACCGACGGCGGCCATCAGTGGGGCGCTCCATCCTCCGCGCCCCGGGGTGCGTCGGACCTGGCGGTGCCCGCGCCGAACAGCCTGCTGGTGGTGGCCGGCCCCTGGGTCTATTTGCGCCGGGGCTCGACCGGAGGCTGGCGCAAGGTGCTCCAGGGCGACGTGCTCAGCGATCGCGACGCCTTCAACTTCACCCGTCTGCTGTCCCACCCCAATCAGAGAGGGACCCTTTTCGCTCTCGGCTTCGACAACGTCCTGCACAGCGGCTCGATCCCGGCGTTGTACCGCAGTCTCGACGCCGGCCTGCACTGGAAGCTCTGGCAGGATGCCGCGAACACGCTCGCCTTCGATCCCCACCAAGCGAACATCGCCTACACGGAATCCGGCGGCACCGTCTACCGCAAACGGATCGACACCGGCGGAGCGCAACGGCTCGGACGCATCAGCCCGCTCGACCTACTGACCACTCTGCTGGTCGATCGCGGCGATCCGCAGACGTTCTATGCCGCGACCGCCAACAGCGGCATCCTGGTGAGCCACGACGACGCCAGACACTGGTCCCTGCTGGCGCCGGGCCTGCCGCTCGGCGGCAAGGATCCGGTCTCCGACCTGGAGCAGGACCGTCTGAACCCGCTCCGTTTGTATTCCACTCCCGTGACCGGAGGGCTCTGGAGGCTCGACCTCGAACCCCACTGATCGGCCCAGGAGATACACTCTCCGGCATGCCGGCCCAGCGAAGCGACTCCCCGACCCGGCGGGAGGTCCTGAAAAACGCCACACTCCTCGGCGCCGCGGTCGCCTTCGGACCCTGGATCGACCGCTTGAACGCTCGAGCGGACGCTTCGGCCGGCCGGCTCTCGCTCGGCAACGAGTGGATCTCCGGCACCTGGGACGCCTCTCCCGGCGGTGGCCTCCGCCTCCTGCGTCTGGAAGACCGCCGGACCGGCAAGGCCATAGCGTCACCGGTCGGCGCCTTCGATCTGACGTTCGCCGATCAATCCCGGCTCGACGCGGCCCGCATGCGTATCATGAGCCCGCCGCGGATCGAGGAGCTGCGGGGCGATCCGCACGCGTCCCGCCTGGCCGAACGGCTGGACGGCCGGCGGATCGTCGTCGAGCTCGAAGCGCCCGAACGCCACTTGAAGGTGACCTGGCGGGCCGTCTTGCGCGACGGGTCGCACTATCTCCGCCAGGAGCTGACGCTGCAAGCGGCCGGCGGCGACGTGCCGGTCGCGGAGGTGTGCCTGGTGGACGTGCGAATGCCCGGCGCGTCGGTGAGCGGCACGGTGAAGGGGTCGCCAGTGACGGCCGGACCGTGGTTCTTCGGATTGGAGCACCCGCTGTCGGCCAGCTCGGCCGGCGGCGAGCGGGTGCGCTGCACGTTCACCCAGACGCTGCCGATCAAGGATGGGCAGAGCGCCGAGCTGTCGGCGGTGATCGGCATTGCCCGGCCCGGCCAGATGCGGCGTGATTTCTTGCGTTACGTGGAACGCGAGCGGGCGCACCCCTATCGCACTTTCCTGCACTACAACTCGTGGTACGACATCGGCTACTTCTCACCGTTCGACGAAGCGGCGGCGCTCGACGTGATCGAAACGTTCGGCCGCGAGCTGCACATGCAGCGCGGCGTGATTCTCGATTCGTTTCTGTTCGACGACGGCTGGGACGATCACAAGCTGTGGGGATTCAACAGCGGATTTCCGCACGGTTTCACACCGCTGCGGGACGCGGCGGCGCGCTACGGCTCGGCGCCCGGCGTCTGGCTCTCCCCCTGGGGCGGCTACGGCAAGCCGCGGGCCGAGCGCCTGCTGTTCGGCAAGGAGCAGAAATTCGAAACCAACGAAGAAGGATTCGCCCTGTCCGGCCCGGTGTACTACCGGCGCTTCCGCGAAGTCTGCCTGGACATGGTGCGCCGTTACGGGGTCAATCAATTCAAGATCGACGGCACAGGGAGCACGGGCACCGTCATTCCGGGGAGCGACTTCGGCAGCGATTTCGAGGCGGCGATCCGTCTCATGTCCGATCTGCGCGCGGAAAAACCGGATCTGTATATCAACCTGACGACCGGAACGTATCCGTCTCCCTTCTGGCTGCGCACCGCCGACTCGATCTGGCGCGGCGGCGAGGATCACGAATTCACCGGCGTGGGCTCCGACCGCCAGCGCTGGATCACCTACCGCGACGCCGACACCTTTCAGGGAGTCGTGGAGCCGGGGCCTCTCTTCCCGCTCAACTCACTCATGCTCCACGGCCTCATCTACGCCCGCCACGCCAAGAACCTGAGCACCGATCCGCAAGGCGATTTCCGTTCCGAGATCCGCTCCTATTTCGGCACCGGCACGCAGCTCCAGGAGATGTACGTCTCGCCGTCTCTCCTGACCGCATCGAATTGGGACGACCTCGCCGAGGCGGCCCTGTGGTCGCGGCGCAACGCCGCCACCCTGGTGGACACCCACTGGATCGGCGGCCACCCCGGGCGCCTGGAGGTCTACGGCTGGGCCGCATGGTCGCCGGGACACGGCATCCTCACCCTGCGCAACCCGGGCGACACAGCGCAGACCGTCGATCTCGACCCGGCGGAGGTCTGGGAGCTGCCGCCGGACGCTCCCGGCCGATTTACCGTCCATAGCCCCTGGAAAGATCAAACCGCGATGGCACCGCGGGAGCTGCACGCCGGAAAAACCGAGCGCTTCACGCTGCAACCGTTCGATGTGCTCACTCTCGAAACGCGCTGACTCTTACGACCGTCCGAACCGCTGCGCCAGCCAGGCGCCGACCTCTTCGGGGTGGAAGCCGCCGGGGCCGAGCTCGCCCTTGTAGACGATCACGCCTTGCTCATCGATGACATAGAGGCGCTCGGGCCAACCGGCGTAGAGCTGGTTTGCCGGGTTCTCCATCGGATCGACGATCAGCGGGATCGGGAACTTGAAGCGCTTCGTGAAGTCGTTGGCGATCGCCACGCGCTGGGCCAGGGTCTTCGGTTGCGGGTAGCAGACGCCCTCTTTTTCATTGGCGGCCATCTGCCACTCGTCCTGCGGATGCGCTTCCTTGATGTAGACGGTGAGGAAGGCCGCGCGGCCGTTGTACTGCCGATAGAGATCGGCGAGGCGCTCGACCGAGCGCCGAAAGGGCGGTCACGTGAAGCTGCCGAAGGTGAGCACCAGCGGCCGGCCGCCGATCCGCTCGGCCAGGTGCACGCGACTCGCGCCGTCGAGGCCGACCAGGGTCACGTCCGGCGCCCGGTCTCCCACCTTCAGGGTTCCTTCCTGCCGCTGGTCGTAGCGCAACAGGCCCCAGGTGTCGCGCGGCCCCATCATCGCCAGCATGAAGCCACCGACGCCGAGGATGATCAGAAGGGCCGCGAGACTGGCGATCTGCAAGGTGCGTTTCATCGGTGCCTCCCTCGAACAAGAGATGATAGCCCCACGCCCCCCCTTTCGTCATATCCTCTCTCCATGCGCGCCGCCAACGCCCTGCTCCTCCTCCTCGTCCTTCTCCTCCTTCTCAGCGCCTCGGCCGTCTTCGCCCAACCGGCGTCTCAAGCGTCTCCGGCGCCGCCGACGACCACCGCCGCGCCCGTAAACCCCGCTCCGCCGCAAACCGTGCCGGTGCCGCCCGCCAGCGAGAAGGCGATGCGGTACTACCGGAGCGGCAACGTTCTGTGGGTGATCGACACCCTCGTGGGGCTTGCGATTCCTGCTCTTCTTCTCTTCACCGGCTTTTCCGCGCGGATGCGCGATCTGGCGCGGAAGATCGGCCGCAACTGGATCTTCACCGTGCCGGTCTACGCGGTCTTCTTCACCCTGGTGGGATTCGTCCTCGGCCTGCCGCTCTCGTACTACGAGGACTTCGTCCGCGAGCACGCCTACGGGCTGTCCAGCCAGACCGCGGCGAAGTTCTGGAGCGACCAGATCACCGGACTCGTGATCAGTTGTATCGTTTCCGCCTTGATCCTCTGGATTCTTTACTTGCTGCTGCGCGTGAGCCCGCGGCGCTGGTGGCTGTACATGGGGTTGACGAGCGTGCCGCTGCTGGTCATCGTCTTCTTCGTCCAGCCGATCTGGATCGATCCGCTGTTCAATCATTTCGGCCCGATGAAGAACAAAGCGCTGGAGGCCAGCATTCTCAACGAAGCCGACCGCGCCGGAATCGAGGGGAGCCGCGTCTTCGAAGTCGCCAAGAGCGTCGACACCAACACGGTGAACGCCTACGTCACCGGCTTCCTGAATACCAAGCGGGTCGTCCTCTGGGACACCATCCTGGCAAAGCTCGACACGCAGGAAATCCTCGTCGTCGTCGGACACGAGATGGGGCATTACGTGCTGGGCCATGTGGTGCAGGGCATCGCCCTCGGCGCCTTGCTGACCCTGCTCGGACTGTGGATCGTCCATCGCACGGCGCAGGGACTGATCGCCCGCTATCCTGAGCGCTTCGGCTTCACCGAGCTGTCGGACGTCGCTTCAGTGCCGCTCATGGCCCTCCTGTTTTCTCTGGTCGTCCTTGTGCTGACTCCGGCGATCCTCGCGATGACCCGTCACCAGGAGCACGAAGCGGACCGTTTCGGGTTGGAGATCACCCACGACAACTACCACTGCGCCACCGCGTTCCTGAAGCTCCAGGCGGAAAACCTCTCCAATCCGCGCCCCGGCCTGCTCTACAAGCTCTGGCGCTCCAGCCACCCGCCGATCGGCGAGCGCATCGATTTCTGCAATGAGTACAGGCCGTGGGAGAAGGGCGAGCCGCTCAAATATGGGGATTTGATCCGGAAGTAGGCGAAGTGCCCGTGGCAGGAGCATGGGCCGCCGCCTTCGGAGTCGATTCACTCACCGGGCCGAGGTGGAGCGCGCCGCTGTGGCCAGTCTTGGCGACCGCTTCCGGGTCCAGCGTGATGCGTGGGACCTGGTCGTCCGCCGTCCCGCGGGCCCGCATCGGATGGGGACCGCAATCCTTGGCCTCGGCGGACATGCAGATCCAGGCCGAGCCACCCTGGGTCGCGCTGTCGAGAGCGATCATGTCGCCGTACCGGGCCTTGAGGAGGGCTCCGAAAGGAACGTAGTCGGCTTTCGCATCCCACGGATAGCCGTTCAGGGTCCGTGAATGCACGTTGCCCACCAGGACGAGTGTCTGGGTGGGGTGACGGGCCGCGATGGCATCGGCCAGAGCAGCGGCCATCCCGGCGTCACGGGCCTTCGGCGCATCGTAGAGGCCCGGATCGAGGGCCAACACCACGATCTTCAGCCCCGCCTTCCGGAGATTCCGGATCTCGTCCAGAAGGCGAAACATCGCCTCGCTGCTGCGCCCGTCCTGATAGGCGCGCTGCCAGAACTCCTGCGCCAGGAAAGCCTCGCTCGCGGCGGCATCGCCGTTGCCCGCGAGGAATTTGTCGATCGTGGGTTGCGCGCTCGACGGGATCTCCAGACCCACGAGGATCGTCGCGCCGTGCCGGTCGGCCGCCGCCCGGCAGACCAGATGTCCGAACGCGGCGGGAATCTCACGCGTTCCATGGACCTCCCCAAGCACCACCAGGGGCGCCGTCAGTTGCTCCTCTCCGGCGATGCCGGCGCCGCACGAGACAGGGCTGAGGGGAACCGCCACCGGAGAGCGGGTCCCCGGCTGGCAACCGGCTCCAAGGAAGACCAGCAGGCCGGCGGCCGCCGCGCTGAAAAAGCCGTCAAACCGGCTCATGAGCCAGCAGCTCCGCCATCGCACGGGTGATCGGCATGCCCGTCTTGATCTCCACGTACAGGAACTGGCCTTGCGGATTGATCTCCAGGAACACGTACTCTCCGTTCTCGTATCGTTTCAAGTCGACCGTACCATACTGCAAACCCAGCTCGTCCATCAACCGGAGAAGGAGCGATTCGGTCTCCCGCGGCAGTTGGTGCTGCACGAAAGGCTCATCCAGGAGATTCCGCGCGTCGGCCAGGTCCGCTCCGACCGCGAACTCCGCCGCGAAGATCCTCCGCCCGACGATGGTGACCCGGAGCTCAAAGGGCGCCACGATCCGTTCCTGGAAAAAGGTGGGCGTGAGATAAAGCCATCGCAGCTCCGCCTCATCGTCCGGATGCCACTTCTTGGTGGCGATCCAGCGCTCCCGCGGCGTCTTCACCACCTTGTGGACGACGCGGCCTTCATGTTTCCGGACGAACGCTCGCGCGGCGTCCGCGTCGTTGGTCATGATCGTGTCCGGGATGCGCAGCCCCACCTTTTGGGCCAGCCGCAACTGATAGGGTTTCATCCCCGCCAGCTCCTGCTGCCAGGGATCGCTGACGAAGCGTGCGCCGGACGCCGCGAATGCCCCCGTCGTGGCTTCCCGCCACTCGCGCAGAGCCCAGTCCGCGTCGGCCCTGGCGGCCGGCGCCGGCGTCAGGACCGGGGGGTAGATCCGGCGGTACCAGACGCAGCTCACCTTGTCCAGATCGACCGGCTCGTGCCCCGGCACGCTCCACAACTGAGAGCCCCCGCCGTCTGTCGCCATGGTGAAGCGTGCTTCGTTGCCGAGCTTGGGGATTTCGATCAGAAACGGCTCTTTTCCCATCCGGCGCAGCTCTTCGGCCACGCACTCGTAGTGGACGTCGCCGGCGGTGGAGACGACGGCGATCACAGCTCCGTCTCCGCCGTCTCCGCGTCACCGGGGAGGATGATCCCATAGCGGGCGAAAAACTCGCGTTCGAGCTTTCTGTAGGCCACGCTGAACAGCAAGGGCGGTTCCTCGCGCCGCGTCCGCACCGCGAACAGGTGCCCCGGTTCCCTGAGGACGTCGCCATAGACCGCGGCGGATCCTGCTCCCAAGAGCCGCGCGCCGCGGCGCAGCTCAAGCCGGACCGGCTGCGCGGTCTTTTCGTTCAGACCGGGAGGCGGAGGCACCTCACCGGCGGCGACGACGTCTTCTTCCGCGAGGTCGACGACGACCTGATCGATTACCAGCCGAACCTGTCCCGGATGGCTGGCAACCATGATTCCTTCGAGGCTGAACGACTCCTGAGCCGCTGGATCGGAGGTCATCTTTCACATTTCCTGGTCAATTTCGGTGGCATGGGAAAAAAACCCATGCGGGACATCCGGAGGATGCACCGGGGAGTCCCGCATAAGGTCAGCGAGCCGAATTCGTTTAGTCACAACAATCGTCGGCGCCGCCGTTGCTGCAAGACGGAGTGGCGCCCTGATTGTCGAGATCGCCGCCCGTGGCCGCGCGGAGAGCCTGCTCACTGAGGGTGCGATGCTCGATGGTCGGCAGAACCTCGCCTTCGATCTTGTTACGCAGCTTCTTCAGGGTCATACGTCTTTCCTTTCTAAAATCGGACTCCCAAAATCGGGGACCGGAGATCTATACGCAACGATCCGCCCAAAGTTTTCCCGGCGATGGATCGCCGTCCGAGAATTGCGCTAAGCTATGCCGTGGCATGCAACGTCTTCGCGAACGCAACGAGTGGAAGCTCTTCGCCGCCGTGGCGAAGGCGGACCGCGCCCTGGCCGGCGCGTGGTGGCTGGCGCTCGTGCTGCGCGGTCTCCTGCCCGCGCTGTTCGGCGTCGCCATGGGCGTGCTGGTGGCCGCGGTGCAGAAGGGCTCCGGGCTGGCGGCTCCGCTCACCTTCGCCGGCATCGTCTTCGTTCTGCTCCAGGTGCTCACTCCGCTCCATCAGGCGGTGAGCGCGAATCTCGGGGACCGCACGGCGGCTTGGCTCTATGACCGCCTGACCGATGCCTGCATCCAGCCGCCGGGGATGGGACATCTCGAAGATCCCAAGCTCACCAGCGATCTGACGGTGGCGCGCGACTTTGATCTCGGGATGACCGGACCTCCGCTGTCGATCTCGATGGACTTCATCGCCGGCGGTCTGGTCGAGCTGATCGCCGGCCTGGCGTTCACCGTGGTGCTCGCGAGGTATCGCTGGTGGGCGGCTCTCGCGATCGGCGGCGCGTGGCTGGCGACGCACTGGTTGTTGCGCGAGAGTGGAGTCTGGCACGACCGCAACACGGAGACGGTGCGGGCGGCACAGCGCGACGCCGAATATGCCTACCGGCTCGCCGTCGATCCGCCCGCCGCGAAGGAGCTGCGCCTGTTCGGCCTCGCCGATTGGGTGATCGCTCGCTTCATCGACCGCCGCACGCTCCTGCACAAGCTCCAGTACGAAGCGACGCGCCTGCGCGAGAAACCGTTGCTGTGGAGCCTGTTGCTCGTGCTCGGCGCCAATATTCTGGTGTTCTGGTCCCTCGCCCAGGCTGCGAACGCCGGCCGCATCGAGCTCGGCGCGCTGGTGATCTATGCGCAGAGCGCGTTCGGCGCGTCGATGATCGCGTTCGGCGGCCTCAACTGGGCGCTCCACGGCTCCGCGGCGCCGGTGGCTGCTGTGCTGCGCCTGGAGCCCGCCATGGCGATCGGCGGAGCGCTGTCTTCCGGAACCCGCGAGGCCGCGGGCCTGCCGGCGCGCGAGATCCGCTTCCGCGACGTCACGTTCGCCTACCCGTCCGGCGGCTCGGCTCCGGTGCTGTCGGGTTTCGATCTGACCATCCCCGCCGGATCGTCGCTCGCCATCGTCGGCCAGAACGGCGCCGGCAAGACCACGCTCGCCAAGCTGCTGTGCCGGCTCTACGATCCGCAGAGCGGAGCGATCGAGATCGACGGGATCGACCTGCGCGATTTCGATCTCGCCGCATGGCGGGAACGCATCACCGCCGTCTTCCAGGACTTCATCCGCTTCGAGCTGCCGTTGCGCGACAACGTGGCGCCCGCCAGGACGACCGAGTCAAAGGCTGATCTGGACGCCGCCGTTCTCGCCGCGCTCAGCGAAGCCGGTGCGTCACAGCTCGCGAGTCTCGACACCGTGCTGGCCCGTGGCTACGAGGGCGGCACGGACCTTTCCGGCGGACAGTGGCAGCGCGTCGCTCTCGCCCGCGCGCTGTGCGCGGTGCGGCTCGGCGCGGGGGTCGTGCTGCTCGACGAGCCCACCGCGCAGCTCGACGTGCGGGGCGAGGCGGAGATTTTCGATCGCATTCTCACCGCCACCCGGCAGTGCACGACCATTCTCATTTCGCACCGCTTCTCGACGGTGCGCCACGCCGATCGCATCTGCGTGCTGGAGCACGGCCAGGTGATCGAGCTCGGCACGCACGACGAGCTGATGGCGCTCGGTGCCGGAGGGCGCTACCGGACGATGTTCGATCTCCAGGCGCAGCGTTTCGCGGCGGAGGAAGACGAGGAAGGGGTCGCCTATGTCGTCCTCTCATGAGTGGCGCAGCAGCGATGGTCTGCCGCCCGCGCTGTCGTCCATGTGGCGGCTGTGCAAGCTTGGCTACCGTCACGAGCCCGGCCTCATGCTCACGGCGTTCGTGCTGGTGCTCCTCGCGGCGTTGCCGGATGCGTTGATCGCCTGGTGGCTCAAGTTGCTGGGCGAAGGCGTGCTCGGGCACGACGGCAGGCTGGTGCGGATCGCCGCCATCGCGCTCGGTGTTTCCGCCGTGGCCACCTGGTTGCTGCGCACGGTCAGCGTCCGCGTGCAGCGCCGCTTCCGCGATAAAGTGACGATCGCGCTCGAAGCCCACGTGGCCCACCTGCAGGCATCGGTCGCCACGATCGCGCATCACGAACGCCCCGAGTATCTCGACCGGCTCTCCGTGCTGCGCAATCAGATTTTCGTGCTCGATCACATGTACATGTCGGTTTTTTCGACCTGCGGCTGGCTGCTGCGCCTCGGCGTGACAATCGCCCTGCTGGTTTCGATTCATCCGGCGCTCGGACTGCTCGCCGTCTTCGCGGTCCCGACGGTGCTCACCTCCACCTGGCGGCCCGCGGTCGAACGCGCCGCCTATGAGCGTGGTGCGCAGTCCTCGCGTCGCGCCTGGCATCTCTTTACCCTCGCCACCACCGCCGCGCCCGGAAAAGAAGTCCGCGTTCTCGGACGAGGAGGAATCGGCCGGCAGCTTGCCGAGGAGCGCCGCGCGGCCTGGGAGCGCTGGTATCGCCCGATTGCCAGCGCCCGCTGGGGCTCGGCCGCCTGGCACACCCTCGCCTGGGCCATGTTCGGCAGCGCCTGGGCCGGCGCTGTGACCTTCGTCGCTGTGGGGCTTCGCGCTTCCGCGGGAGACGTGCTGCTCGTCCTCGCCGCCGGAGCGCGCCTCTCCGCCTATATCGGCGCCACGGTCGGCGAGATCGGCTTCTTGAGAGGGATTTGGATGGACGGCTCGCAACGCCTCGCCTGGCTGGAGGATTACGCGGCCTCCCTGGTCGCCGACGCCGACCTGCCGGTGCCGGAGAGGCTCCACGCAGGCATCCATCTCGAAAACGTCTCCTTCGCCTACCCCGGCACCGACCGTCTCGTGCTGGAGAACGTCACCCTCGACCTGCCCGCGGGAACCGTCGTCGCGATCGTGGGAGAAAACGGCGCCGGCAAGACCAGCCTCGTCAAGCTGCTCGCCAAGCTCTACGAGCCCACGTCGGGCACCATCCACGTGGACGGACAGCCGCTGGCGCACATGCGGGCCGACGCCTGGCGCGAGCGTCTCGCCGGAGCCTTCCAGGACTTCTTCCGCTTCGAGCTCCCCGCGCGCCAATCGATCGGCGTCGGAGACATTCCGAGGATCGACGAAGAGCCCGCCGTCGTCCAAGCCGTCGAGCGAGCCGGAGCGGACGACGTCGTCGCACGCTGGCCCTCCGGTCTCGACACCCAGCTCGGCCCCACCTGGCCCAACGGCGTCGACGTCTCCTTCGGCCAATGGCAGAAGCTCGCCCTCGCCCGCGGCTTCATGCGCGATCATCCGCTCCTCCTCGTCCTCGACGAGCCCACCGCCGCGCTCGACGCCGAAACCGAGCACGCCCTCTTCGAGCGCTACGCCGAGGCCGCGCACAAGGACGTCACCGACGCCGACGGCCGCATCACCATCCTCGTCTCCCACCGCTTCAGCACCGTCCGCATGGCCGACCTCATCGTCGTCCTTGACGGCGCGCACCTCGTCGAGGTCGGCACGCATGAGGATCTGATGACGCGAGGCGGACAGTACGCCGAGCTGTATGGGATTCAGGCGGCGGCGTATCGATGACTCTCTCTTTGAAAGGAGGTGAAGGCGCATGTTGATCTTCATCTGCCTCACCGTTGCGGGCTTCATTCTTCTGATCGGAGGCTCGGTTTTCGGGCACGATCATGACCATGACCATGACGGTCACCCCGATCATGGCCACGATGCAGGCCATGGCGACCAGCCCATGGTGAGCGTGTTCTCGACCAAGGTGATCGGCACGTTCGTCATGGGTTTCGGGGCCGGCGGCGCCATCGCGGCCTACTACGGAGCGAATCCGCTCCTGGCATCCCTCGTCGGCTTGGCCGTGGGATTCCTCATGGGCCTGCTCATGTATTGGATCATGCGGCTCATCTACGGCCAGCAATCCACCTCCATCGTCACCACGAGCACTGCCATCGGCGAGGTCGGCATGGTCACTGTTTCCATCGGGAAAAACGGGACCGGCGAAGTGGGCCTCACCCTGCGCGGCCAGCACCGCAGTTACCTGGCCCGGTCGGCATCTGCGAATGCCATACCGAAAGGCCGCCAGGTCAGAGTGGTTCAAACGGCGGGCAGCCAGCTCGTCGTCCAGGAAATCGACGAAACGCCTCCACCACCGAGCTCGTAAGCGCAAGGAGAAATGCGTCATGGATAATATGCCAGTGCATTTGGGAGGATTCTTGATCCCAGTCCTCATCATCGCTGCGACTCTGGCGTTCGTGCTCGCGGTGAAGTTCATCGCGAGCCGGTACAAGAAGATTCCGCCCAACCGGGTAGGCGTCTTCTACGGGCGCAAGTATAAAGATCCAGCGACCGGGCAAACCCAGGGCTATCTGGTCGTCACCGGTGGCGGACGGGTTCAGATGCCGCTCGTCGAAGATTACATGGACATGTCGACGTCGGCGTTCCAGATCGAGATCGACGAGACCGGCATCCCCAACAAGGACAATGTCCGGTTGACCGTGCGAGGGGTAGCCTCCGTCCAGCTCTCGTCGGCGCCGGAAGACCTGAACCGGGCCGCCCAATCGTTCCTCGGCAAGGATGCGCAAGCGATCGAGCTCTTCGTGGGCAATATCCTGAAAGGCCATCTCCGCAGCATCATCGGGAAAATGGACATCAGCGAGATCCTTCGCGAGCGCGACAAATTCAATCAGCGCGTCATCGAGGAGAGCTCGACCGAGCTGAAGCGCGTCGGCTTCGATGTCATCAACCTGGTCATCCAGGACGTGAACGACGAGCAAGGCTACATCGACGCGCTCGGCAAGCAGGCCGTCGCGGACGCCAAGGCGGACGCCGAGATCAGGGTCGCCGACGCCGCCAGGCGGCAGAGCATCGCGGTTTCGGACGCCCAACGCGAATCGGCCCTGGTCACGGCAGGGAATCAGGCGAAGGTCGCGGAGGCCGAGAAGGATCGCGACATCAAGAAAGCCGCGTTCCTGCGGGAAACCTCGACCGTGCAGGCCGAGGCCGACATGGCCGGCCAGATCGCTTCGGCGGCCCAGGAGCAGCGGCTCCGGGTGGCCCAGGCGGAGCGCGATGCGGCGGAACGCGAGGCGCAGGTGAAGGTCCAGCAGAAGGAGGGCGTGCGGCGCACGGCGGAGCTCGAAGCCACGGTTGTCGCCACGGCCAAGGCCCAGCAGCAGAAGGCGGTCATCGATGCCGAAGCCGCCCGGCAGACGCGCGTCATCGATGCCGAAGCCGAGGCTGCGGTGCTCAAGACAACCGCCGAGGCCAAGAAGAACGCCGCCACTCTCGAAGGCGAAGGCGAGGCGAACCGGAAGAGGTCGGTCCTCCTCGCGGAGGCCGAAGGCAACGCGGCAGCCAAGAAGCAGGCTCTCCTCGCGGAGGCCGAAGGCACCGAAGCCCTCGCCAAGGCGCTCGCCCAGATGTCGTCCGACGCTCGATTCATCCTCGTGCTCGACAAACTGCCGGGTCTTCTCGACCATGGTGGCGACGCAGGGGCAAAACTGCTCCAGGCCATCTTCGGCCCGGCGGCGGCGGCCATCGGCCAGATCGACCGGATCTCGATCGTCGACGTGGGAGGCAACGGCCAAGGGCTCAGCAAGATCTCCGGCATGGCGCCCCAGTTCGTCTTCCAGGTTCTCGCGCAACTGGAGGCCCTCGGCATCGACGTGAAGGGACTGCTGAAGCGCCTCAACCTCGACGTCAGCGGCCTCGAGACCCTGCTTGCCGGCGTCAGCCCCAAGCCGGCTTCTGAGCCGCTTCCGACGCCTCCGACGCCTCCGGCTGCTGCCGAGTAATCGGTGAGCGCCGGCGCCACCCCGATGAGCCCGATGATCCGCACCCTGGCGGTCGCGGGCTACCGCTCGCTCCGCCAACTCGGCAGCCGGCAGACCCCGCCCGGGTTAAAACCCGGGTCTAATCGCTCCTGGCCTACCCCCACCGCCATCGCCATCGGCGTCAAGATCGTCCTAGTCTTCATCTTGGTCCCAGTTCTCGGGCACGAGGAACTCTCCATTGTCCTGCCGTTCTGCCAGGATGCGCCTTCCCGGGTCGACCTCGATCCAAAAGTGCGTGTCATCCACTTGGTCGCGGACCGTGACCGGTCCGGTGATCAATCCGTCCGGAGTCACGATGTATGCCGCGCTGCCGACGGTCTGCTCACGGGTCTTCCCGCTCAGATCGTCTTTCAGCCGCTGCCCCTGGATCTGGTCGAATTCCAATCCGCGCTGTGTATCGATCTGCCATGTTCCCGTGCTCTCATCGACCAGGCCCTGATATTGCACATTGATCGTCATCTTGATCTTCTTGGCGAAGACTCCGGAAATCGCCGAAGGCTCCAACTCCGCTCGCAGGCGTTTGACCGAAGGCTCTCTACGCAGTTTCTTGATGCTGTTCTCGATCGGAATCATCTCGGAATTGGCATCGAAAGTTCCCGGCGTAAGGTTGCCCGGAGCGGTCTTGCCGCCGATGCCGGCGCCCCGAATGTGCAGCCATTCCCAGGCAACATCTTCGTCGTAGGCGGTCTCGTCGATGATATTGCTCGCCGTCACCGCGGCGTTGGCGCTCCATTTGCCCATGGCGTCGGCTTGTCCCTTGCCGCGATCTTTGCGCGAAAACGTCTCCGCTTCTTGCTTCTCTGGAGTCTTGGTCTTGAGCTGTTGATAGGGGGCCGTAATTTCCGCGTCGTCCTTCTTGGCCTCGATCTGCGGTCTCGTGTAGGGTTTGCCGCCGATGTAGAAATTGGCGCTCTTTCGTTCGCGGACCCCGGCGGTCGTCACGTAGACGGCGTCCACGGCGCCCAGCTTGATGGAGAGGGCTCCAGGAAGGGCTTTGGGTACGTTCAGATCGGCCACCTCCGTGACGGCTGCGTCTCCTCGGGCGTCGGCGTACGGGTTGGCTTCCGAATCATCCCAGCTCACGGCGCCGGCTGTGCCGGTGGCGACGTAGAGAACGCCCTTGGCCCGGCTCGTCCGGTCTGCGCCGCCGCCTGCTTCGCGCTCGATGGGCTGGCCTTGATTGGTCAGGATCCGAGTCAGCATGTTGATGAACGTATCGACGTCTTGAAGAGCGAGGGCTGGGACGGAGACCTGGGTCATCGCGGTGGCCGCGTCGTCGTCGTCGTTGTCCGCGCGATACATCTTGAGGTCCTGCCACGCTCCTGCGTCCGCGTTGACGGCGGCCTCGAGAATCGCCTTCCCCGGTGCATGGATACCGACCAGAAAGCTCTGCGTCCTTTCGCGTCGCGCGCTTTCGTAGGCCTCTTCGCCGGGAGCGAGATGAGGGATCTCGCTGAAGTCCCCTGCTTCTTGCGCCGCCTTGATCTTGCCCAAGTTGCTGCCCGCGCCGACGTGCTCCAGGGACGCTTCCCAGATCTGGTCGGCGACCGGCTTAATCAAGTCAAGGTCCTGGTATTTCACATAGTAGTTCCTGCCCTGGAATTTGCCGATATAGGCATAGTCGACGGCGATGCCGGCGATGGAGTACGAGGTCTGGCCGGCGTCGAAGACCAACTTACGCTGAATGGCCTGCGGGCTTGTGGCCGGTGTCAGTCGGGCTGGCGGCGGAGCCTCGGGCGCTCGGGCGGCGGGCCAGCCGCGCTGCGCGAGGAGGTGGAAGGGGGACGGCGGCCCGGGAACCGGTTTCGCTCTCCCTCGAGGCGGCTTGTGACCCCAGCTTCGCATTTTACAGTCACCAACACGAAGGTACGGGCTTCAACAGCGCGGGTCAAGGGGTGGTGGCAGCCAGCGCGCTCCTGGGCTTTCCAGGAATGGTCCGCCATCTGCTCCTGCGCCTGCCGTCGCGGACCCGCAGAGGGCACCCGAGGTCCTCACCTTGCGGGAGCAGATCCGCTCCTGGCGGTTCTACGATCAGTTTCGCGCCGACGCCGAGGCGCCCGCCCGCCAGCCCCAGCTCGGGACGCGCACTCCGGTCCTCTCCCACGACGGCCGCGACCTCGCCGCGGCGTTGCAGACCATCCGGGAGATCGGGGACGCCGCCGCGCTCGACGCCGCGATCGAGGACGCCTTTCCGGGAGCCCGGCTGTCGATCCGCAACGACTCGGGCCGCTTCGACGTCGAGCTGTCGCAGGAAGGGCTCCTGCGGTCCCTCGGAGCCGCGGAGCTCTCGGACGGCATCCTCCGCGCCCTCCACCCCGACCTGATGCCGGCCCTGGCAAAGCTCATCCGGCACGCCGCCCGCACTGCCCAGGTCTGGGTGGTCTCCCACTCCTCACGGCTGATCGCGGCCCTGGAAGAGGACCCGGACTGTCATTCCATCCTGCTCGAGAAAGACCTCGGAGAGACCCGCGTCGTGGGGCAGGGAATCCTCGATCAGCCGGCCTGGCAGTGGCCGGAGAGGTAGAGTGCGATGACGGCCTCGCGGGTGATCTTCGAGAGAGCCCACCGAACCAGTACGCCGAGCTGTCAGGCCTCGCATTGCGCTCTCCATTGTTTGGTGGGATAATCCCACCATGGCGATCTCGACGGCGGATACCAAGCGGCGTGTGGTCCTTCCTGCGGCAAAACCCGGGGACGTCTTCGACATTCAGAGCCAGGGTGAAGGCCGTCTGCTCTTGGTGCGCCTCGAACGTCCGAAGCCGGCGCCCGGGATGAGCATGGAGCGCTGTCTCAAGGCGATCGCCGCCGCCCCTCTGAGGCCTAAGATGACCTGGGACTCTCTGAAGGCCGTGACCCGGGAGCCATGATCCTTCTCGATACGAACGTCCTGATCTACGCCTCCACCGATGGGTCGCCCTTCCTCGAATGGGCTCAGCATACGATCGCCACGGCGGTGTCGCAGGACGGAGCGGCGGTCAATGCGGTCAGCCTCGCGGAGATCTGCGTGGGGGATGCCGAACCGGAAGCCGTTGCCGATCGGCTTCGGAGTTGGGGCATCACCCTTCTTGATGTCCCCGCGGCCGTCGCAGAACCATGCACCAAAGCCTATCTGAAGTACCGGGAGCGCCGGCGCGCGGAATCCGGTCGTGACGCGCCCTCGCTCCCGCTGCCCGATTTTTTCATCGGTGGCCATGCCCAGGTCATGGGTTGGCCGCTCGCGACGGCCGACGAGGGACGTTTCCGAACCTATTTTCCATCGGTCGCCCTCCAGACGCCCTGAGAGCACCTCGACGGTTCGCCGCTCGCTTCCTCCAGTCTGCGCCTCGCTCCCTCCAGTCGTTCTGCGGAGCACGGAGCGGACTCATCAACATCGGCCGCCTCGCAACCGCGCTGAAGCCCTTCGCCCCGTGAGGGCCGCTGAGCCGTGGCGCTTGACACGGGGAGTGAGTATGCTGGTTTCGATGCTGAGACCTGACCTCGAAAAGCTTCCCGCGGCTCAGCGGAGGCTCTGGCCCGAGCTTTCCACCGTGCCAGTGGGCTTCGTCCTCTACGGTGGAACCGCATTGGCCCTTCGGCTGGGTCACAGAATCTCCGAGGATTTCGACTTCTTCTCGAAGGAGGAATTCCGTCCCGACGATCTCGAGAGGCGCATCCCGTTTCTGCGGGATGGCGTCCGCCTTCAATCCTCTCCGAACACGCTCGTGTCTACGGTCGATCGGGACGGACCGGTGAAGGTCTCCTTCTTCGGTGGGCTGAGCCTTCGCCGCGTTGTCGATCCGGATCTGGCGGAAGGGGCTGGCATCTCCGTCGCCTCCCTTCTCGATCTAGCGGCGACCAAGGTCAGAGTTGTCCAGGACCGGGCTGAGGCGAAGGATTATGTCGACGTCAGCCGCCTCTTGGAGGAGGGGATCGACCTCAGCCGTGCTCTCGGCGCGGCACGGGCCGTGTTCGGATCGCGTTTCAACCCTCTCCTCAGTCTGAAAGCCTTGAGCTACTTTGCGGACGGCGATCTTGCCTCTCTGCCCGCGGCGGTTCGGGCTCGTCTGGTTGCGGCGGTTCAGGCGGTTGATCTCAGCCGGGTTCCCGAGATCGATCCGTTGCCCGGAGGGCTGCTGCCATGACGGACCTGGAAAGCATTGCAGCCCGCTTGGTCTGGTGGAAGACGCCGCAGGAAGCCTTGGTGGACCCGCAGCGCTTTCTGGCCCAGGTCATGGTCTATGGCACCGCTGAGGATGTCGTCGCGACGCGACGCCACTTCGCGGACGACGCGCTACGGAAAGTTCTGGCCGATCCGCCGCCAGGTCTTTTCGATCCCCGCTCCTGGGCCTATTGGCACCTGGTCCTCGGCCTCGATCCAGCGCCCGAGCTTCCGCGCCGGCAACTTTGAACCGTCTCCGGCGGCGTCCGGTCCTCGCGCAACAAGCTCGGACGCAGGCGCCCCGAGATGCGACCCTTCCGCCTCAAGCTCTGAGACATCCGCACCGCAGGGCGGACCCTTCGCCTCAAGGTCTGAGCCTCCCGCCTCCAGGTGCGGACCTTCCGCCTCGAGATCGGAGACCCCCGCCTCGAGGTGCGGGACTTCCGCCTCAAGGTCTGGGACCCGCGCCTCGAGATGCGGACCTCCCGCCTCCAGATGCGGACCTTCCGCTCCGAGAGGCGGGACCTTCCAACCTGGAGGTGAGACCTTCCGATCCGGAGGCGAGACCTCCCAACCTGGAGGCGAGACCTCCCAACCTGGAGGCGGGGCCTTCGGATCCGGAGGCGGAACCTCCCGACCGAGAGGCGAGGACTCGCGATCCGGAGGCGAGACCTTGCGATCCGGAGGCGGGACCTTGCAACCTGGAGGTAGGACCCTGCGACCCGGAGGCGAGGGCTCGCGATCCGAAGACGCCTGTGAGCTGCAACCCGGCCACAAAGTTTCAACGAGTCTGGGCGGACAGTCGCCCTACGCCGACCGTCCCAGATATGCCTTGAGCTTCGGCGCCACGGAGCGGCGGATGAGGGCGTTCTGGGCCTGCCAGCGGGTGGCGGCGTCCAGATCGACGAGGAAGCGCGGCTCGCGGCCTTCGAGGACGGCGATGGGGATGCCGTCGCGATAGAGGAGACGGTTGCCGGCGAGCGCGGCGAGGCGGTCTCCGGGGGTGGCGATGCCGACCAGGTTGAGCGGATCGGCGGCGCTGACGGAGATGAGGGTGCCTTTGCGCGGACGGTTGCGCATGGAGCGCAGACGGCCGACGGCTTCGGGCAGGGCGAACTGCTCGCCGGAGAAGCCGTCGACGAATCGGCCGCCGCGGATCTCCCCCCGCGCCTCCAGCCGGTGCAGCACCGGCGCCAGCTCACGCCAGGGCGGCAGCAGGGTTTCCCGCTCCAGCAAGCGGCGGAAGACGACTCCATAGCGCCGGAGAAGGGTCCAGACGATCGCTTCGATCGTCTCGTGCGAGGCGCCGGTCTCGCCGCGCGCGCCGGGACGGAGGAGCGACCAGCGGCCGGCGTTTTCCATGCCGAAGAGGGAGACGGAGTTGGCGCCGCGGCGCGCTCCGGCGCGATCGATCGACGGCCTTTTGTGCGCCGGCACGAGGAGCGCGCGCAGGCCGGTGAAGCTGTCGGAGGTCACCAGTCCCCAGGCGACCAGCTCGGCCAAGGCGACTTCCACCTGGGTGTGGAGCAGGCCGGCGCCGTCCGCGATCTCGCCGAAGAAGGAGGCGCCGCTGGTCGATAGATAGTCGTGGACGGAGCGCGCGTCGGCGGACAGCTCGAGATCCGCCGGCTGGCCGGCGGCGGCTTCGCGCCAGGTGCGCACGCTCTGGCGGCCGAGGAGGGCGATGGGCGTCGCGCGCACCGGGCCGGTGCGGCGCGCACCCGCAGTGGTCACCGGCGGCTGCGCGGCGCGGCCCCACACCCAGCGGCCGGCAAGACAGAGGGCGTCGAGCCACGACGGATCGTATTCCTTCATCCGCGCCGGCAGCATCTCCCCTTCCCATGCCGCCGCCGCCGCTTCGAACCCTTCGAGCTGGGCGAGAATCGCGGCCAGGCTCTCCGGCCCTTCGGCGTGCTCCTCCGGATCGAGCCGCTGCCAGGCCAGGAGGAAGCGGATGAAATCGGCCTGCGGCACCGGCTCGATCTCCTTGCGCAACCGGTCGAGCGTGTAGCGGTGGATGCGCGCCAGGAGACGCCGCTCGCACCATTCGATCTCCATCTCTTTGGTCAGCCCCGGTGTGAACCGGCCGCGCATCGCGAAGCCTTCGCCTTCGAGCGCCGCCAACGCGGCTTCGGCACCGGTACGCTTGATGCCCAGGCTCGCGGCGAGCGCGGACGCGGTGGTCGGTCCCAGCCCTTCGAGCCGGCCGCGGACCAGCTCGACGCGCGCTTCGTCGTCACCCCAGACACGTGCCGCGAAACGGCCGGGCGGCGCGATTTCGGGAGACAACGGCGCCGCCGGATGGAGCGCGCGAAGCTGCGGCAGCCGCTCCGCCGCCACCCAGAGGCCCTCACCCCCAGCCCCTCTCCCGGCTCCCCCCTCCCTTTCCCCGGGAGAGGGGAGACAAGCGACGGCAGCACGCCGTTCTCCGGCCAAGCGATGGAACAACGGCTCCCAGCCGGAGCGCTTCCCTTCGTCCGCTGTCATGAAGCCGAGAGTGAGCAGCGCGTCGTGCAATTCGTCCGGCGTCGACGCCTCGGGCCAGGCTTCCTGGCGGACGCGGGTAATCGCGGAGGCGTCGAGCGCGCCCAGGTCGGCGGCGGTTTCCGGATCGAGCCAGCGGCGCAGGATCACCGCCTGCGTGCGCCTCTCTTCGAGCGGCGCGCCGTCCAGGAAGGCGTATGGATTCGCGGTCAGCACCTCGTGCGCCAGGGGCGACGGCTCGGTGACGTCGCGGGCCACCAGCTCCAGCTCGCCTTTCTCCAGGCGGACGAGGAGCGCTTCGAGCCCTTCGATGTCCATCGCCTCTTCGAGACAGTCGCGCACCGTCTGGTCGACCAGCGGATGCTCCGGCACCTCGCGCTCGCCGACGATGTTCTCCAGGCAGGCGAGCTGGTCCGGGAAGACGACGGCGATCAGATCCTCCGACGCTTGGCGCTGCAGCGTCGGCGGCACCCGCCGGCCGCCCCGCCAGCGCGGGAGGGCGAGCGCGCGGCTGGCGTTCCACCGCCAGCGCACGCCGAACAGCGGCGAGTCGAGCAGCGCCTGGACGAGCACCCCGCGCACGGTCTTCGAATGCAGGAAGCGGAAGGCGTCTTCGAGCGGGAAGCTGTGCGTCGGTCCGAGCGAGAGGATGATGGCGTTCTCGGTCGCCGCCGCCTGCAGCTCGAAGTTGAAGGTCTGGCAGAAGCGCTTGCGGAGCGCGAGCCCCCAGCCGCGGTTCAAGCGGCTGCCGAACGGCGCGTGCATCACCATGTGCATGTCGCCCGCCTCGTCGAAGAAGCGCTCGGCGACCAGCGTCTCGCGGGTCGGCAGCGCGCCGAGAGCGGTCAACGCGACCGAGAGGTAGTCCGCGATCTGCGTCGCCGCGACGAGGGGGAGCCCGAGCTCGTCCAGGAGCCAGTCCACCGCGGCGGGCCGGCCGCCGGTCTTCAGGATCTCGCCGAGGTTGGCGCGCAGGCGCGACACCGCGATCGACAGCTCGTCGGTCCGCCCCGGCGCCTCGCCCAGCCAGAAGGGGATCGACGGCGGATGCCCCTTGGCGTCTTCCACCAGCACCCGGCCGGGCTCGACCTTCAGGATGCGCCACGAGGCGTTGCCGAGCTGGAACACATCGCCCGGCGAGCTTTCGACCGCGAAATCTTCGTGCACCGTGCCCACCGGCATACCCGCCGGCTCCAGGACCACCTGATAGTCCGCCGTGTCCGGAATCGCGCCGCCGGAGGTGATCGCGGTCAGCCGCGCTCCCTTGCGTGCCCGCAGGCGTCCGTTCACCGCGTCGTGATGGAGATAGGCGCCGCGCCGGCCGCGCCGGGTGGTGAAGCCGGTCGACAGCATCTCGACGGTCTCGTCGAACTCCTTGCGGGTGAGGTTCCGGTACGGCCAGGCGCGCCGCATGCGGGCGAACAGCTCGTCCTCCCCCTGCTCCTCCGCCGCCGCTTCGGCGACGATCTGCTGCGCCAGGATGTCGATCGGCTTCTCGGGGATGATCAGGCGGTCCAGCTCGCCGCGCCGCACCGCGTCGAGCAGCGCCGCGCATTCGATCAGCTCGTCGCGGGTGAGCGGAAAGATGCGCCCCTTCGGCAGTCCCGCCAGATGATGGCCGGAGCGGCCGACCCGCTGCAGGAAGACGGCGATCGAGCGCGTCGAGCCGAGCTGGCAGACCAGATCCACCGAGCCGATGTCGATCCCCAGCTCCAGCGACGCGGTCGCCACCATCACCGACAGCTCGCCCTCCTTGAGCCGCCGCTCGGACTCCAGCCGCCGCTCCTTGGCCAGGCTCCCATGGTGCGCGGCGACCTTGTCCTCCCCCAGCCGGTCGGCGAGGAAGCGGGTGACCCGCTCCGCCTGCCGCCGCGTGTTGGAGAACACCAGCGTCGTGCGGTGCTCGCGGACCAGCTCGGCGAGGCGGTCGTAGATCTCGTCCCACACCTCGTGTGAGGTCACCGCCTCCAACGGCGAGCGCGGCATCTCGACGCCGAGGTCCATCGTCCGCCCATGGCCGCTGTCGATGATCGAGCACCGCGGTGTGCCGTCCTCCGCCACGTTC
Source organism: Thermoanaerobaculia bacterium (assembly GCA_036264355.1). GTDB lineage: Bacteria > Acidobacteriota > Thermoanaerobaculia > Multivoradales > UBA5704 > UBA5704. Next base: position 35,871 of record DATARD010000026.1, read on the forward strand.
GCCGTGCCGACCAGAAACCGCGCCACCTCTTCGATCGGCCGCTGCGTGGCGGACAGCCCGATCCGCGTCAGCCGTCCGCCCACCTTATTAGATAGCGCCTCCAGCCGTTCCAGCGACAGCGCCAGATGCGATCCCCGCTTGTCGTCCGCCACGGCGTGGATCTCGTCCACGATCACCGAGCGGACGCTCTGGAGCATCCGCCGTCCGCTCTCGCTGGTGAGCAGGATGAACAGAGACTCCGGCGTGGTCACCAGAATATGCGGCGGCCGTTTCGTCATCTTCGTCCGCTCGGCCGCCGGCGTGTCGCCCGTCCGCACCAGGGTGCGGATGTCCGCATCCGGCAACCCCTGCGCCGCCAGCTCCGCCCGGATGCCGGCCAACGGCTCCTCCAGGTTCCGCTGCACGTCGTTCGACAGCGCCTTGAGCGGCGACACATAGACCACCCGGATCTCGTCCTCCAGCCCGTCGGTCAGCGCGATGCGCACGAGATCGTCGATCGCCGCCAGGAACGCCGCCAGCGTCTTGCCTGATCCGGTCGGAGCCGCGATCAGCGTATGACGTCCGGCCCGGATCTCCGGCCAAGCCTTGACCTGCGGCTCCGTCGGCGCACCAAAGCGTTTGGAGAACCAGGAGGCGACGGCGGGATGGAAGGTCTCGAGCGGCATGTCAGAAGGTCTCCCCAGGGGCGGTGAAGGGGCGGAACACAGAGAGTCTAACAGGATTGGGGCGGGAGATCATTCCGGAAAATGGCCGTCCCGGGCCGAAACGCCGAAGCCCCTATGACTGCCGCTGTTTACCGCCGATTGCCCACTGCGTGAGCACCACTCGGCCCAAGATTCGTGTGAGATCGGCGGGCCAAAATCCGTCTTTTATATGGGCAGGAGGAATTCTGCCCTTGAAAAAGCACGACCGCAGCTTCCGGCTTCTGTTCGGGCAACCCCGTCTGATGGAGGACCTCATCCGCCGTTTCATCGGCCGCGGAGAGCCCTGGGTCGACGACCTCGACTTCTCCACTCTCGAACGCGTCGGCACCGCGCACGTCTCCGACGACCTCGAAAGCCGCGACGGTGACGTCGGCTGGCGCGTGAGGTTTCGCGACGCCCCGGTCGCCATCTACGTGCTCGTCGAGTTTCAATCGGAGCCTCAGCGCTTCATGGCCCTGCGCAAGTCCGTCTACCAGGGCCTCTTCTTCCAGCATCTCCTCAAGCAGGGCGGCCTGACGCCCGAGGGGTTGCTCCCCCTGGTCCTCTCGATCGTCGTTTACAATGGGAAGGCACGCTGGCGGGCTCCCCAGGAGCTCGCCGAGCTGATCCGCGGGATCGACGGACCGCTGGCGGCTTTCATCCCGAGGTTTTGGTACCTCCTCCTTGAAATGGAAGCCTGCGAGGAGGCCGATCTCCAGGGTCACAACCTCGTCGCGCTCCTCATCCGCTTGGAGAGAGGACGCAGCCGCGAGGAGCTGGAAGGGATCATCGGCGATCTGGTCGCCGCGCTCCCCGGTCCTGATGAAGGCGGCGTGCGGCGAGCGTTTGTGGTGTGGATACGGCGCGTCCTCCTCGCCGGAAGAGCCGAAGAGGAGATCCCGGAGCTGGTCAACCTGGAGGAGTTCAGAACCATGCTGCTCGAATCCGTTGAAGAGTGGAACAAAGAGATTGAAGAGAAGGGACTGCAGAGGGGTAGAGCGGAGGAACGTCGCGACGTCCTCCTGCATCTATTGGAGGTCCGGTTTGGAGACCTCGACGACCGCACTCGAGCCCAGGTCGCGGCAGCCGATCCGCAGCACCTGATGGAGTGGATCGAGCGCGTCCTCACCGCCGAACGCATGGCGGACGTTTTCGGACACTGACGAGTTGCAGAGCCGTCCCCGGCGATTTCGGATCGAGACGCCGGGGGGGCTGATTGGCTACATCGGCGCCCAACCGATGTTTGAGAAGCTTGCTATCCGCGCAGCTCCCAGAAGGGCCCGGTGAGCCCGAGAGCAGCGAAGAGGGCTTCGGTCTCTTCAAGGGTCTTGCGGCGCCACTCCGGTTCACGCCGGTCGGGACCGTGCCAGGCTTGCGCGAGCCTCCATCCTACGTCGATCGAGAGGGTTCCAGCGAAGGGGTGTTTCCAGGTGGTGCACCAGCGCTCGGCGTGCTCTTCCGACCGGAAGAGGAGCATGGTCTTTCAGGTGTAGACGATGTCGTCCCACCAGCGGCGGTGGCGAGCACTTCCGTGTAGACCTGCTGCCGGACGCGCCGATCGAGATGATTGAGATGGTCGAGATCCTGCATTGGACACCTCTCCGAGAGGCCGGCTATTCTACTGTTCCATTTGCCTGGCGGCAGGCACCCATAGAATTGGGCAGGAAACCCTCTCCCGAAAGGAGACCGCGATGAAGAAGACACAGAAGAAGCTGACCCTCAACCGCGAGACCGTCCGTCATCTGGAGAATGCAGGCCTCAAAGAGGTGCTCGGTGGCTCTCAATTTCCGCCGATCAGCCGTACCGCCAGCGGGGAGGACTGCTGCATCACCACCCACTATTGAGCCGAGGAACCCAGGAGCTCGCCCGAGCGGGCGGGCTCCTGCCCGTCAACGGCCTGATCCCATGGACCTCTTCCAGCTCACCCGCTCCCTGATCGACATCGACTCGGTCACCGGCTCCGAACGGCGGATCGGCGATTTCCTGTTCGAGCATCTGAGCCGCCTCAGCGGCGGCACGGTGGAACGGATGCCGGTGGCGGCGGATCGGTTCAACGTCTTCGCCGCCTGGGGAGAGCCGGCGGTGGTGCTGTCGACGCACATGGATACGGTGCCGCCGTTTTTCCCATCGTTCGAGGACAGCGTCCACATCCACGGCCGCGGCGCCTGCGACACCAAGGGGATCATCGCCGCGATGCTCACCGCGGCGGCGGAGATGCTGGCCGGCGGGACGCGCGGCTTCGGCCTGCTGTTCGTGGTCGGCGAGGAGACCGACAGCGCGGGCGCTCAGGTGGCCGAGCGGATGGCCGGGCGGCTGGCACGCGGGTCGCGCTTCCTGATCAACGGCGAGCCGACGGAGAACCGCCTGGCCCTCGGCTCGAAAGGCGCGCTCTATCTAAAGGTGGAGGCGGAGGGCACGGCGGCGCATTCGGCGTATCCGGAGCTGGGCGTTTCGGCGATCGATCGCCTGCTTGCCGCCCTTGCCCGGCTGCGCGAGGTGCCGCTGCCGGGCGATCCGGTGCTCGGCGAGACGACGCTCAACATCGGCACGCTCCGCGGCGGGCGCGCTCCCAATGTGGTCGCCGACGCGGCGGGCGCCGAGGTGATGATCCGCACGGTGGGCGACACGGCGGAGCTGAAGGAGAAGCTGGCGGCGGCGGTCGCGGCGATCGACGGGGTGCGCATCGCGGAAACGCGCGAGACGCGGGCGATGCGGCTCGGCTCGCTTCCTGGATTCGAGACCACCGTGGTCAAGTACACTTCCGACATCCCGCGGCTGCCGAGTTGGGGGGCGCCGTTCCTGCTCGGGCCGGGGAGCATCCATGCGGCCCATACGCCGCACGAGCGGGTGGCCAAGGCGGAGCTGACCGCGGCGGTGCGGCTGTACCAGGAGATGGTCCGGCGCTTGCAGACCAACGCCTGAGGGCGAAAGGATTTTATGGACACGAAGGGCGGGAAGATCGAGGTGGGGATCCTGGGGGCGACCGGAATGGTGGGACAGCGCTTCTTGCAGGTCCTGGAGAACCATCCGTGGTTCACCGCCACCTGGCTGGGCGCCAGCGACCGCAGCGCGGGGAAGCGCTACCGTGAGGCGACCGCATGGCAGCTCGAAGGGCAGGCTCCGGCGGACGCGGCCGAGCGGATGGTCGAGGAGTGCGTGCCCGGCCGCGGCCCGAAGCTGGTCTTCTCGTCGATGAGCGGCTCGCTGGCCGGCGAGATCGAGGGGGCGTTCGCGCAGGCGGGCCACATCGTGGTCTCCAACTCCGGCCACTTTCGGATGCATGAGGACGTGCCGCTCCTGGTGCCGGAGATCAATCCCGATCATCTGCGTCTCCTGCCGGTGCAGCGCCGGAAGCGGAGCTGGAGCGGCGCGGTGGTGACGAATCCCAACTGCGCGGTGGTGACGCTGGTGATGGCGCTCGCACCGCTCAAGCCGTTCGGGCTCAAGCGGGTGATCACCACCACCCTGCAGGCGGTCTCCGGCGCCGGCTATCCGGGCGTGCCGTCGCTCGACGCGCTAGGCAACGTGGTCCCCTACATCGGCGGCGAGGAGCCGAAGGTGGAGAGCGAGATGCAGAAGATCCTCGGCGACCTGGAGGGGGATGCCGGCACCATCCGGCCGCTGCCGTTCACGGTGAGCGCCACCTGCACGCGGGTGCCGACGGTCGATGGCCACCTGGTCACCGCCAGCCTGGAATTCACCACCAAGCCGGAGCTCAAGGATCTGCTGGCCGCTCTCGCCGGCTTCCGTGGCCTGCCGCAGGAGCGCGGCCTCCCCACGGCGCCGCGCCGCCCGGTCCACCTCATGGAAGCGCCGGACCGGCCGCAGACGCGCAAGGACGCCGGCCTGGAGAACGGCATGGCCGCGTCGGTCGGCCGGGTGCGGGAGTGCCCGGTCTTCCACTACAAGCTGGTGGCCCTCTCGCACAACACCATCCGCGGCGCGGCGGGCGCGGCGGTTCTGAATGCTGAGCTGATGCACAGCGAGGGATTGCTCCCCACATCATGATCGTCCTCAAATTCGGCGGCAGCTCGGTCGACAGCGCCGAATCGATCGAGCGGGTGGTGGGGATCGTGCGTGGCCTGCGCCACCGGCGGCCGGTGGTGGTGGTGTCGGCGATGGCGAAGACCACCCGCCGACTGCTCAAGTGCGCCGACGCCGCGGCGGCGGGCGATCTCGACCTGCCGACTGCCTGGGCGATCTTCGAGGAGCTGCGCGGCTACCACCTGGGCGTCGCGCATGCCGTGGTGCCCGACGCCGGGCACCGCCTGCTCGACACCATGATCGGCCGCTGGTTCAAAGAGCTGCATGCCGCGATCGAGCGTGTGGCCGAAGAAGGGCGGCTGACCCCGCGCTCGGCCGACGAGATGGCGGCGTTCGGCGAGCTTCTGTCGAGCACGATCCTCTCGCTCGCCCTCGGCCGCTCCGGCGCGGACGCCGTCGAAGCGCCCTGGATCGACTGCCGCCAGGTGCTCGTCACCGACGACTCCTTCAACCGCGCGCAGCCGATCTATGACGAGACCGAATCCCGGATGCGCAAGGTGTTCCTGCCGCACCTGGCCGCCGGACGGATTCCGGTGGTCGGCGGCTACGTCGGCGCCACGGTGGACGGCGTCACGACGACGCTCGGCAAGGAGGGCTCGGACTTCTCGGCCGCGATCGTCGGCGCCGCGCTCGGCGCCGAGGAGGTGCAGATCTGGACCGACGTCGACGGCATGATGACCGCCGATCCGCGCCAGGTCGCCGGCGCGCGCAAGGTGCGCACCCTCTCCTTCGCCGAGGCGCTGGAGCTGTCCTGCTCCGGCGCGAAGAAGCCGCACTACGGCACGCTCGGCCCGGCCAGCCGGGCCGGCGTCCCCATCCGCATCCTGAGCTCCTGGAGCCCGCACCTGGAGAGCGCCGCCGAGGGGACGGTGATCGGCCAGCGCAACCGCTCCGCCGCGCCGGCCATCAAGTCCATCACCTGCCGTGACAACGCGCGGCGGATCCTCGTCCAGGCGCCGGCCGGAACGGAACGGGCCACCTTTCTCGCCGGCGTGCTGGAGGTGGTCGACCGCTTCCGCCCGGCGCTCCTGGTGCTCGGCACGAACAACCAGGGCATCGAGCTGGCGCTGGATCGCGAGGACCGGCTGTTCGAGATCCACAGCGCGCTCGGGCATGCCGGCGCGGTCCATTTCGCGCCGAGCCGGACGGTGATCACCCTGGTCTCCGAGGATCTGGCGACGAATCAGGACCTCGTCGTGCGAGTGCTCCAGGCCGCCGAGGGCATGGACCCGCGCCTGGTCGTCGAGGGAGCCGCCGCTCCGTGCATCCGCTGCCTGGTGAGCGAAGAGACGGCCGGCGTCGCGCTCGCGGCGCTCCACGAACGGCTCTTCGCCGATCATCCCGGGGAGGTGGTGGAATGAGCGAGACCGTGCACCGCCTGGCACTGCTCGGCTACGGCAAGATGGGACGGATGCTGGAGGATCTCGCGCCGGCTCACGGTTTCGCGGTGGCCCTCAAGCTGGACGGCAAGAGCAATCCCGGCGGCAGCGGCCTCACCGCCGAGGCCCTCCGGGACATCGAGGTCGCCATCGACTTCTCGGTCCCCGGCGCCGTGGCCGCGAACGTCGAGCGCCTCGCCGGCCTGGGAGTGCCCGTCGTCGTCGGCACCACCGGCTGGCAGAGCGACCTGCCGCGGCTCCGCGCGCACGTCGAATCGTTGTCTGAGCGCGGGGCGGGTCTCCTCTACGGCGCCAACTTCTCGGTGGGCGTGCAGGTCTTCTACCGCCTCGCCGAGACCGCCGCCCGGCTGCTCGCCGGGGTCGAGTCCTACGACGCCTGGCTCTACGAGATCCATCACCGGATGAAGAAAGACGCTCCGTCCGGCACCCTCAAAGAGATCCAGCGCGTGCTCACCGCGGCGGGTTACGACCGGCCCATCGACGTGGCGAGCAACCGCGCCGGCGCCATTCCCGGCACGCACCAGATCGGTTTCGACTCCGAGGCTGATACCATCCTCCTGGAGCACCGCGCGCGCAACCGCACCGGCTTCGCGCAGGGGGCTTTGCGCGCAGCGCGTTGGATGTTGGGCCGTAGAGGTGTCTACGAGTTCAGCACGGTGTGGGAAGAGGTCATCCAATCCTGAGGATCGAGGGCAAAGCCATGTTCCAAGGCTGCGGTACGGCGATCGTCACACCCTTCAAGACCGACCTGTCGCTCGACGAAGAGACCCTGCGCCGGCTGATCCGGCGGCAGATCGAAGCGGGCATCCACTTCCTGGTCCCCTGCGGCACCACGGGGGAAAACCCGACCCTCACCCGACAGGAGCATCTGCGGGTGGTCGAGATCACCCTGGAGGAGTCGAAGGGCAAGGTACCCGTGCTCGCGGGCGCCGGCGGCAACAACACGCGCGAGGTCGTCGCGCTCGCCAAGGATCTCGAATCCATGGGCGCCGACGGCCTGCTCGTGGTGACGCCCTACTACAACAAGCCGACGCCGGACGGCCTCGTCGAGCACTACGGCGCGGTGGCCCGCTCCACCCGCCTGCCGCTCGTCGTCTACAACGTCCCCGGCCGCACCGGCCTGAACGTCGATCCGCCGACCCTCGCCCGCCTGGCGCAGATCGAGACGGTGATCGGCGTCAAGGAGGCGTCGGGCAACATCTCGCAGATGTCGGCGATCTTCCAGGTGGTGCCCAAGGACTTCGCCGTCCTCTCCGGCGACGACGCCATCACCCTGCCGCTCATCGCGCTCGGCGGCGTCGGCATCATCTCCGTGGTCTCGAACGAAGTGCCGTTCGCCATGGCCCGCCTGACCTCGCTCTGCCTGGAAGGCGACTTCCCGGGGGCCGTCGAGGTGCACCGGCGCCTGCATCCGCTGATGGAGATCAATTTCATCGAATCGAACCCCGGTCCGGTGAAAGCGGCCATGGCCATGATGGATCTCCTGGAGCCGGTCTACCGTCTGCCGGTCGTCGGTCCGCGTCCCGAGAGCCTGCGCAAGATCGAGCGCGTGCTGCTCGATCTCGGCCTGATCCCGACCATGGCGGATTCGCCCGCGGAGGCCTCGCTTGCCCGTTGAGCAAACCGCTGAGACCGCCGAGGCCGCCGAGCTCCCTGAGATCACCGCCTTGCGCGAGGCGATCGAATTCCTCTTCGCGGCGCGGCCCGCGGCCTACCAGAGCGCCGACCACGAAGTCTTCGCCCGCTTCAAGGAAGCGCTCAACCAGGGGGCCGTGCGCGCCGCCGAGCCCGATCCGGCCGCACCCGCCGGCTGGCGGGTCAACGCCTGGGTGAAAAAGGGCATCCTCCTCGGCTTCCGGCTCGGCTCGATCGTCGATCTGACGGTCGGCACCAGTCCGGCGGCGCTCCCCTTTTTTGACAAATCCACCTATCCGCTCCGCCACCTCGACGCCGGATCGGGCGTTCGCATCGTCCCCGGCGGCTCCTCCATCCGCGACGGCGTCTACCTCGGCCACGGCGTCACCTGCATGCCGCCGATGTACATCAACACCGGAGCCTGGATCGGCGACGGCACCCTGATCGATTCGCACGCTCTGGTCGGAAGCTGCGCCCAGGTCGGCCAGCGCGTCCACCTCTCCGCGGCGGCGCAGCTCGGCGGAGTGCTCGAGCCGGTGGGAGCATTGCCGGTGATCGTCGAGGACGACGTCCTGGTGGGAGGCAACTGCGGAGTCTACGAAGGCACCGTCGTCAAGCGCCGCGCCGTCCTCGCCGCCGGCACCATCCTCACCCGCTCGACCCCCGTCTACGACCTGGTCCGAGAGACCATCCACCGCGCCTCCGAAGACGGCCCGCTGATCATCCCCGAAGAAGCCGTCGTCGTCCCCGGCTCGCGAGCCGTCACCCGCGGCGCCGGCAAGGACTGGGGCCTGTCGCTCTACACCCCTGTGATCGTCAAATACCGGGACGCCTCGACGGATTCACGGGCGCAGTTGGAGGATTGGTTGCGGTAGGGTGGCGCACACGGAGGCGCTATGGCAGGCGACACGGACGGCTGGCGCCCTCTCCTCTCCGGGCAGGCTGCGGACCGGGCTCTCGCGACGATCGAGAAGATTGCAAGCGAGCTGCGATCCGTCCTCTCACACCGAGACGTTGCCGGATCAGCGGGATTCTCTCTCCTCGACGGCGACACCGGGATCGCTCTTTTCTTCGCGTACCTCCACCTGGCTTTCGGCCGCAAGGAGGACAAGGATCTTGCCCTTGCGGCTCTTGGGCATGCCATTGACGGGATCGGCGAAACCGTCGTGCCGCCGGGCCTCTACACCGGCTTCTCCGGCGTCGCCTGGGCCGTCGAGCATCTGCGCGACCGCATTCTCGATCCGCTCCTGGGAGATCCGGGAAAGGAGATCGCCGAGTCTGTCTCCGCAGAGCTCCAGGGGGCGCGCTGGGAGCGCTCGTTCGACCTGCTTCACGGTCTGGTGGGCCTCGGCGTCTATGGGCTCGAAAGGCTGCCGCGGTCAGGGGGCGAGGCGTGCGTGGAGGCTGTGATCATCCGGCTTGCCGAGACCGCGGAGCAATCTCCCGCTGGGATCGCCTGGTGGACACGGCCGGAATGGCTGCCGGAGCCGACGCGGAGGGACTTTCCCGCCGGCTACTACAATCTGGGAATCGCCCACGGCCAGCCAGGAGTGATCGGCTTTCTTTCCGCGGCCTATGCCGCCGGCGTCGCACGCGCAAAGACCCTTGACTTGGCGCGCCTAGCCGTCTCCTGGCTTCTCGGCCACAAGCTCCCGCCCGGGAACGGCTCAGCGTTCCCACGCAGTATCGATCCGCTCCACGCACCGCAGCCGAGCCGATTGAGCTGGTGCTACGGAGATCTCGGCATCGCCGTGACACTCCTGGCCAGCGCGCGGCAGACAGGACACCAGGAGTGGGAGCGGGAAGCGCTCGTGGCGGCCCGGTGTGCGGCGGCCCGGACGACAGAGCTTGGCGCCACCAAGGACGCCTGCCTCTGCCACGGCACCGCCGGCATCGCGCACCTCTTCAACCGCCTGTTTCAAGCGACCGGAGATCCTGACCTGAGCGACGCGGCTCGCTTCTGGGTGGATCGGACTTTCGAGACCGAGCACCCAGGCAAGGGGATCGCAAACTTTCTCTCCTGGAGCGTCGACGATCAGGGAGAGCCGGGGTGGAAGGCTGATCCGGGTTTCCTCAACGGCGCAGCGGGAATCGGCCTCGCCCTGCTCGCGGCGGTATCATCCGCTGAGCCCGCCTGGGACCGGGCGATGCTGCTCTCCGTCCCACCGATATCGGATTCTCGAAAGCTGGAGGGAGATCCAACTCCCGGCCATGCCTTTCAGAGAGGAGAAGGAATATGGATACCGTGAAAATGCTGTCGCTCAAGAAGGAGACGCTGCGGACTCTGGGTCAGGAGCCCGAGCACAAGCCGGGAGCTCCCGGAACCACAACGGACAGGACCGTCGCCTGCACGGTCTGCCACACCTGCTGAGCGCGACGGGTGCGCACCCCCTCTCGGGGTGCGCACCTTGTCGACGGCGGCGTCCGACCCTCCGAGCGCTACCCTTCCCCCCGCAACGCCAACTGTGGCTCTGTCCGCGCCGCACGGCGGGCCGGCACCCAGGAGGCGAGAGCGGCCACGGCGACGAGGAGGAGCGGCACCGCCAGGTAGATGATGGGATCGGTGGTGCCGATCTCGTAGAGGAGGCTCTTCATCCAACGGGTGGCGAAGAGCGCCGCGAGGAGGCCGGCGAGAGCGCCCAGACAGGCCAGCGTCAAGCCCTGCCGCACGACCATACCCTGCACGCGGTCGCGCGAGGCGCCGAGGGCCATGCGGATGCCGATCTCCTGCGTCCTCTGGCGGACGGCGTAGGCGATCACGCCGTAGATGCCAATGGCGGCAAGCAGAAGGGCCATGGCCGCGAAGCCTCCCAGCAGGAGGAGGTAGAACTTCGCCTGCGACGCCGAGCCGGCCACGAGGTCGGTCAGGGTCTGCAGCCCGAAGAGCGGAAGGGTGGCGTCGACCTGGCGCACCTCGCTCCGCGCCACGGCGGACACGGCCGCGGGATCGGCGGCGGTGCGCACCACCACCCACAGGCTGCTCAATGGCGCCTGTCCATAGGGGAGGAACATCTGCGGCTCGGCGGCCTTGTCGAGGCCCCCCTGCCGGAAGTCGCCGACGATCCCCACCACCTCGCCGCCCCGCCGGTTGCCGTTCTGGCTCCAGCCCAGCTTGACCCGCTTGCCCAGCGGATCTTCGCCCGGGAAGAAACGGTGCGCGGCGGCGGCGTTGAGCAGGACGACCTGGGGAGCGCCGGGCCGGTCGTTCTCGTTGAAGACACGGCCGCGCTGGAGCGGCACGCCCAGGGTGCGGAAGAAGTCGGGCGTCACGACTCCCACCCGCGCCACGTCCTCCTGGCCGGGCGGCGCGGGAGGCCGCCCCTCGACAGAGAACGACAGGGTGAAGTTGCTGTTGTTGAGCGGCATCGCATACGCCCCCACTCCGGCCGAGGTCACGCCGGGCAGGTGCTGCACCTTCTCCAGGAGGCGGTCCACGAACGCCGTGATCTTGGGGTCTTCCTTGTAGTGGGTGTCCGGCAGGGCGAGCCGGAAGGTGACCGCCTGTTGCGGCCGGAAGCCGAGATCGACGTCCTGGAGGCGGGCGAAGCTGCGCAGGAGGAGGCCGGCGCCGGCGAGGAGCACCACCGCGAGCGCGACCTCCGCGATCACCAGCACATTGCGCGCCCGGGTGGCGGCACGGCCCCGCGAGCCGCGCGCTCCCTCCTTGAGCGCGGTGACCAGGTCGGGCCGCGACGCCTGAAGGGCCGGCGCCAATCCGAAGAGCACGCCGGTCAGCAGGGTGATCGCGAGAGCGAACAGGAGCACCGGGGCATGCAGACCGATCTCTCCCAGGCGCGGCGTCTGCGGCGGCGCCAGGGCCACGAGGCCCTTGGTGATCCAGAAGGCGAGCCCGACACCGGCGGCGCCGCCGGCCAGGGCGAGAACAAGACTTTCAGTCAGGAGCTGGCGCACGATCCGCCCGCGGCCGGCGCCCAGCGCGGTGCGCACCGCCACCTCTCCCTCGCGCGCGGAAGCGCGGACGAGCAACAGGTTCGCCACGTTGACACAGGCGATGAGGAGGACGGCGAGCACCGCGCCGAGGAGCACGAGGAGCGGCACCCGCAGATTGCCCACCATCATCTCGTGCAAGGGCGCCGCGCTCAGGCCGTAGCCCGCGTTGGCTTCCGGATACTGCGTCTCCAGCCGCTTGCCGATCACCGCCGCTTCCGCCTGCGCTTTCTCCAGGGTCGCCCCTGGCGCCAGCCGGGCGAGGACGTCGAGAAAGTAGGCGCCGCGGCTCTTCGCCTGCCCGCCCGAGAACACCAGTGGAAGCCAGACGTCCGTCCGGCCCGGCAGCTCGTCGTTGTGCGCGACGACACCGACCACCGCGTAGGGCTCGCCGTTCAGCTCGACCACCCGGCCGAGCGCGGCACGGTCGCGGCTGAAACGCCGCTGCCAGAGGTCTTCCGAAATCACCGCCACCCGCGGCGCATCCGGCTTGTCTTCCCCCGGCGCGAACCAGCGGCCGGCCAGGGGACGAATGCCGAGAATCGAGAAGAACGGAGAACCGACGAAAGCGCCCTGCAACCGCTCCGGCTCGCCGTCGCCGCCGGAGAGGTTCACCGTGCCGGTGTTGACCGCCGCCGCCGCGGTGATGGTGCGGCTCGCGGTGGACCAGTCGATGAAATTCGGGATCGAGAAGACGTCCTTGTTGCCATCTTTATAGACCGGGAAGACACGCACCAGGCGGTCGGGCTGCGGGTAGGGGAGCGGCTGGAGCAGCACGCCGTCGACGACGCTGAAGATGGCGGTCGAGGCGCCCACACCCAAGGCCAGGGTGAGCACGATGAGAGCGGCGAGCCCCGGGCTCTTCCAGAGCTGGCGGGCGGCGAACCGCACATCCTGGCCGAGTGCTTCGAGCGCCTGCTTCCATCGCATCTGAGTCTCCTTGCCCCGGTCGAGGGCGCAGCATGCCTTGCGCGTTGCTTCGAGGTCGCCGAACCGGCGCACCGCCTCCACCCGGGCGGCCTCGGGCGGCCAGCCCTCCTCCGCCAACTCCTGGGTCATCTTGTCGAGATGGAACTGCAGCTCGTCGTCGACGTCCACCGCCACCTGGATCGCCGTCCGCCAGGGGAACCGGAACAGCCGCCGGCCCGGGACGCGGCCCGCCACCCGGTCGATCACGCGCCTTCCGTCTCCAGCACCTTGGAGACCGCCGAGACGTAGGTCCGCCAGCTCGACAGCTCGGCCTGAAGCTGCCGCCGCCCCTCCACCGTCAGGCGGTAGAACTTGGCCCGCCGGTTGTTCTCCGACAGCCCCCACTCCGCCGCGATCCACCCTCTGGCCTCCAAGCGGTGGAGGGCCTGGTACAGAGCGGCATCCTCCAGGCCCAAAGCGCCGTCGCTGCGCTGGCGGATGGTCCGCGAGATGTCATAACCGTGCAACGGTCCCCAGGTGAGAGTTTTCAGGATCAGGACCGCGACGGTCCCATGCAACAGGTCGAGAGAGGTCTTTGCCATGGTTTGTCCCCTACATTTCTTCCCTCACATCATGAGGGGAGAGTACGCCACCCGGAGAAAGATGTAAAGCCCCCTCACGCAGTGAGGGGAAAGAGGGGCATCCGGGATTGGGGATTGGAGTAGGATCGCTCCGCATGATCCCGCGGAAACGCCTGGACATCGGATGGATGGACCTGCTGTTCGGCGCCGGCTGCTGCCTCTGGCCGGGCGACCGGACGGCGGCGGAGCGCCGGCTGGCGAGCGCCTGGTGTCCGGAGGAGCCGGGCCGCGCGCTCGCCTGTCTGTCCGTCCGCAGCGGCTTCGACGCGCTGCTCCAGGCGCTCGCTCTGCCGGCGGGGAGCGAGGTCCTGATCTCCGCGCTCACCATCCGCGACATGGTGCGCATCGTCGCCGAGCACGGCCTCGTCCCGGTTCCCGTCGACGTGGATCCGCATACGCTGGCGGTCTGCCCGGAGGCGCTGGCGCGCGCCGTCTCGCCGCGCAGCCGGGCGATCGTCGTCGCGCACCTCTTCGGCAGCCGCATGCCGCTCGCGCCGGTGCTGGACCTGGGCCGCGCGCACGGCCTGCTGGTGATCGAAGACTGCGCCCAGGCCTACACCGGGGACGGCTACCGCGGCGATCCGGAGAGCGACGTCAGCCTGTTCAGCTTCGGACCGATCAAGACGGCGACCGCTCTCGCCGGCGGGCTGCTCCGCTTTCGCGATCCGTCTCTGCGCGACCGGGTGGCCGCCGTTCAGGCCGCCTGGCCGGTCCAGGATCGGTCACGATTCCTGATCCGGTCAGGCAAGTACGCCCTGCTCAAGCTCCTCTCGTATCGCTCGGTTTTCACCCTGTTCACCGCGCTCTGCCGCCTTGTGGGTCAGAGCCATGATGCGATCATCAGCGGCAGCGTGCGCGGCTTTGCCGGCGCGGGTTTCTTCGCCAAGATCCGCCAGCGCCCCGCCTTCCCGCTGCTTGCCCTTCTCGCGCACCGCCTGAAGAGCTTCGACCGCTCCCGCATCGCGAGCCGGTCCGCGCTGGCCCAGGAAGCGATCCATGGCATGCCGGCGATCGAACGGCCGGGCGATCAGGCGGCATGGCATTCGTATTGGGTTTTTCCGGTCTGTCAGGACGATCCGGAAAAATTGATCGGTTTTTTATGGGACCAAGGATTCGACGCCACGCGCGGCGCGTCGAGCCTGTGCGTCGTCAGCCCACCGGAGGATCGGCCGGAAACCGAACCGGCGCTCGCCCGCCGGACTTTCGAACGGCTGCTCTATCTGCCAGCTCACGAGGGGATGAACCGGCGCGATATCGAAAATCTGGTGCGCGCCGTCACGAATGCAATGAGATAAGGTGGATGCCATGAGCGAATCGCCATTTCTCGTCGCCGCCGTCCAGGCGTCGCCGGTCTTCCTCGACCGCGCCGCCACGGTGGAAAAAGCCTGCGCGCTGATCGCCGAGGCGGGCGCGCGCGGCGCCAGGCTGGCCGTCTTCCCCGAGGGCTTCATCCCCGCCTATCCATTGTGGGCCTGGTTCATTCCGGCCGGCGAGACGCACGCTCTGCGCGATCTCTACACCGAGCTCCTGGAGCAATCGGTCAGCATTCCCAGCGCGGCCACGGACCGCCTCTGCGCCGCCGCCCGCGAAGCCGGAGTCGCGGTGGCGATCGGGATCAACGAGCGCAATACCGAGGCGAGCGGCACGACGCTCTACAACTCCCTGCTTTATATCGACGCCGAGGGGCGCATCCTGGGCAGCCACCGCAAGCTCGTGCCGACCGCCGGCGAACGTCTCGTCCACGGCCAGGGGGACGGCAGCACGCTGGAAACCTACGATCTGCCGATCGGCCGCATCGGCGGGCTGGTCTGCTGGGAAAACTACATGCCGCTCGCCCGCTACGCCCTCTACGCCTGGGGCGTGCAGCTCTACGCCGCGCCCACCTGGGACCGCGGCGAGCCGTGGATCTCCACCTTGCGGCACATCGCCAAAGAGGGACGCGTCTATGTGATCGGCGCCTGCAGCGCCATGCGGCGGGACGACGTTCCCGACCGCTACGCCTTCAAAGAGAAATACCTGCCGCAGACCGAGTGGCTCAACCCGGGAGACAGCACGATCATCGATCCGGACGGCAAATTCCTCGTCGAGCCGGTGCGGAACCGCGAGGAGATCCTCTACGCCGAGGTCGACCCGAAGCGTCTCGCCGGTCCGCGCTGGCAACTCGACGTCGCCGGCCATTACGGGCGTCCGGACGTCTTCGAGCTCACCGTGCGGCGGGAGGCCCGGCCGATGGTGCGGGTGACGGAAGAATAGCCGCACGAAATTTCCTCTCGCGTCCGTCTCAAGCTGTCAGAAACGGCGATCAGACGGCGAAAGCCAAGAGTGTGCCAATCGTGGCACCTTGAAGCCGAGAGGATCAGATCATGTCCGCCAGCACCATCAGCAGTCCACGCGTCGTCGTCCCCGGCAGTGAGAAGACCAATGTTCCCGACTCTCACGCTGTCGGTCCGTCCCCTGGGGATGAGCGCCTCGAGGTCACCATTCGACTCCGCCCGAAGACCTCGCTGCAGAGCCTGGCTTCTACGAGCGCCCTGGACGACCTGCTGCCGCAGGAGCGCACCTACCTGAGCCGCGAGGCGTACACCGCCGAGCATGGCGCCGATCCGCAAGATATCGCCAAGGTTGAGGCCTTCGCGCAGGCCCACAGTCTCAAGGTGGTGGAAGTCAGCGCCGCCCGGAGGAGCGTCGTTCTGGCGGGGACGGTGGCGACGATGAGCGCGGCCTTCGGAGTGAGCCTGCAACAGGTCGAGCATCCCGGCGGCACTTATCGTGGCCGCACCGGTGCCGTGACCGTGCCCGCCGACCTGGCCGATATCGTCGAAGGGGTCTTCGGACTCGACGACCGTCCGCAGGCCAAGCCTCATTTCGTGCGGAGCCGGTCGACAGCGGTGGCGCCGGCCCAGGCCAACGGCTCGTTCACACCGACCCAATTGGCGAAACTTTACAACTTCCCCGCCGGCCTCGACGGCACGGGTCAGTGCATCGCCTTGATCGAGCTCGACGGTGGCTTCCGGCCCGCAGACATCAAAACGTATTTCACCGGGCTCGGACTGCCGGTGCCGCACGTGAAGGCGATCCGTGTCGACGGTGGAAAAAACCACCCCACGACCCCGGAGGGCCCCGACGGCGAGGTGATGCTCGACATCGAGGTCGCAGCCGCCGTCGCACCGAAGGCGACGATCGCCGTGTACTTCGCGCCCAACACCAGTCAGGGATTCCTCGACGCCGTCACCACGGCTCTGCACGACAGGGCCAACAAGCCGTCGGTGATTTCGATCAGTTGGGGAAACCCTGAGTCCAAGTGGACGCTACAGTCGATGCAGCAACTCGACCAGGCCTTCCAGACCGCCGCCGCACTGGGAGTGACGATCTGCGTTGCTTCGGGGGACAACGGGGCGGGAGACGGTGAAACGGATGGCCGGGCGCACGTCGATTTTCCGGCATCGAGCTCGTTTGCCCTGGCCTGCGGCGGCACGAAGCTGACCGCCTCCGGAAACACGATCACCAAGGAGGCGGTCTGGAACAGCCCACGGGGCGCGACCGGAGGCGGCGTGAGCGACACCTTCCCGCTGCCGGGTTACCAGGCCTCAGCGCCTGTTCCTCCCTCGGCCAATCCGGGCGGGCACATCGGCCGTGGAGTACCCGACGTGGCCGGTGATGCGGATCCGGCAACCGGCTACCACGTGCGCGTCGATGGACAGAACTTCGTGATCGGAGGGACCAGCGCCGTGGCGCCTCTCTGGGCCGGCCTGGTCGCCCTCATGAACCAAAAGCTCAAGAAACCCGTCGGCTTTCTCAACCCGCTGCTCTACGGCTCCTTGGCGGGAAAGAATCTGTTCCTCGACATCACCGCAGGCAACAACGGCGCCTATTCGGCCAAGGCGGGCTGGGACGCCTGCACCGGTTGGGGCAGCCCGAAAGGAGCCGATCTGCTCAAAGCTCTCGGCGGTTGATCGAACAAAACGTCTCCAGGCTCAAAAACGGGAATTCTTCACCCCCGTCCGTCTCTTCCTATGGGATAGCCTGTTCGAGAAGACGCGAACACGACACCTTGAAACCAGCACCTTGAAATCAGGAGATTCTGATCATGACCGACAATTCCGTCCGCCATCACGGCGTCGTCCGTGGTCTCGACAGCGTCGCCTCGTCTCCCCTGTTCGAGGGCCGGTTCGGCCGCATCTTTCGTGCCTTGCCGCCGGCGCAATTCGACCCGCGAAACAAGAAAGACGTGGACGCTCTGACGGAGCTGGCAAAAAAATGGTGGCGGATTTTGAGCCGAACCCGACGCCGGAGACGGCCAATCCGCCGGACGACGAGGAGAACTCGGGCATCAGCGCAGGCTACACCTACCTGGGCCAGTTCATCGACCACGACCTCACCTTCGACCCGTCCAGCAGCCTGGACAAGCAGAACGATCCCAACTCTCTCATCGACTACCGGACACCCCGCTTCGACCTCGATTCAGTCTATGGCCGCGGCCCGGACGATCAGCCGTATCTCTACCAGCCGGGCGGTCTCAAGATGCAGCTCGGGCGCAAGCTCACCGGCAATCCGAACGACCCCAATGCGCGCGACCTGCAGCGCACTGCGCCGGAGAACGCTCCGAAGCGCGCGCTCATCGGCGATCCCCGCAACGACGAAAACGTGATCGTCTCGCAGCTCCAGGCGTCCGTCCTGCGCTTCCACAACCGCGTCGTGGACTTCACCGGCGCCAAGACGATCTCCGATGCACAGCAGACCGTCCGCTGGCACTATCAGTGGGCCGTCCTTCACGACTTCCTGCCGACGATCCTGGGCCGCGAGACGCTGGACAGTATTCTGCCGCACCTGGCCTCAAAGAAGTCGATCTACGAGGCCAAGCCCGACCTGCGGTTCTATTCTCCACGGAACGACCCATTCATGCCCGTCGAGTTCTCGGTCGCCGCCTATCGCTTCGGCCACTCGATGGTGCGTCCGCTCTACCGGCTCCGCCTCGGGTTGGATCGCATCCCGATCTTCTCCAACGACCCCAAAATTCGCGGGCTGGTGGGCTTCGACGAGTTCCCGGCGGATTGGGCCATCGACTGGCGGTTGTTCTTCGATTTCGGGAACAATCCGCCCAAGTTCGACCCGAGCCGTATTCAGCCGGCGTACAAAATCGATTCGTCCTTGGTCAACCCACTGGGCGATCTGCCCGCAGCCGTGGCGCCGCCTCCGCACTCCCTCGCTCTGCGCAATCTCCTGCGCGGCGTGAGCATGGGACTCCCCTCCGGCCAGGCGGTGGCGCGAGCGATGTGCCTCCCCGTCATCCCCAACGACAAGCTGAAGGTCGGCAAGGCGACCGAGGCCGACACCCCCAAGAAAAACCCCCTGCTGACCGACGTCTCGCCGAGATTCGCCGACAACGCTCCGCTCTGGTACTACATTCTGGCCGAGGC
>DATARD010000059.1:0-2104 GCA_036264355.1 Thermoanaerobaculia bacterium
CGCCAGGAGAGCCACCACCAGCTCCGCCGTCCGCTCCAGGCACACCCCCACCAGGACCTCGGGACCGACGCCCAGCTCGCGCAGGTGCCAGGCCAGGCGGTTCGACCGGTGGTCCAGCTCGCCATAGCTCAGCCGCTCGCTCCCTGCGACGAGGGCCGTGGCCGCGGGCGTGCGCGCCGCCTGCGCCGCGAACAGCTCTTCGATGCGGCTCTCCCGCGGGTACTCCACCGCGGTGGCGTTCCACTCCTCCAGGAGCTGCCGCCGCTCTGCCTCGCCCAGCAACGGCAGCTCGGAGAGACGCCGCGACGGATCGGTCACGATCCCGCCCAGAAGATGCTCGAAATGGCCCAGCAGGCGCTCCGCCGTCGACCGGTCGAACAGCTCCGTCGAAAACTCAAGGACCGTCTCCAGGCCGCGCGAGCCCGGCTGGATGAACAGGCTCAGGTCGAACTTGGCCGTGGGAGGCGCCACAGGCGTGAGCCGGGCCTCCAGCCCTGCGAAGGGGGGGACGGCAAGGTCGTCGAGCACGGCGAGCATCACCTGAACCAGCGCCGATCCGGTCCGGTGGTGGTCGATGCGCAGATCCTCGATCAGCCGTGCGAAAGGGAGATCTTTGTGGGCATAGGCCTCCAGGCAGGCCGTGCGGACTTGGCGCAGCAGGCCCAGGAAGGCCGGATCACCGGCGGTCGAGGAGCGCAGGACGAGCGTGTTGCCGAAGAAGCCGATCAGCCCTTCGAGCTCGGCCCGGCTGCGGGTGCTCGCAGGCGCTCCGACGAGCAGGTCGCGCTCCTCCGTGTTGCGGGTCAAGAGCGCAACGAAGGCGGCCAGGAAGGTCATGAACGGCGTCACGCCCTGCTCGCGCGCCAATGTCGTCAAGCCCGCCACCAGCCCCGGAGGGAGGGCCGCCCGGAGGTGGGCGCCGGCCGGCCCTGGAAGTGCCGGGCGCGGGCGGTCCGCGGGCAGCCGGAGCAGCTCCGGCGCGCTGGCAAGCCGGCTTCGCCAGTAGGCGCGCAGCCGGTCGAGGGTCTCGCCGCGCAGCCATTCACGCTGCCAGACGGCATAGTCCGCGTACTGGACCGGAAGCTCGGGCAGCACCGTCGGCCGGCCGGCGGCGAAGGCGCCGTACAGGGTCCCCACCTCCCGGATCAAGATGGCGAGGGAGGCTTCGTCCGCCACGGTGTGGTGGAACGTCAGGACCAGCCGGTGCTCGGCCGGCCCGAGGCGGAGCAGCAGCATGCGCCAGAGCGGGCTCGCGGTTAGATCGAAAAGGCGCTCCGCCTCCTGGGCGGAGGCACGCTCGATCTTTTCGCGGCGGCCGGCGCCGGTCAGCGCGCTCAGATCGAGGACCGGCAGGGGGCACTGCACCGCGGCCATCGCGACCTGCCACGGTGCCTCGCCCGCACCGGAGACCGCTCTGGAAATGACTGTGCGCAGGATCTCGTGGCGCCGGACGACCGCCTCGAAGGCCTTCCCGAGGGCCGCCACGTCCAGCGGCCCCTTCAGGTCCACCGCCACGGGAATGTTGTAGAGCGGGCTCGCCGGCCCGAGCTGGTCGAGGAACCAGAGGCGCTCCTGCTCGAAAGAGAGAGGTGCGCCGCCGCCGTGCGGCACCGGCCGCACCGGCGGAGGCTCGTCACCGGCCGAGAGGCCGCGCTCCAGGGCGGCGGCGAGAGCGGCCACGGTCGGCTGCTCGAAGACCGCCCGCAGCGGCAGCTCGACATGGCAGACCTCGCGCAGGCGCGACACCAGCCGGGTGGCGAGCAGGGAGTGGCCGCCCAAGGCAAAGAAACTGTCGTAAACACCGATCTGCTCGACCCCGAGCAGCTCGGCCCACACCCCGGCCAGCAGCTCTTCGAGCGGCGTGCGTGGCGCCACCGCCGTGATCTCTCCCGCGGCTTCGACGGGGACCGCGAGCAGCGCCTTCCGGTCCAGCTTGCCGTTTGGCGTCCGCGGCAGCGACGCAAGCCCCACCACCACCGACGGCACCAGGTGCTCCGGCAGACGCTCCCGCAGGCTCCGCGTCACGGCCGAAGGCTCCATCCCACCTACCACATACGCCACCAGACGCCGGTCTCCTCCCACCTCCCGCACCCCCGCCGCCGCT
>DATARD010000078.1:0-28546 GCA_036264355.1 Thermoanaerobaculia bacterium
TCTGGCCGGACACCTACGTCACCGAAGCCAACCTCACCCAGAACATCTCCTTCCTGCGCAAGGCGCTGGGGGAGCGGGCCAACGACCGGCGGTACATCGTGACCGTGTCGGGAGAGGGGTACCGCTACATCGGCGCCGTCACCGAGGTGGCCCGGGAGGCCGTGCCACCGGCCGAGCCGGCGGCGCAGGCGAGCGGGGCCCACCGGCTGATCGAGACCGCCGAGCTGCCGATGGTGGCTCCCCCACCCTCCGTGGCGCTTCCGGCTCCGGCCGCGCCGCTGCCGGAAGCGCCCGTTCCGGCGCCGCCGCGCCGCCGGGTCTGGCTGGTCGCCGGGACGGCGGCCGTGTTGGTGCTCTTCGCGGCGGGGGCTGTCTGGCTCCGCGCCTCCGCGCGTTCGCCGGGCGCCGCGGTCGTGGAGGCACCCAGCGGGCGGACGTCGCGGCCGGTGGTGGCGGTGCTGGGGTTCAAGAACCTTTCGGGGAGCCAGGGGGTGCAGTGGCTGGCCCCGGCGCTTTCCGAGATCCTGACCACGGAGCTGTCGGCGGGAGCGAACCTGCGGGTGGTTTCGGGAGAGAACGTGGCCCGGGCGCGGCAGGCCCTGAGCCTGCCGTACTCGGAGAGCGGCGAGAGAGCCGACCTCGGCCGCCTGCGGTCGCTCCTCGGCGCCGACCTCGCCGTCGTCGGCTCCTACTCCTTCGTCGGCTCCGGGGCCGGCCAGCGCATCCAGCTCGAGCTGCGGGTCTTGAAGCTCCCCGAGGGCCTGGCGGTGGCGTCGCTGGTGGAGACGGGGACCGAGGTCCAGCTCTTCGACCTGGTCACCGCCGCCGGCAAAGACCTGCGGCGCAGCCTCGGGCTCAACAACCTGTCGCCGGAGGAGGCCCGGCAGGCCCAGGCGCTCCACCTGGCGAACCCTGAGGCGGTGCGCCTCTATGGGCAAGGGCTGGCGCGGCTGCGCTCCTACGACATCCAGGGAGCCCGCGATCTGCTGAGCCAGGCGGCGCAGGCCGATCCAGGCTCGGCGCTGATCCATTCCGCCCTCGCCCAGGCCTGGGCACAGCTCGGCCACGATCCGCGCGCGCTCGCGGAGGCGCAGAAGGCGCTCGACCTCGCCGCCCTGGTGTCGCGGGAGCAGCGCCTGGAGCTCGAAGCGCGACTCCAGGAAGCCGGCCGGAAGTGGGGGAAGGCGAGCGAGACCTACCGTTCCTTGTGGACGTTCTTTCCCGACGACCTCGAATACGGTCTGCGTCTGGCCAACGCCCTGGGGAAGGCAGGCCGCGGCCAGGAGGCGCTGGAGACCCTGGCGGCTCTGCGCAAGCTGCGGCCGCCGGCCTGCGACGACCCGCGGATCGACATCGAGGAGGCGGAGGTGGCCCGCGACCTGGGCGACAATACGGCCCTCGAGCGCGCCGCGACGGCGGCGGTGGCCAAGGGCCGGCGTTCCGGCGAGTCGCTGATCGTCGGCCGCGGGCTGTTGCTGGAAGGCAGCGTGCCGCTGTTCACCGGCGAGCCCCTGAATGCCCTCGGTCCGTTCCTCGAAGCTCACGATCTGTATGCAAAGGTCGGCTACCGCTGGGGCGTCGCCATGTCGGATGCGCACATCGGCATCGCCTACTATCGCAACGGCGACTTCGCCGCGGCCGAGAAGCCCTACAAGGAGGCGCTGGAGATCTCGCGGCAGATCGGCAACGCGACGGGGATCGGGAACGGGCTGCTCAACCTCGGTCTGCTGTACCAGAACCGGGGGGACCTGGCGCAGGCCCTGTTCTTCTACGAGCGGTCGCGCGCCCAGTATGCCGAGATCGACGAGCCGGCGCTCGGCGTCTGGACCCTGCAGGCGATCGCCACCATCCACCTGGCGCAAGGCGACATCGCAACGGCGCGGCAGGAGAGCGAGCAGGTGCTGTTGGCCAGCCGGCAGACGGGTGACCGCTCCCATGAGGCACAGGCGCTGGGCACTCTCGGCACCATCCTGGCGTTGCGCGGCTCTCTCGTCGAGGCGCGCCAGATGCTCGACCAGGCGCTCGCGACCCTGCATGGTGGGCGCGATCCGGAGCCGGCCACGCCGTTGCTGGTGGAGTCGGTGGACGTCCTCAGCCGCCTCGGCGACTCCGCGGGCGCGCGCAGCCGGGCCGAGCAAGGTCTGGCCGCCGCCCGCAAGGCCGGCTACCGGCTTGGCATGGCGAATCTGCTGGGAGCCCTCTCCCGTCTCTCGCTGCGCACCGGCGATCCGGTCGCCGCCCGCGGGGAGGCGGACGAGCAGTTGCGGATCGGCCGCGAGATCGGCAGCCGCGCGCAGATCGCCTGGGGGCTCCAGAACCAGGGGCGGGCCCTGCTCGCCGCGGGCGATCTGCGCGGCGCCCGCAGCGTGCTCGAACAGTCTCTGCAAACCAGCGCGGCTGCCGGCGAGATGTTGCGCGGGACGGCGACGCGCCTGGACCTGGCGGCCCTCGCCCTCGCCGAGAAGAATCCCGCCGAGGCGGCGCGGATCGCCAGCGCGGCGGCGGCCTGGTATGAGCCTCGCGAGGCGCGGCGGGAAGAGGCGAGGGCTCTTTCTGTGCTCGTCGAGGCACTCTTGCAAGAGGGGCGCTCTGCGGAGGCGCGGCACGTCGCCGCCCGGCTGAAGGCCCAGGAAGGTGTGGAGGGAGTCGAGAAAGGCTGGATCCCCGCGGCTCGGGATCCGGCGGGAGATTCATGAATCCGGCATCAAATCCAGGTCTGAAGATTCGCTGGCAACTCGCAGAGCTCGTCGTCGATCCGGTGCGGCGCGTGCTGCTGCGCAACGGCGAAGCCGTGCCGGTCACTCCCAAGGCGTTTTCCATCCTCCTCGCGCTGCTCGAAAAGCCCGGCGAGGTGGTGACCAAGCAGGAGCTGATCCAGAAGATCTGGCCGGACACCTTCGTCACCGAGGCGAACCTCACCCAGAACGTCTCCTCCTTGCGCAAGGCGCTCGGCGAACGGGCGAACGATCGGCGGTTCATCGTCACCGTGCCGGGCCGCGGCTACAGCCTGGCCTTGACCGCCGTGCCCCTGCCGGAGCCGGGAGAGGCGGGGGAGGAGAGTCAGGCGCCGTCCGAGGCGCCGTCGCCGCCGTCCGCGTCTCCGGCACCGGCTTCGACCGCGGGCCGGACGTCGGGGATCCGGCGCACGGTGGAGATCGAGGCCGTGCCGCCGGTGCCGCGCGCGGTGCCGGCCCCGCGCCCCAGGCGGAGCCGGCTCGCCCCGGTCGCCCTCGGCCTGGCCGTGCTCGCCGCGGTGGGCGTCATCTGGCTCGGCGGCCGGTACCGGAACGAACCGGTCCAGGAGCCGGTCTCCGCTCCCATGCCGGCCCCGGAGACGGGGGCTCCGGCGCCGGCGGCGGCGCAGCGCACCACGGTCGCGGTTCTGGGGTTCCGCAACCTCACCGCGGAGAAAGAGGCCGATTGGCTGGCGCCGGCTCTCGCCGAGATGCTGACCACCGAGATGGCTGCCGGCTCGCGGGTGCGGGTGATCTCGGGGGAGAACGTCCTGCGCGCCCGCCGCTCCCTGTCGCTGCCCTATGCCGACCATCTGGAGCGCGGCGAGATGGACCGTCTGCACTCGTTCCTGAGCGCCGACATGGTGGTCGTCGGCGCCTATCTCTCCCTCGGCCGGGCGGACGAGCGGCGTATCCGCCTCGACCTGCGGGTGCTCAAGATCCCCGAGGGCGAGACCGTGGCGTCGGTGTCGGAGATCGGTCCGCAGGCGGAGCTTTTCGATCTCGTCGCCAAGACCGGCCACAAGCTCCGCCAGGCGCTCGGCGTGGCCGACCTCTCGGAGGCCGAGGAGCAGGCGGTCCGCGCCCTGCGCCCGGCGAGCCCCGAGGCGGCGCGTCTCTATACGCAAGGAATCTCCCGTCTGCGCTCCTACGATCCCTCGGCCGCCCGCGACCTGCTGCTCGAGGCGGTGCGAGCGGACCCGAGCTCCGCCTTGATCCACTCCGCCCTGTCGCAGACCTGGAGCGTCCTCGGGTACGACCGGCCCTCCGTTGACGAAGCGCGCAAAGCCTTTGAGCTTTCCGGCTCGCTCTCCCGGGAAGAGCGGCTGGCGATCGAGGCGCACTTGCAGGAGGCGAGCAAGGAGTGGGGGAAGGCGAGCGAGACATACCGTTCGCTCTGGTCCTTTTTTCCGGACGACCTCGAGTATGGCCTGCAACTCGGGGTGAGCTTGATGATGGCCGGGCGTCTGGTGGAGGCGCAGGCGACCATCGCCGCGCTGCGTCATCTCCCCGAGCCGGCCGCACAGGACCCGCGGGTCGATCTCCTGGAGTCGCGCATTGCGTATCGCCGTGCCGACATCCCCGCGCAGCGGCGGGCCGCCGCCGCCGCGATTGCCAAAGGCACGCAATCCGGCGAAAACCTGGTGGTGGCCGAGGCGATGGTCATGGAGGGCACCGCCCTTCAGACGATCGGAAAGTCGGATGAGGCGATCGCGAGATTGCAACAGGCGAAGAGGCTGGGGGAGAGGAGCGGCTCGCAGTGGGTGACCGGCATGGCGGTGGCCAGCCTCGGCGTCGCGCTCCAGGACCGTGGGGATCTCGACGGCGCGGAGGCGGCTCACCACGAGGCTCTCGCGATCGCGCAGAAGCTCGGCACCGCGACCGGCATGGCCGCGCAGTACTACACGCTCGGCACGCTGCTCCAGGACCGCGGTGAATTGCGCGAGGCGTTCAAGCTCTTCGAGCAGTCCCGCGTATGGGCCGTCCGGGGTGGAGACCGGTTGGCGGAGACGCGGCTGACCAGGGTGATCGCCATCATCCAGAAAGGAGAGGGCGACTTGACCGCCGCGCTCCAGAGCGCGGAGCGCGCGATCGTGCTGAGCCGGGAGACGGGGAGCCGCCTCGAGGAAGCCCTGTCCCTCCAGCAGCGGGGTGCGATTCTCGACTTGCAGGACGACCTGGAGGGAGCGAGGAGAGACTATCTCCGTTCTTTCCAGATCCTGCGGGATCTCGGGAACACGCTCATCGAGGCGAGCTCCCTGGCCGCAATGGCCGACGTGAGCGCCCGGCAGGGGGATCTCGCCGGTGCGCGGCGGCGCCTGCAAAATGCGCTGGACGCTGCGCAGCGGGTCCGCGACCGCCTCGGGGAGGCACGCATCCTGGGCCAGTTGGCGGAGCTGGCCTATCAGTCCGGCGACCTGGCGAGATTCCGGGATCTTTCCCGGCAGCAGCTCGCCCTCGCGCAAGCGAGCGGAGCCCAGTCCATCGTCGCTTCGGCGTTCCAGAGCCTGGGCCGGGCGCAGTGGGCCGCCGGCGACCTGGCTGGAGCCTGGAGCTCGTACCAGGCGGTGCAGCGGGAATTCTCCCGTCTGGGAGAAGACTTGCGGGCGACAGCGGTGCGCGTCGACCTGGCGCGTGTGGCGCTCGCCGACGGCCGGATCGCCGAGGCCGTTCCCCTGGCCCGCGACGCGGCCGCCTGGTATGGCGAGCGCGGCATGCGCAGCCGGCAGGCCGCCGCCCTGGCGGTACTGGCCGAGGCCTACTTGCGGAACGGATCGGCGGCCGAGGCCGAGGAGATGGCGAGTCGGGCGGAGGCGTTGGTGGAGAAGAGCACGGACCGTGTGCTCCGCCTTGCGATCTCGATCCGGGTGGCGCGGGTCAGGTCCGCCTCCGGAGAGCCGGACGCGCCACTCGCCGTGCTCCGTTCGGTCATCACCGAAGCCGACAAGGCCGGACTGGTCACGCTCTCCCTCGAGGCGCGGCTCGCCCTGGGGGAGATTCAGGTCGCCCGCCACGACCGGCAGGGTGCCCAAACTCTCGCGGCAGTACGCGCCGCCGCCGCGGCCCGCGGTTTCGACCTCCTGGCACGACTGGCCGGCAATCCGCCGCTCCAGGCTCCACAAGCTCCGGAGACAGTGCGCCCGCTCGGCTGAGCCCCCTGAGCTCCGGTAGACCTCTCTACTTCGCTCCCGCCCCCATCTCCTGGAGCAGCGGCTTTGCGGCGTCGCCCTGGAGCGTCTCCAGGAGCCAGAGCAGATAGCGGATGTCGGCGCTGATGTTCCTGGCGACGTCCGGGTTGTAGCCGAAGTCGTTGGAAACGTTCTCCCAGACGCGGTCGAAGTTCACCCCCACCAGCTCGCCGCGCCCGTTGAGCACCGGGCTCCCCGAGTTGCCGCCCGTGGTGTCGGCGTCGCTCAGCAGCCCCACCGGCACGTCGTGGAGGCGGGCGTCCGCCCAGCGGCTCGCCGGCGCCGCCGGCGCCGCGGCGAGCAGCTCCCGCGGTGCGTCGAAGGGCTCCGCGCCGGTGTTCTTCTCGACCATTCCCGCCACCGTCGTCTGCGGCTCGTAGCGCACCGCGTCGCGCGGCGCATAGCCCTCGACATGGGCCAGGCTGACCCGCAACGTGCCGTTGCCGTCATAGGCCACCGGCCGGCCGGCGTGGGCGATCACCGCCCGCTGCCACTTCGGACGCAGGCGCTCGACGGCGCCCTTGAAGCGGTCGTCGCGCTCCTTCCAGGAGCGCAGCTCGAGGTCCAGCGCGAAGGCGAGGTCGAGGAGCAGATCGCGGCGCGCCCGGAGCTGGTCCAGGCTTTCATGGAACATCTTCGTCCGCTCGTCCGCGTCGTTGACGCGCGTGCGGGCGAACAGGTCGGCGACCTTGGCGCGCACCGCCTCGGGCGAGCGGTCGCGCGCCCCGGCGCCGAGGAAGGTCTCCACCGCCGCGACGCGGCTCCCCTGCGGCAGCGCCGCGAAGCGGTTGAGGAGGTCGACCAGCAGCGCCTGCTCGGTGGGCAGGTGGATGCGCTTCTGATCGAGCCGCAACCGCTCCTCCAGCCGGTCCTTTTCGCGCTCCATGTAGTCGGCCTCGCGGTCGAGGTCCGGCTTGGTCCGTTCGCCGGCCGCGCGCACCAGGGTGAGGGCGAGGTCGAGCGATTTCGCGCCCTGTCTCGCCTGCTCGAGCAGGAAGTCGCGCTCCCAGCTCTCGCGCCGCTGGGCGATGAGCCGTGCCAGCTCGGCCTGCGCCGATGTCGCCGACGTCGCCGCCTGCTGATCCGGCCGCCCGGCCGCCCAAGCGAGCACTTCCTCCTCGGCGGCCTGTTTCTTTTCGAGCGTCCGCCCGCGCCGCAGCCCGTCGATCTGGCCGCGCGAGTTCTTTTCCCGGTTGGCCATCAGCTTCAGGCGGTCGGCGAGAGCGATGCGCGCCGCCTCGCCGGTGGCCGAGGCGGCCTCCATGATGTCCATCCAGGCGCGGTAGAGAGCGGCCCGGCGCGGGTGGTAGAGTTCGGCCCGCTCGCGCATCTCGGCCGCGGTCAGCGAACGCAGCGTGGTGCCGGGGTAGCCGGGCACCATCACGAAGTCACCGGGCTGCACGCCCCGGCGGGCCACCGGATAGAAGTTGCGCGGATGGAACGGCACGTTCTGCGGGCCCGGAGGCGCCGGCTGGCCGTCCGGCCGGGCGTAGACGCGCAGCAGGGCGAAGTCGCCGGTGTGCCGCGGCCAGCTCCAGTTGTCCACGTCGCCGCCGTACTCGCCGACGGCGCGCGGCGGCGCATAGACCAGCCGCACGTCCGGATACTCCAGCCCTTCGATGAGCTGATAGCTGACGCCGCCGTCGAACGCTTCCACCTGGCACCGCCGGTTGGGCTGCGCCTCGCAGGCGGCCACCAGCTCCTTCTTCTTGCGTTCGATCGCCTGGTAGCGCGCCAGATCGTCGGCCCGGGCAGGCACCGCGGCCTCGACCTCCGCGGTGACGTCCTGCTGCCGGTGGGGGATGGTGATGCGCATGCCCTTGCCCGGCAGCTCGTCGGCCCGGCTGCGGGCGAGGAAGCCATGGGCGATGATGTCGTCGGCCGGCGTCGCGTGCTGTTGCAGGATGCTGAAGGCGCAGTGGTGATTGGTGATCACCAGGCCGTCGGCCGAGATGAACCCGCCCGAGCAGCCCTGGCCGACCTTGACCGCGGCGTCGAGAAGCCCGGCGCCCGCCGGGCTCCACAGCGTCTCCGGCGGAATTTCCAACCCGAGCTTCCGCAGCCACTGCGGATCGTGCTCGAGGATCTGTTGCGGTGTCCACTTTCCTTCCACGGCGTGAGCCTCCCCAGTGATCAGAGCGCAGAGCAGCGCGAGCACGGCACAGATGATCTTCATGGCGCGTGGATTGTAGACGAATCGCATGCCGCAAGGGGGAAGAGCGGACAGCCGATCTCGAAATCTACCTGTTGATCAGCGTTTTGTATGTGCGCAGGTGGCGGAAGGCGGCCTCCCGGCGGCCGAGGATCTCGCAAATGCCGGCGAGGTTGTAGTGGGCGTCGGCGAAGCGGCCGTCGAGAGCGAGAGCCTGCTCATAGGCGGCAGCGGCCTCGGCGAGACGGCCGCGGTCCTGCAGCACGACGCCGAGGTTGAACGCGGTGGTCGGCTCGTCCGGCCGGGCGTTGGCGGCGGCCCGGTAGTGCTCCTCGGCCGCGGCGAGGTCGCCCATCTCATGGCGCAGCCGCCCGAGGTTCAGATGCGCGTCCGCCAGGCCGGGGTCGATCTCGAGCGCCCGGCGGTAGGCGGCGATGGCTGCGTCGAGGTCTTCGTCGGCCTCCAGATCACAGCCCTGCGCGTACCAGGCCTCGGCGGTTTCCGGAGCTTGCCGGAGGACGGGCGGAGCGCTCGCCTCCCGCTTGTCCTGGAGGCTCTGGGAATGGCGGGCCAGGGACGATGCCTGGCGTTCCAGGTCGGCGACCTGGAAGTCGAGGAGGATCTGCCCGGACTCGGGGTTCCACACCTCCTGGCCGTCGCGCACCACGACGTGATGATCCTGGGCGGTGATGCGGACGCCGGTCAGCGGGCGCCCCGCCGGGAGCTGTTCCTGGAGCTTTTGCAGCGCCGTGCGGATGCGCCGCCGCGGCACGTTGGCGGCGAGCAGCGCCTTGGCGGTGCGCAACAGGATGAGGTCCTGGAACGAGAACCGGTACTCGCCGCGCGCTCCCAGCGCCGGCGACAGCAGGCCGTCGCGGATGAGGGCGCGCACCTGCGTCACCGACAGCCCGAGCAGGGCGGCGACGTCGCGCGTCGCATAGCCGGCTGCCCCGGGGCGCAACGCCGGACGCTCTGCCGCGCCGGCCGGGTGGAGGGTGGCGGGCTGGCTGCTCATCGACCCTCAGTGTACTCCGCCTGCTGTCCTTCTGTGCCCGCTTTGATTACCTCTTGGAGCTTTTTTTGCGCGGCTCGGCCACCGTCTCCTCGACCGCGGTGCGCGGCGACGGGCGCGCCGGCTTGCGCGAAGCGAGCGGCACCGGCTCGGCGGCCGGGCGGGAGGCGGCGAGGCTCGCCTTGAGCGCTTCCATGAGGTCGATGACCTGCGCCTTGGGCGCCTCCTGCGGCGTCGCGGTGATCTCCTGCCCGGCGATCTTCTGCTCGATCAGGTCGCGGGTGCGCTGGCGGACGTGGTCCTCGTAGCTCTCGGGATGAAACTCGTCGGTCGCGATCTGCTCGATGAGCTGCACGGCGAGCTTGAGCTCCGGCTCCTTCACCTCGGCCGGCACCAGCGGCACCTCGGAGAAAGCGCGCAGCTCGTCGGCGTAGCGGAGCTGTTGCATCAGCAGCCCCTCCTGGAATGGGCGGAGCAGCACCAGGTAGTCCTTGCCGCGCGCCGCGTAGCGCGCCAGGGCGGCGCGGCCGGTCTTCTTCATCGCCTCGGAGAGCAGCCGGTAGGGCCGGTCGCCGCCGCGGTCCGGACCGAGATAGGTCGCCTTTTCGTAAAAGATCGGATCGACCTGGTCCAAGGGAACGAACTCCGCGATGTCGATCGAATTGGTCGCTTCCGGAGTGAGCGCCTTCAGCTCTTCTTCCGTGAAGAGAACATATTGACCCTTCGCGTATTCATAACCTTTTGTCATTTCGTCCCGGCCGACGATTTCGTTGTCGACCGGGCAGATGTATTGTTGCTTCAGCCGGGAACCGCACTTCTTGTGCAGCATGTTCAGTTGAATTCCGACCGCGCTTTCGCCGGTGGAATACAACTTCACAGGGATCGTGACGAGGCCGAAAGAGATCGTTCCGGAAGCAAAGGGGCGCGCGCTCATATCTATATTGTACCATCCCGGTTCCATGCCGTTGCAAGGAAAAAGCCAGCGCGGGAAGATGATTCCGCGAAAAATCGATGCATCGGACGCGGCGTTGCGCGAGCTGGTTGCCGAGATCGATAAATCGTCTGCGCCGCGGAGCGCTCCGGACATATCAGATATCGTCGCGATGAAACCGGAGACACGTGAAAAGCCATTCAGCCAGCCGGGCTGGTTGTTCGAGCTCAAATATGACGGATTCCGGATGCTCGCCGAACGGCGCGCCGGGACGCCCCGTCTGCTCTACCGGAGCGGCCACGACGCCACCGCGATCTTTCCCGAGATCGCCCGCGCCGTCGCCGCCCTGCCCTGCGATCTGGTGCTCGACGGCGAAGCCGTGTCGCTCGACGAAACCGGCCGGCCGGTGTTCCAGCTCCTGCAACGGCGCGCGTTGCGCACCCGGCGGATCGACGTGGAGCAGGCGGCGGTCGCGACGCCGGCCACCTTCTTCGCCTTCGACCTGCTGGTCTGCGCCGGCCACGACCTCCGCCCGCTGCCGCTCGCCGAGCGCAAGGCGCTGCTGGCGCGGCTCTTCGCGCTGGCGCCGGAGACGCCGCTGCGCCTGATCGAGGCGCTCCCCGAGCGCGGCGAGGACCTCTATGCCGCCGTGCAGGGGCTCGGCCTCGAAGGGATCGTCGCCAAGCGCGCCGACTCCCCCTACCGCGGCGGCTACTCGCCGCATTGGCTGAAAGTGCGGGTCGACCAGACCGCCGACTTCGCCATCCTCGGCTTCGAGCCGGAGGGGCGCACCGGGTTCCGCAAGCTTCATCTCGGCGTCCGCCTGGGAGACGGCTGGGGCTACGCGGGAACCGTGGGGACCGGCTTCGACGCCGCCGAGACGCGGGAGATCCGCGCCCGGCTCGAACCGGCGCGCCGGCCGCAACCAGTCACCTCCAAGTCGCCGGGCGTGCGCTCGGCCGTCTGGGTCGAGCCCGAGCTAGTCGCCGAGGTGCGCTATAAAGAGGTCACCGCGGGCGGCCACCTTCGCCAGCCGGTGTTCCTCCGCCTGCGCGAGGACAAACGGCCCGAGGAGTGCCTGCCGGTCGGCGAAGATCTCGCCGGCGACTCCGAGCCTCCCGGGCCGGTCGCTCTCCCGGCGGCCTTCACCAGCTTCACCAATCTCGACAAGGTCTTCTGGCCGGACGAGGGCTACACCAAGGGCGACCTGATCGACTTCTACCGCGCCATCGCGCCCTGGATGCTGCCCTATCTGCGCGACCGGCCGCTGGTGCTCGACCGCTATCCGGACGGCATCACCGGCAAGTCGTTCTTCCAGAAGCACGCGCTGGAGAAGACCGAAGGGCCGCAGACCGACTACTTCCTGTGCGAGGACGTCGACTCCCTCCTTCGGCTGGTCAACCTCGGCGCCATCCCTTTCCACATCTGGGCCAGCCGCCTGCCGGACCTCGACCGGCCGGACTGGTGCATCCTCGATCTCGATCCCAAGGGAGCGCCGTTCTCCTGGGTGGTGCGCATCGCCCGCGAAGCCCGCGCGCTGTGCGAGGAGATCGGCCTGCCGAGCCTGGTGAAGACGAGCGGCGGCAGCGGCCTCCACATCCTCCTGCCGCTCGGCCGCCAGCACGGCCACGACACCTCGCGCCAGCTCGCCGAGGTGCTGGCGCGCCTGCTCACCGACCGGCTGCCGGAGATCGCCACCATCGCGCGCTCGATCCCGGCGCGGAAAGGCCGGGTCTATGTCGACGCCTTGCAGAACGGCCGCGGCAAGCTCCTGGCGGCGCCGTTCAGCGCCCGGCCGCGCCCCGGAGCCACGGTGTCGACGCCGCTCGACTGGAGCGAGGTCGGCCCCCGTCTCGATCCGTCGCGCTTCACCATCCGCACCGTCCCCCATCGCATGCAACGCCGTGATGACGATCCGCTGCTGCCGGTGCTCTCCCTGCAACCCGACCTGATGGCGGCGCTCTCACGTCTCTCGGAGTTCCTCGAAAAATAAAAAGGGCGCTCCCCCTGAGCGCCCTACACCCGCATGAGACCACCTTCAGTACAGCTTCGAAAGGTTCAGGGGATCGTGATCGGTGCCGTCCAGATCTCTTCCTTGGCGCCGCTGCGGCGGTCGGTCCACGAGGGGAAGAACTTGCTGGCGTAACCCGACAGGCTGTTGTAGTCGCCATACTGGTTGCCCGAGTCGGCGCCGGCGACCGTCTCGTCGGTCATCGCGGTGGTGACCTTGATGGCGGCGCTCCAGGTGACGCCGTTGTCGGTCGACTCCTGGAACCAGACGTCGGTCTTCTTGCGCGTCGTGTCGTTCACCGTGTCGTAGTACATGACGCCGAGGTTGCCGGTGACGTCGTCGACCGCCAGCCACTGGTTGAACTGATCGTTGAGCGACGCCTGATTGTTCAGCATGAACGGCGCCGACCACGTCGTGCCGCCGTCGGTGGAGCGGGCGAACCAGATACGCGTCTTGCAGGTCGAGGCGGCGTTGGTGCCCGGCTCGTTGGCCGGCGCGTTGCAGCCGGTGACGCCGGTCTGGTCGGTCCAGGTGACGTAGACGTTGTTGCGGGTGGCATCCTTGAAGGCGGCGCCGGCGGTGTAGATCAAGGCGCGGCGGCTGGCCATCGCGGTGATGCCGATGTCGTAGCTGTCGAACGTCGTCGCGACGACTTTCGGCGTGCCCCAGCTCGCGCCGCCGTTGGTCGACTTCGCCATCACGATCCGGCTGTTGCCGGTGGTCGGCCAGAAGACGAAGGCGTCGCCCGCGCTGTTGGTCTTCACGTCACAGCCGATCGCCGTGCCGGTCGACTCGGAGCCGCTCACCTGGGTGGGCGTCGCTCCCCAGCCGGTCGACGTCCGGCGGTTGACGTAGGCCGGATTGCCGTTGTG
Organism: Thermoanaerobaculia bacterium; assembly: GCA_036264355.1. Classification (GTDB taxonomy): domain Bacteria; phylum Acidobacteriota; class Thermoanaerobaculia; order Multivoradales; family UBA5704; genus UBA5704. The sequence goes on from DATARD010000078.1 coordinate 12,902, forward strand.
CCAGCAGACGTAGAGGGTGTCCTTGAACGCCGAGGTGGCGCTGTGGTCGGCCCACAGGAATTCCTTGTCGGTGTTCTTCTGGGTGCCGGACACGGTGTTGTCGAACGTCCAGGTGGCGCCGCCCGTGGTCGATTTGTAGGCGCGCACCTTCAAGGTGCCTCCCTTGATGCCGAGGGTCACCGCCCACGCCGTGCCGTCCGAGGTCCAGTCGACCGTCGGGTCGGAGTGGAACGAATCGGTGCTGGTCAGCGGCAGCGAGGTCTGGCCCCAGGTGGCGCCGCCGTCCGACGAATAGAACTGCGCCTGCGTGCCGCTCGACGTGATCGCGTTCGAGGCGGAGATGATCTTGGTCGGATTGAAGAAGTTGATCCGGATGTCGGACTCGCTGCGCGCGCTGGTCTGCGCGCCGGACGTCCGCAGGTTGGTACCCACGGCGGCTTTGTCCATCGGCGGCGGAACGTCGGCGTCCGGCAGACCGGGCCGGAAGTCCTGATGGCTCCGCATCCACTCGTAGATCTCCTTGAGCACGTGCGGATAGCCGCCCGTCGGATCGGCGGCGGAGTAGACCACTTCGGGATGCGCCTTGCGCCACCAGACGCGGAGCCAGGGCGGAATACCGAGCTTGTCCTTCAGCTCGCCCGGCCGGAGCAGCGAAAAGTCCTGGTTCTCATAGATCAGCGACTCGAGAGCGCTGCGCGGAACCACACGGTCGTGCGTGAGCTGACGGTCGATGCTCGGCCACCCGGCATCGGCCGCCACCGCACGGTGAGCCCATGGCAGCAACGCCAAGACAGACGACAAGACGACAAGGGACAGTCTTCGCATGCAATCTCCTCCTCAGGTTTGCCGGAAGGTTGAGCAAGGAAGATGCCAAAAGGCAAGAGCATGAAGATGCTGGATTTCCCGCTCCGGCCCACCCGGATTGGGGCATTTTTTGACCCATGCAGGCGGATCAAATCCTGAACCGTGGGTCACAAAAAGACCCGCCTGATGGGATAGAACTATTGGAAGTAGCCGCTCACGTCGATGACCACGTTCACCGTACCGCTCAACAGGGGCTTGACCGTGATCCGGCCGCTCCCGTCGCCGGCCAGGCCGAGCACCGCGTTGTTCGCCAGCACCTGCCCGGTCGAGAAGTTGACCGTGCTGGCGGTGAGGGCGGCCGCGTCGGGAGAATAGGCCAGCAGAGAGCCGCCGGCCGCCGGCGCCACCACGGTCACATTGGCGAGCAGCGCCTTCGCGGTCGCCGGCACGCCGCAGGCGCCGGAGAGGACGAACGTCCGCTCGACCCCTCCCTGGAGCGCCGGACCGCTCAGCGGACCGGGAGCCAGGCGGGTGTCGACCAGGCGGCAGGGCTGCAGGGTATAGAAATCGTTCGCGCTGGTGGGCACCGGAGCAAAGCCGGCGGTCCAGATCTCCTCGTGGCTGTTGCTCCGGCGGTCCGTCCAGGACGGGAAGAAGGCGCCGGCGACTCCCGACAGGCTGTTGTAGTCACCATACTGATTGCCGGTGTCCGAGCCGGCCACCGACTCGTCGGTCATCGCGGTGGTGACCTTGAACGGCGCGCTCCAGGTGGCGCCGCCGTTGGACGAGGTCTGGCCATAGACGTCGGTCTTCTTGCGCGCCGTGTCGTTGAAGGTGTCGTAATAGATGACGGCCAAGGCTCCGCTCGGCTCGTCGACCGCCAGCCACTGGTTGAACTGGTCGTTGAGCGTCGCCTGGTTGTTCACCATGGACGGGGTGGACCAGGAGGCGCCGCCGTTGCTGGAGCGGGCGAACCAGACGCGCACCTTGCACGTCGCGGCGGTGTTGGTGCCGGGCTCGTTCGCCGGGCTGGCACAGCCGGCCGCGCCGGTGAGATCCGCCCAGGTGGCGTAGACCTCGTCCTTCTGCGCCGACTTGAACGCCCCTCCGGCGGCATAGATCAGCGCGCGGCGGTGGATGAACGAAGGCACTCCGATGTCGTAGGAGTCGAACGTCGTCGCGATGGTCACCGGCGCGGCGAAGGTGGCGCCGCCGTCGGTCGACTTGGCCACCAGCATCTTGCCGTTGCCGCTGCCGGAGCCGGAGCCGGTGTCGGGCCAGAAGACGAAGACGTCGCCGGCGCTGTTCGTCTTGACGTCACAGCCGATGCCGGTGCCGGTCGTCTCCGTGCCGCTCACCTTGACCGGCGTGCCCCAGCCGCTCGCGGTCCGCCGGTTGACGTACACCGGGTTGCCGTTGTGCCAGCACACGTAGAGATTGTCCTTGTACTGCGACGTCGCGCTGTGGTCGACCCAGATCAGCTCCTTGTCGGTGTCCGTCTGGGTGCCCGACACGGTGCCGTCGAAGGTCCAGGTGGCGCCGCCGGTGGTCGACTTGTAGGCCCGCACCTGGAGACCCGACGCGATCCCCAGCGTCACCGCCCAGGCCGTGCCATCGGACGTCCAGTCCACCGCTGGATCGGAATGGAACGAATCGCCATTGACCAGCGGCAACGTCGTCTGCCCCCAGGTGACGCCGCCGTCGGTGGAGTAGAGCTGCGCCTGGGTGCCGCCGCCGCCGATGTTGTTCGAGGCGGCGATGATCTTCTGTCCATCCCAGAAGTTGATCCGGATGTCCGACTCGCTGCGCGGCCAGCTCGCCGCGCCGGAGATGCGCAGGTTCGTTCCCACCCCGGCCTGCAGGAGAGGCGGCGCCACGTCCGCCTCCGGCAGGCCCGGCAGCAGATCCTGATGACTGCGCATCCAGTCGTGGATCTCCGCCAGCGCGCGCGGATAGCCGCCGGTCGGATCGCCCGGCTTCTCGGCGCCGGACGGCGTCTCCGGATGCCCCTTGCGCCACCAAACCCGCAGCCAGAGCGGCACCGGAATCGTGTCCGCCGCCTCTTCCGGCCGCAGCAGGCCGAAATCCTGGTTGTCGCGGATCAACCGTTCGAGCGCGCTGCCGGGAACGACCTTCTCGCGGGTGAGTTGTTGCTCGACGCTCGGCCACTGCACAGACACGGCGGCCGGCGCCGCCGTCACCACGGCAGGCGCCAACCCCAGAAGAGCCAGGAGGAGGGAGGACAAAGAACGATTTTTCATTCCTACAGCACCTTCTGCGGCACAAGCTCGCCTTACCGGCGGCCGGCCGTCTGCTTTTCCAAATCGTCAAAAATCTTGTCCAGGGTCTCCGTGAGGCTGTCTTCCAGCTTCCGGTGCAGCTTGCCGACGTCGAACGGCGGCTGGGCCGGAGCGGGAGGGGGCGCCGGGGCCATCGTGGCCGGCACGAGGTGCGGCAACATCTTGTGGACGTTCTTCAGACCAGGGCTCGGCCCTGGGCTCGACTGCGGGAAAGCGATCGAGAAGATCTCCTGCGGGTGCATTCCGAGCACGTCCGCGATGTCCAGGACATGGCTGATCTTGATGTCGATCCTGCCGCTCAACAGGCGGCTCATGTAGCCGCCGCTGAAGCCGAGCTTCTTCTCGAGCTCCTGATTCTGCACCTTCGAGAACCGGATCAGCAGCTTGAGCACCCGGGCCAGTTGCTCCGTCTTGGGGTCCGACGCCATTACCCTTCTCCTTCCATGAGCTCCTGCTCTCCCTGCCTGCGAATGTCTCGTACCGGAAAGTCTCACTGTGGCACTGAGTCGAGGACAAAATGTACCAAGAGTAAGACGCGGAAGCAACTCCCCAGCGCGAAGACGAGTTTCCTGCGAGACTCCCCTCTGTCTGTGGCAACGATAGACGTTGCGCCCGTGGGCGCCGAGGCCCTACCGACCGCCGGTCGACCTGCGGCCAAGGAGGATGTGATGTCCCGCACAATCGTCCGGCCCCTGCTGATCGGCCTCGCCCTCGCGCTGGTTCTCGCCCTCGCCACTCCCGTCCACGCCGGCCCCCGCGACCGGCCGGTCACCCCCGCGGTCTCAGCCTTCATGCCCCATTGGGTGGTCAGCCTCCTGGAGAAGATCGGCTGGCGCGTCGATACCACGAGCGCGGCTGCACCGCCGGCCGGAGGGGACAGTACGCCGAGCGATACTGGGTCGAGCGGCGATATTGGGATGCACGTCGATCCCAACGGTTAAGAAATAAGGCTGGCCTCCGCCGGGCCAAGCAGGTCTGGCGGAGCCGCGGGTTCTGTGCGAAGATTCTCGCACTGATGTCGCAACGAGGAAGAGGAGGAAGCGCTTGCGTAACCATCCTGCGCCGTCCCTGATTGTGCGGTTCCTGAATGGGGACCTCTCCGCCGAAGAGTCCAGCTCCGTCATGAGCCACCTCCTCGGCGGCTGCAAGCGGTGTCTGGCGGGGCTCGCTCCCGAGGCGGGAGTCCTCCTCTCTCCGGAGCCGGTTCCAGAGGAGGACTTCGAGCTGCCGATCCGGCGGGCCTTCGAAGCGGTGGCCCGCCATGGCGCCGATGCTCTGGCGATCAAGGCCTCGACGCGCAAGCTCCACCGGCAGATGGCCGCGAAGGGCTTGGAGGCCGTCTCCTTGAAGTCTCACCCGGACGTCGCGATCTTCGAGGCGCTGCTCCTCCGGATGCAGGACCTGCGGCATGAAGACCCGAGAAGCATGGTACAGCACGGACACATGGCCGTGCGGACCGCCAAGGCGATGGCGAAGAGCTGCCCGGCCCAAGATCATGCCGATCTCCAGACCCGAGCCTATGCGGAGCTCGCCAATGCTCTGCGCGTGGCGGACGAATTCCCTGAAGCGCTCAAGCATCTCGAAATGGCGGAGCAGTGGTACGCGGCCGGAACGCAGTGCGATCTCCTCTGGCTTCGCGTGCAGGATGTCCGGGCATCGCTGTATGGCGCTCAGCAGCATTATCAAGATGCTATCGATCTCCTTGAAGTGGTCTTTAGGGGCCGGCTTCAGCTTGGCGACCGCGCCGGAGCAGCTCGAGCCCTGGTTGGAAAGGGTATCTTTACAGCTTACAGAGGTCTGACGAAGGATGCCTTCACCTACTTTGACGAAGCTCTTGAACTGGTCGACCATGGTGAGCCCAATTTGACGGAGACTATTCTCCACAACAAAATCCTCTTTATGGTCGATGTCGGTCTCTTTGGACCAGCTTTTGATCTTCTTGAGTCTCGCCGAAACAGTCTCTGGCGGGAGCGTGGCCGAATGAGTCGCTGCAGACTCCTGGATATCGAGGGTCGCATTCACGCTGGGCTCGGCCACTTGGACTTGGCTGAGTCGTTCTTCCGCCAATCCAAAGAAGGATTCAAGGAGAACGGAGTTCATGGTCATGAAGCGCTCGCGGGCCTGCACCTCGCGGCCGTCATCCTCCGCCAGGACCACAGCCGCTATATGGAGGCGGTGACCCTCGCCGTCGAATCTCTGGCGACCTTCACGCAACTCCGCGTCAAGCCACAGGTGATCGAGGCTCTGACCGTGCTCGCGCACGCCATCAAGGACAGCCTCCTCACCGCCACCCTGCTGCAGAGCATCGCCGACTTCGTGCGTAAAGCCGAGCACGACCGGCGCGCGCGGTATCAGCCTCGGTTCGAGTGAGGGCGTTTCCTAGTAGTGGCCCGGAGGAAACTCGCTGTTCTTGTTCAACTGAGGATGCTTCAGGAACGTGTGCGCATCCTCATCGACGACCGTTCCCGCCGCGGCGAAGGGGATCTGGAACCGCTCTGCGTCGATGGGGGCGTTGAGGCGTAGCGCCTTCACCATGAAATGCGCGCTGCCCAATCTCTTCCCCTGCTCATCGAAGGCATTCATGACCAGGTGACGAGGGAAAAGCTGTTTGCTTCCCTCGGCCTTTTCGTAGCGCAAAAGCTCCAAAGACTTGATGATCCTGCCATCCTGGCGGACCCACTCGATTCGGGAGACGAGGTCATGAACGGGGTCGATCACGACGCGAAAATAAAAAGGCTGCCCCGCGATCCGAGTGCCCGGAAGCGCGAGCACGATGGCCTTGGAACTGGCCTCGACGGTGCGGCCGGCGCCGATACGCTCCTGCCACCGCGCATTGTCCTGAGCCGCCGGCAGAGTCAACACGCACGCTTGGCAAGTGTCGCTCTCGGGGCTGAGAAAGGCGAGAGGCAGGAAGAGCGGGTCGGGAAAAGGAGCGGGCCGCTGGATCGGATCCTCGCGGGACAGAGTCAGGCGCGAGTCGTCGAGATAGAGGAGTTGGTAATGCTCCCCGTCATAGGCCGCTTCGAGCCCTGAGGCAAGGCCGAGCCGGGGGTCAATCGTCTCGCGCACCCGGTAGGCTGAGCCGCTCAGCCAGAGCTCCACCGCCCCATCGCCGGTCTTGTTCGGAAAGTTGAACCAGGTGCCGGCATTCATATACGCCGTGGAGAAAGACTGGTAGAAAGAACGGAGCCGATGGAGCGCGCTCGCCTGGTCGCGCAAGAGCGGCTTGCCGATGGGCGGCAGGTACAAGCTCTCCACCGGAAGCTCCCGAGGTGCTGCCTTGACCTTGCCGCCATCGAGCATCTTATTGAGGTCATTGGCAGAGAAAGTGCACGGTCCAATGTTTGGGCCACAGTCGCAGCCCCCCCACCGGCGCCGTCACAGACACTCTTCGACAGCGAATTCCCACAAGGGCAACGCAAAAACAGATTACAGGAGGTCGTGCCGCACGCGCCTCCTGGACTCCAGCCGGTGTCGGTGTCAGCCAAATAAACCAGGGGGCGCAGGCTCGTCGGGATCGGCGCGCAGTCCAGAATGACAGGATCAGTACAGAGTCGCACGTTGGTGTGGCACTGATACTGGGGTTGCTGGGCGAAGCAAGCGTTTTGAGGGGCGAAAAGCCACAGGACGAGACTCACGCTGACGATTCGCATGGGACCTCCCTTGGTCGGACATCTCAGAGCATACCCTCGCGGATCTGAAAAGCAAATCCTTCACGAAAACTGAAGAGCGGCCGCCGGGACACGCGGCCATCAAGGGGAGTCTACGGCAGGCAGGCCGTTTTGTCCAGAGGATATTCCTTTGGACCAACACTTGACGCCGGGATCTCAAACAGGGTACAAAGAGTAGCAGGACAGGCCGAGGCATCGAGACCCGGCTCCTGGATCATCTTGCCACGAGATTTTCTTTTGGAGAGGAGAGAAGGCGATGAACGAAGAGCGGTTGGTTCCTGACCCGCGGGACAATGCGTTCGACCCGGCGTTCCTCGAGCTGCTGAAGAGGCTCGACGACGTGGGCGAGGCGCAGGAGTCGGAGCTTTCAGGACCTTGGAAGATCGTCTCGATGGAGGGCGGATATGCCTTGCTCCGGGTGTATGAAGAGATCGGCGAGGGCGCTCCCGAAGCGGTGTTTCGGGATCTCCCCAGCGCGCTCTGCTTCTATGCCGTCCTGCCGGCCGTCGGCCGTCCACCTCTGGTCGTCATGGAGAGCGACCGGCGGGAGGCTGGCTTCGGGCTGCGCTGCGACGGCTCGACGGTGGGGCACCTGCGGGTCTTCAATGAGGACTTCGTGCAGGCGGCGCACGTCGCCGGCTGTCTGACGCGGGCGCCGCTCGGCCTTGCGGCGCTTCTGCTCGCCGCGGGACCGCAGTCGATCCGCGAGGTGGGCCGCATCGTCCAGCGCGCCTTGAAGCCCGCGGCGGAGGGAGCCTCCTGGCTCACCGCGGCGGAGTTCCCGCCCCGGCCCACGGCGCCCGCCGAGAATCCCGCCTCCTGAGCCGCGACGCCCACCACGTCACCCGCCGGTGCCGGCTCCGAACCGGCGGGTAACGCCTCCACACCGGCGCGCCCCGCCCCATCACCCGCCAGACCCAGCGCTTCCGCCGCCTTTCCCATCTCGCAGCTCGCGGCGGATCTTTCCGCGGCGGCGAGCTTTCTGCTTGCCGCCACGGGGACCGCAGGGGGAGTCCCGGGTGACAACGGGGGCGGTGCGGGGAAATCGGGCGAATCCGTCGCGACTTCCCAGAACATCTCCCTCCTGCCGACCGGCAAATCCCACTTTATTGCCGAAGAATTCTTCCTGTTTGCTCTCATTTGGACCAAGAATCGTTGCCGCGCGCAAGAGATGCCTTTCTTCTTTCGCCGAGAAAAGCTCGTGATCTATATCGGAATACCCGGCAAGCGGTCTGTTTATCCTTGAGGCATGACAGATTTCTGGTCCGAAATAGGTCTAGACAGCCGATTAGGACTCCCCGTAGGATCATCGCAGAAAGAGGACAGAGATTGGCTGCATCAACGAAGAGAGAGACTGAGGAGAGCGAGCAATGCAATTTACGTCAGGAGAAAGGCCACAAAGTCTGCGTCGGCGTCTGGGAGTCCGGATAGCGGAGCTACGGCGGCAGCGCGGCTGGAGTCAGGAAGAGCTGGCTGATCTCCTGTACGTGCAACGGGGACGGCTCTCCAAATGGGAAAGAGGCCGCATCGGAATCGCGGCGGAGGATCTGCTCGCTTTGAGCCGGGTCTTCGACATCACGGCCGACGAGCTGCTCACCGGCGAGCCTCCAGTCAGGAAACTGCTCAGCCCCGAAGAGGACGCGAAGCTCAAGGATCATCTGAGCGCCGTCCTCAATCTCGTGAAGTAAAGCCAAACAGTTGTTCGTGGCCCCGGGCCAATGAAGGCAACGGGTGCCTTGGAAGGAAGGAGTGTGTCTGATGAGCAGCACAAAGAAAGTCGGTCCGCAGATGGGGCTCAAGGCCGAGCGTGTGCAGGAAGAGTTGACCGCGGATTTGAAGGGACCGGTCTCTCCGGTGGCGGTCCAGGACCGTCTGAAAGCCGAGCGCGTGCAACTCCGTCTCAAGCGGATGCCCGGCTGGAGCCTGATCCACGACGGCAAATCGCTCGACCGGGCGCGTCAGTTCCACCAACCGGAAGACGCGGTCGACTACGCCACCCTGGTGTTGCGTATGGCGAGCCGCGAGGCGTTCCCGGCGCAGGTCCACGTGGACGGCAAGCGTGTCGTCCTGACGTTGCAGGGCCATTCCGTGTCGGGAGACCGGGGTGGCATCACCGACAACCTGCTCGATTTCGCCGCGAGCCTGGGATAGGGCTCGGGGAAACGGGCAACAACCGAGAAACGAAAGAGAGAAAAGGAGAACATCATGCCTGACATTGGTTCGTACCCCAAGCAGACCCGCGACTGGGAGGGAGTCCTCGCCGCCACGGTGGAGAATGCTGCGCTGCTGCCCGACGTGCAGACCGAAACGGCCGCGCTGCAGCAGGCTCTCAGCAAGGTGAAAGATCTGAAAGACCGCCAGGAATCGCACCGGGCGGCCGGCCAGGTGACCACGCAGGAGCTGAAGCAGACCCTCAAGGAAGGCCGGGACCTCGCGTCGAAGCTGCGTGACGCCGCGAAGTTCAAGATCGGCCGCCGCAACGCGCGCCTGGTGCAGTTCAACATCACGCCGCTGCGTCCGCGGACGAAGAAGGCCGCGCAGCCGCCGCCGGCGGCCCAGACCCCCAAGCCCGCGGCCTAGCCGCACTCATCTGCACCCATCCGCAAAACCACATGGTTCATTGACAACCGAAGTCAGTTCCCTCTTCCCTCTCCCGGCTCCCCGCCGGGAGAGGGTTGGAAGGGGTGTAAAATGTGAAGCACACCCTTATCACTATCGCGCTGGCCGAAAAGGAGATCCCTTGAGACACCAGACCGCTGCATTGTTCCTCGTGTTTGCCGTCTTTGCATCCGCCGCCTCGGCGCAGGTCTGCACCGGGGTGGGCTACACCCCGGCGCAGTTCGCCGGCAAGCCGGACCCGTGGCCGAACAACCAACCGCTCCCGAACGATCAGCTTTATGCGGCGTACTTTGCTCGCTACGGCCAGCATCCGGGCAACCCGAGCCCGGAAGGAAAGCCCGTGCCGGGCTATTTCGATGAATTGGATTTCGTCAGCTATGGCACGCTCCAGAACGCTGGCAACGCGAGCGCGGCCGGCCCCGGAGGCGAGAAGCTCCATCCGGGATGTCCGACGACGACCGAGCAGACCGACTTCGCGTTCGCCGTTCCGAAGGGCTCGCCCTATGTCTTCACCTGGTACGTGTCCCTGCAGGAGGGCGGCACACCTGCGAAGCCCAGCATTCAGCATGACCCGTCGAAACCGTGCGGCCCGTCTTCGGTCCCCAAATCATTCCTCGCCTTCTGGCCGACCTACTTCAACAACCTGGCTCCCTGCGGAGGCGGAGGGCCCTTCTGCGGCGACGGCCACCTCGATCCCGGCGAGACCTGCCAGACCTGCCCGGCGGATGCCGGACCGTGCAAGCCGGATCCGTGTCCGCCGCTCGCGGCCATTCCGGACGCGGCGAAAAAGGACTGCGCCAACCTGATGAAAGCTCTGAAGCGAGGAACCGGGGTGCGTGCCGCGGTGGCGGATGTCTGCCGGATCATCACCGGCGCGGTCGCCTATCAGCCGGTGAAGCCGTAAGCTCGGTGAGCCTTCGCAGGGCAGGATGAAGGTGAAGCGCAGTCATCCTGCCCCGCCGGTTCTTTCTTCGTTCTGCCCGCGGCTGTGTGTCCTCGTCTCGATCGGTGAGAAAGGAGACCATCACGTTGGTATCGACGAGGATCTCCTTCATAGACCCTTGATCCCCATGAGCTCGCGCGCTTTGCGCACATCCTCGACGGGATCTCCGGGGCCGACCTTGAACTTGCCTTGAAGAGCGAGGAAGGCGGGAGCGGCGGCGCTCACCCGCACATGGTCGCCCTCCACCTCCCACTGCAGGACGTCGCCAGGCCGGGCCCCCAACCTCTCGCGGACCTCTTTGGGGACTGTGGTCTGGTACTTGACCGTGATCGTCGATTTCGTCATAACGCTCTCCTTACCGAATTTTACTTCAGGTAAGGAGCGGCGCCAAGTCTCAACGCCGGGGCCTATGTGGAACCGTCGACAGGGCTTCCAGCGCCCGGGAAGGCATAGAGTCCGTGGAATGAACACCCCCGAACACCCAATCCGCGAAGAGTACTCCCGCCTCGCTCCTGTCTACGACGCGAAGTGGTCTTTCTATATCGACGCCACGATCCGCGCGACGTTGGACCGTTTGAGCCTGCGAAACTCGGACCGGGTGCTCGACGTGGGTTGCGGGACGGGGGCTCTGCTGGATCGCCTGGCGCAGGATCATCCCGCGGCGCGATTGACCGGTGTCGATCCGGTTCCGGAGATGCTGGCCAACGCCCGCCGCAAAGTGCCGCCGGAGGTGGAGCTTCGGGAGGGATGGGCGGAGCGGCTGCCGTTCGAGGATGAGCGGTTCGACGTCGTCGTGTCGTGCAATGTGTTCCATTATGTCCGTGAGCCGGTCGTGGCGCTGCGGGAGATGGCGAGAGTGCTGGCGCCGGGCGGCCGTTTGATCATTACGGACTGGTGCGACGACTATCTGGCGTGCCGGCTCTGTGATCTCTATCTCCGGCTGTTCAGTCCGGCGCATCAGAAAACATACGGCAAGCGGGAGTGCCTGAAACTCCTGACCGATGCCGGTCACCGGAATGTGGAGATCGATCGGTACAAGATCAGTTGGCTGTGGGGTTTGATGACGGCGCGGGCATGGAAGGGATCCACGTTGGCGTAGGGTGAGGGCCGCTTTTTCGCTATGCTTCCGGGATGGCGCTCCGCACCTCAAGAATCGTCGGCGTTCTCGCGGTGGTGGTGGTGCTCGTGGCCGGTGTCGGGGTTTGGGCCTTGCTGCGGCGCGGCATCAGCGCTCGCGCGGAGCCGGGCGGGGTGGAGACGGTGCTGGCTCGCGGGGCGCGGCATCTGGCGGTGCCGGCGGCGGCGCGGGGGCTCAGGAATCCGCTTCCGGCGACGCCCCAGATGCTCGCCGAGGGGCGGGCTCATTTCGCCGACCACTGCGCGCTCTGCCATGGCAACGACGGGCGCGGCGCGACCGAGATCGGCCGCAATCTGTATCCCAAGGCTCCCGACATGACGCGGGCGGACACGCAGGGCTTGTCGGATGGCGAGCTGTTCTTCATCATCAAGAACGGCGTCCGGCTGACCGGCATGCCGGCCTGGGGCGCCGAGACGCCGGCGGACGACCACGCGTCGTGGCAGCTCGTCCTGTTCATCCGCCATCTTCCCGCGGTCACTCCCGAGGAGCTGCGGCAGATGGCGGCGCTCAATCCGGTGAGCCCGGAGGAGCTGCGGGAGCGTGCGGAGGAGGAGAAGTTCCTGGCCGGTGACTGACCCACTGAGGAGATTCCATCATGCGCAAGACGACGACTGTGGCAACTCTGTTCATCCTTCTGATCGGTCTCAGCGCGGCCCTCGCCGTCGCGCACGGCGGCCACCCCCATGTCCTGGGAACGGTCACGGCGCTCACCGCCGACCACATCGCGGTGAAGACGAAAGACGGCAAGACGGTCAGCGTGCCGTTCACCGCGACGACCAAGTTCCTCAAGGGCGACCAGCCGGCGACGGCGGCCGACGCCAAGGTCGGCAGCCGGGTGGTGGTCCACCTCGGCGAGGGAGATGTGGCGGTGGAGGTGCACCTGGCCCCCACCCCTGACGCCTCCGCCCACCATTGACGCTAAAATCTCGCGCCTATGACCTCCATGACCTCAACATCCACCACCCCTGCCCTCTACACCCTCACCCTGCGGCATCCCGGCGGCGAGACTCCCGTGTTGGCGGGGGAGGAGGCTTTGCGGGTTGCCGGCGACCGGCTGGCGGACTGGGTGCGCGGGCGGACGGTCTTTCTGCTCTCGACGCCGCGGGTGCTCGAGCTGCATGGCGAGCGGCTGGCGGCGGTGCGCGGCGCGGCGGCGCGGTGGATCGTGCTGACCGTCGACGAGGGAGAGGCCGCGAAGACGGTCACCACGGCGGAGCGGCTGTGGAACGAGATGCTGGCGGCGGGGGGGAAGCGGGACAGCCGGCTGATGGCGTTCGGCGGCGGCAGTGTGGGCGATCTCGGCGGCTTCGTCGCGGGGTGCTTTCTGCGCGGCATCGGCGTCGCGCAGGTGCCGACCACCCTGCTCGCCCAGGTGGATGCGTCGATCGGCGGCAAGACGGCGGTCGATCTGCCGGGCGGCAAGAACACCGTGGGACTGTTCAACCATCCGGACCTGGTGATCGCCGACACCTCGATCCTGCCCACCTTGCCGCGCGATGAGGTGCGCTCCGGCCTGGTCGAGGTGCTGAAGATGGGCGCGCTGCTCGATCCGGAGCTGTTCGCGCGCGTCGAGGCGGAGCTCGAAACCCTGTTGAGCGGTGACCCGGTGGCTCTCGGGCCGGTGGTGGCCGGGGCGGCGGCGGCGAAGATCGCCGTCGTCGAGCGTGATCCGACCGAGCAGGGGGACCGCAAGCTGCTCAACTTCGGACACACGCTCGGCCATGCGATCGAGTCGTCGCTCGGCTACGGCGGGCTGCGGCACGGCGAGGCGGTGGGCTACGGCATCCTCTTCTCGCTCCGGCTGGCGGTGCGGCGCGGTCTCGATCCGGCCGTCGCGGAGCGCATCCGCGCGCTGATCTCCCGTCTGGGTCTGCCGCCGTTGCCGCGGCTCGATCCGGAGACTCTGCTGTCGCACATGGCGCGCGACAAGAAGGCGCTGGAGGGGGGCCTCACCTGGGTGTTGCCGGCCGCTCTCGGGCGTGGACAGATGGTCCAGGGTGTGGGCCGGGACGAGCTGATCGACGAGCTGACGGGTTTCTTGCCCAATCCGTTCGCCGCCGGTGTCCCCGATCGGCCCGATCGGCTATAATCACGAGGACCGCGAAAACGGCAGACTTCAAGGCTGAACCGGGCAGACTGCATCTCATGACGAACCGCCGACCGCTCCTGCGCCGTCTGAAGCTGCGCCACGTCCTGCTCGTCGTGTTGCTGCTGTTGGGCATCATGCCGCTGGCGATCAGCAGCTTCATGCTGATCCCGCAGAGCCAGGAGGTGTTGCGCGACTCCGAGCGCGACAACCTGGTGCGCCGGGCCGGCTCCCTGTCGCGCGACGTCGACACCTTCCTCGGCACCTTCCGCCAGCAACTCACCCAGCTCGGCAACGGCCTGCTGCTGCCGCCCGGCTCGCCGGTGCTCGCCGAGCGGCTGCGCGAGCCCTGGGTGGGCACCTATCTGCAAAGCTTCTGGCTGACCGATCAGAACGCCGACCTCCAGATGCTGCGCGTGCTCGACCTCGACGGCGCGGGTCCGACGCTGGCGCGCGGCAATCCGAGCCCGCAGGCGGTGACCGCGCTCAAGGCGGCGTTCGACCAGGCGCGCACCAAGAAGGCGCGCGCCTACCAGTTCGTCGAGGGGGAGGGGAGCGGCATGGTGGTGCTCGCCGTGCCGGTCTCCACCCAGCCGAACGGCGATCCGCAGCTCGTCATGGAGGCGCTGCTGCGCTTCAAGCCGCTCGAGATCCTCAAGGGGCAGGCCGGCCAAGGGGTCAACGTCTTCCTGTTCGAGCGCGCCGGCAAGCTGCTCTGGTGGGACGGCGGCAATCCCGCGGCCAAGGACGGCCTGCTCAAGACCGAGGCGCTGTCCTCGTTCCTCGGCGTGCCCGGCAGCATGACGCAGGAGTACGACCTCGCCGCCGGCGGCAAGGCGCAGCGGGTGCTGGCGCAGGTCAGCGCGGTCGAGGAGAGCGGGTGGGTATTGATCGTGCAAAAGCCTCTTGCGGCGGCTTTCGCGGCGGTCGACCACATGATCTTCAACATCGTGGTCCTGACCCTGCTGCTGGTCGGTTTCGCGCTCTTTGCCGCCTTTTTGACCGCCCGCTGGGTCAGCCGTCCGATCCAGCGTTTGACTGAAACCACCCACGAGATCGCGGCCGGCAAGTTCGGGCGGGTCGATCTCCAGGGTCTCTCTTTCGAGTTCGCCGACCTCGCCGAGGACTTCAACCGGATGAGCGGACACGTCGAGAGTTACGTACGCCGGCTGCAAGCGGCAGCGCAAGCCAATCACGTCCTCTTCATCGGCTCGCTGCGCGCCTTCGTGGCGGCGATCGACGCCAAGGACCCCTACACGCGCGGCCACTCCGAGCGCGTCGCGGCGATGAGCCGGATGATCTCGAAGTACCTCGGCCTGCCCGAGGAGCAGCAGCACAAGATCTGGATCGGCGCCCTGCTCCACGACGTGGGCAAGATCGGCGTCGAGGACCACGTGCTGCGCAAGGCCGGCAAGCTGTCCGAGGACGAGTTCGATCAGATGAAGCAGCACACCGTGATCGGCGCCGAGATCATGACCGCGATCGAGCAGCTCAAGGACATGATCCCGGCCATCCGCTCGCACCACGAGGCGTGGAACGGCCGCGGCTATCCGGACGGGCTCAAGGGCGAGCAGATCCCGCTCTTCGCCCGCATCGTCGGAGTCGCCGACACCTTCGACGCCATCACCACGAACCGGCCCTATCAAAAGGCCTACAGCCTGCAATTCGCGGTCGAGACGATCACCCGCCTGACCGGCAGCCGCTTCGACGCCAAGATCGTCACCGCCTTCCTGCGTGCCTTCGAGGCCGGAGACATCCGGGCCGCTGCGGAGTCGGTGGGCGGCCGGTTCCAGGAGGAAGAGGCGCCGGTGCCGGTCCGGGCGGCGGCGCCGTAATCCGCCGAGGAGCCCGCTGAGGAGCCCTGATGTTTCAATACGTCCTTGCCAACCTGCTCGCCAACAACGACGACGCCCTGGGCGCCCTCTTCCTCGACGACAACGGCGAGACGGTGGACCTGGCCTGCGCCGGCTACAGCCCGTACCAGATGCGGGTGGTCGGCGCCTATCTCGGCATCTACCTGCGGCAGATCGAGAAGGTGCTCAACGGCAGCGACCTGGGAGCGCCGACGATGGTCCACATCGAGA
>DATARD010000079.1:0-4588 GCA_036264355.1 Thermoanaerobaculia bacterium
TGGTGGAGCGCGGACCCGGCGGCGGCGGCGAGCATGAGCTTCACGAGAAGGACCTCGGTGTCCTCTATCTGGGGGAAGAGGTCCTCCGGACGGACCCGATCCTGATCGAGCAGCTCCAGCTCAACGTGCCGATGAAGCCGCTCTGCCGGCCCGACTGCCAAGGGCTCTGCCCGATTTGCGGCGCCGACCGCAACGCCGGCGCCTGCTCCTGTACGGAGCAGGCCACAGACCCGCGGTGGGCGGCGCTCGCGGCACTGAAGAGCCGGCTGGATGAAAGCCGGTAGGACCCCCGAACCCTGTCCCGAGAGATTTGAGAGGCACGACCATGCCGAATCCGAAGCGACGCCATTCCAAAGCCCGCCGTGACAAGCGGCGGGCTCACGATGCCCTGGACCGCCCCGCCATGTCGACCTGCCCGAGCTGCGGCGAGATCAAGCTGCCGCACCGCGCCTGCCCGAGCTGCGGCACCTACCGCGGCCGGCAGGTCATCGAGGCCAAAGAGGCTCCGTAAATCACTTCGCACGCGGGCACCGCGCCGGAGGTTCACGGGATGCGAGCATGCCGATCGCGGTAGATGCCATGGGTGGCGATCATGCGCCGCAGTCCACGGTCGAGGGAGCGGTGCGCGCCGCCGAGGAAGACGGCGCGTCCATTCTCCTGGTCGGGGACAAGGCGCGGATCGACCGCGAGCTGGCGCGACTCGGCGTGTCGCCGAGCCGTTCGGCCGGCAATGTCTTCAATGCCGGTCATGGCCGGATCGAGATCGTCCACGCCGACGAGGTGGTCGGCATGGACGAGCCCGCCATCACCCCGATCCGCCGCAAACGGCACTCCTCGATCCGCCTCTGCGCCGAGCTGGTGAAGGAAGGCCGGGCGCAGGCCCTGGTCACCGCCGGCAACACCGGCGCCGCCATGATCTCCGCCAAGATGGTCATCGGCACGGTGGCCGGCGTCGACCGCCCCGCCCTCGCCGCCGTGCTGCCCAACCTCAAGGGCCGGACCGTCCTCCTGGACGTCGGCGCCAACGTCGACACCAAGCCGATCCACCTGCGCGAGTTCGCCGTCATGGGCCACTTCTACGCCCAGGAGGTGATCGGCACGCCGTCGCCGCGCATCGGCCTGATGTCGATCGGCGAGGAGGAGGGGAAGGGCAACGACGTCACCCGCGAGGTGTTCAAGGTGTTGATGAACACCGGCCTCAACTTCATCGGCAACGTCGAGGGGCGGGACGTGTTCAACGGCAAGGCGGACGTCATCGTCTGCGACGGCTTCGTCGGCAACGTGGTGCTCAAGAGCGCCGAGGCGCTCGCCGAGCTGTTCGGCCGCATGCTGCGCGAAGAGATGACGCGCACCGCCCGCACCAAGGCGGGCTATGCGCTCTCGAAGCCCGCGTTCGACCGCTTCCGCGCCCGCACCGACTACACTGAATACGGCGCCGCGCCGCTTCTCGGCGTCAACGGCGGCTGTTTCATCGGCCATGGCCGCTCGAACGCGCGCGCCATCCAGAACGCGATCCGCCGCGCCGTCGAGTTTTCGAGCGCGCGGCTCGACCGCAAGATCCACGACAAGATCGCCGAGCTCCACAGTCAAGAGGAACGGCTGCTCGGCGGAGCGCAGGAGGTCTCCACCGGATGAGAGGACGTATCACGGGCACTGGACGGGCCGTCCCCGACAAGGTCCTGACCAATGCCGATCTGGAAAAGCTCGTCGACACCAGCGACCAATGGATCTTCACCCGCACCGGGATCCGCGAGCGCCGCGTGGCGGCGGCGGACGAGTCGCTGTCGACCTTCGCCATTCCGGCGGCGCGGGCCGCCCTCGACATGGCCGGCGTCGCCGGCAAGGACGTCGACCTCGTCATCTGCGCCACGGTGACGCCGGACACGCCGTTCCCCGCCACGTCGAACCTGATCCAGGACCGCATCGGCGCCGGCCGCGCCGCCGCGTTCGACCTGTCGGCGGGCTGCTCCGGCTTCGTCTACGCGCTCGGCGTCGCCGAGCGGTTCATCGAGAGCGGCGGGGCGAAGACGGCGCTCGTCGTGGGCGGCGAGGTGCTGACCAAGGTGGTCGACTGGACCGACCGCGGCACCTGCGTCCTGTTCGGCGACGGCGCCGGCGCGGTGGTCCTCGAGGCGACCACGGAAGAGGACCGCGGCGTCATCGGCTCGGCCCTGCACAGCGACGGCTCGCTCGGCGACCTGATCTGCCTGCCCGGCGGCGGCTCCAGATCCCCGGTCTCCTCGGCTCTCTTCGACCGCAGCCTGGCCTATATCAAGATGAAGGGGAACGAGACCTTCAAGATCGCCGTCCGCTCCCTCGTCGAGGTGAGCGACGAGGCGCTCACCCAGTGCGGTCTCGGGCACGGCGACGTGGCCTGGTTCATCCCGCACCAGGCGAACCAGCGGATCATCGACGCGGTCGGCCAGCGCCTGGAGGTCCGCGAAGGGCACACCTACGTCAACATCGACCGCTACGGCAACACCTCGGCGGCGTCGATCCCCATCGCGCTCGACGAGCTCAACCGCGACGGCCGCATCCAGGCCGGCGACGTCCTCCTCTTTTCCGCCTTCGGCGCCGGCTTGACCTGGGGCGCCAATGTGGTTCGCTGGTAGTCGATCAGACGATGAGCGCGCTGACCGGTAAGAAAATCGCCTTCGTCTTCCCCGGCCAGGGGTCCCAGAAGCCGGGCATGGGCAAAGCCTGGGCCGAGATCTCGCCCGCGGCCCGGAGCACCTTCGCGGAGGCGGACGAGGCGCTCGGCTTTCCGCTCTCCAGGCTCTGCTGGGAGGGACCCGAGGAGGAGCTCGGCCTCACCGTCAACACCCAGCCGGCCCTGCTCACCGTCTCGACCGCGATCCATCGCGCCTTGCAGTCGTTCCCGGGCGCTGAGGCGCTGCGGCCGCTGGCCTTTGCCGGGCACAGCCTGGGCGAGTACTCGGCGCTGGTGGCGGCCGGTGCGCTGGGCTTCGCCGAAGCCCTCCACCTGGTGCGCCGGCGCGGCCAGCTCATGCAGGAGGCGGTGCCGGTGGGAGTCGGCGCCATGGCGGCGGTGATCGGCCTCGACACTGCCGGGGTGACCGCTCTCGCCGCCGCCGCGCAGGCCGCTGCTTCCGCTGCGATGGGATCAACCGAGCTGTGCGCCGTGGCCAACCTGAACGGCCCCGGGCAGACCGTTCTCGCCGGCCACAAGGCGGCGGTCGACCGCGCGGTGGCGATGGCGAAGGAGCACGGCGCCCGCAAGGCCACCCTGCTCGCCGTCTCGGCCCCGTTCCACTCGCCGCTCATGCGCCCGGCGCGGGAAGGGATGGCCGAGGTGCTCGCGCAGGCTGATTTCCGCGCTCCCAAGGTGCCGGTGGTGACCAACGTCGACGCCGCGCCGGTGACCACCGCCGCGGCGGCGCGCGATGCCCTGGTGCGGCAGATCGACAGCCCGGTCCGCTGGGTGGAGGTGGTGGAGCGGATGGTGGCGGACTTCGGCGTCGAGGTATTCCTCGAAGTCGGCCCCGGCACCGTCCTCTGCGGCCTCAACCGGCGGATCGCCCAGGGCACGATGTCGGCCAGTCTCGCCGATCCGGAGCAGGTGCGGAAGCTGCTCAGCGAAGACGATCAGACAGCGGAGAAGGAGGGTTGATGTTCCGACTGGATGGCAAGACCGCCCTGGTGACCGGCGCCTCGCAGGGGATCGGCGAAGCGGTGGCGCGCCGGCTGGCGGGGCAGGGCGCGCGCGTCGTGCTCGCCGCCCGCAACGAGGAGAAGCTCGCGCACGTGGCCGCCGAGATCGGCACGACTGGAGGCAGCGCGCACCCCCTGGTGCTCGACATGACGCAGCCGGAGACCTTCAGCGAGCGTTTGAAGAGCCTGCCGGGGGACTTCGCGGCGATCGACGTGCTGGTGAACAACGCCGGCATCACCGCCGACAACCTGCTCGCCCGCATGTCGCTCGACGACTGGGAGCGGGTGCTGCGCACCAACCTGACCGGCGCCTTCGCGCTCACCAAGGAGGTGATCCGCGGCATGATGAAGAAGCGCTGGGGACGGGTGATCAGCGTCTCCTCGGTGGTCGGCCTGATGGGCAACGCCGGCCAGGCCAACTACGCGGCGGCCAAGGCCGGCCTGATCGGTTTCAGCAAGTCGCTCGCCCGCGAGTTGGGGAGCCGCAACATCACGGTCAACGTCGTGGCCCCGGGGTACGTCCAGACGGCGATGACCGACAAGCTGCCCGAGGCGGCGCGGGAAGAGCTGACCGGCTCGATCGCGTTGAAGCGCCTGGGCACGGTGGACGACGTCGCCTGGGCGGTGCTCTATCTGGCGAGCGAGGAGGCGGGATACGTCACCGGCCACGCGCTCAACATCTCGGGCGGACTGTATATTTGAAGAAAACGTGAAGAGAATCGTGAAAAGGAGCGGCTTGCGTGTGTCATGGACTCCCGCAGGTCTTGTATGCTAGAACCCACGTTCGCGCGCGCAGCGCGCATCGATCCAGAAACCCAGGAGGGAAGCCCATGGCCGTTCAAGATAGGGTGAAGAGCATCATTGTGGAGCAGCTCGGTGTTGACGAGGAAGAGGTCACCCTGGATGCGAGCTTCAC
>DATARD010000156.1:0-3077 GCA_036264355.1 Thermoanaerobaculia bacterium
GCCAACGTCCGCGTCATCTACCGCGATCCTCTCGCCCAGAAAAACGCTCTCGACGACGCCTACGCCCACATCCCGGCACGCAACCTCTATGCCGGCGTCCGGACGTTTTTGACCGCCTACTTGAGCGATCCGCTCCACGATCCCCGCATCCTCGCGACCCGCTTCCAGCGCGCCGTCGAGATCCTGAGCGTCCTCCGAATCCCCGCCCCAAACGAGAAAGCCGGCAGCAGCACCTGGAAGGTGCAGTGGGACGAGTGGCGCTATGAGAACGCCGACAACGGCCGGGCCGGCGATTCCGAGCGCTGGGAGGCGATCGTCTCGGTCAAAAGCGATCCGCCGAAAACGCTCGATGAGATCCGCAGGAACCCCGCGGGGGTCTACATCACCCAGTTGGGATGGTCCCGCCTGTCGGGAGCGTCCGATCACAAACCGTAGCTCATCCGAGGAGAGATTCGACATGACTTTTCTGAGAGGTAACTCCGTCCTCAAGGCGCCCTTGGCCTTCGCCGCCGCGGGCGTCCTCGTGTTCGCGGCGCAGGCCGCCGCAGAGGCTCCATCCGTTCCGGCCTTGAGCACGCTCGACCAGGCCGCGCAGACGACCGCAGCCGGCGCCGCGCCGGGCAGGATCAAAGAGGCGGGCGTCGTCCGCGTGCCGTTCGGCTACGAGCGGCCCGAGATCGTCTGTGCTCCCCTCCGGGTCTGCACGGTCCTGCTCGAACCCGGAGAGACGCCACAGACGACCCTCCTCGGCGACTCCGTCCGCTGGGAGATCGTCGCCGAGGCGGGGACCGGCCTCGTCGCCGTTCGCCCCAAGATCTGCGACATCCGGACGAACGCCCTCGTCGTCACCGACCGCCGGGTCTACGACCTGGCGCTCGCCTCCGCACCGTGCCCCAGGGTCCCGAATCCCCCGAGGGCGAGGTCTCGACACTCCTCGGCTTCTACTACCCCCAGGATCTCGTCCGTAAATGGGCCTCGCAGACGAGCCCGGTGCCGACCCGCGCTCCGAGCGTCGAGGCTCTGCACTTCGGCTATCGGGTCGAGCCTGCCAAGAAAGGCGTCCGCCCGTTGCCAAGCACTGAAGCCGCTTCGGCGAAACCGCGGCCCCGCTGGATTGAATACACCGTCTCGCGGCGATTGGTGAAAGCCCACAGCCAAGCGCCGAGCCCGCCGATGCGCCAGCCACTCTCATCTGGATAGACCACCGGCGATTTGCGAAGGCTCTCGACGCACTCGTCATAGATCGGCCGCGACTTCGATGCTGCCCTCTGCACGGCCCGGCATAAAGTCGAGCGCGCGACTCGAAGGCCGGTCATCTGTTCGAGCAGCGTTGCGATCTTGCCATAGCTCAAGCCGCCAACCTTGTTGAGATAAGTGGCCAGCGCTACGACTCCAGGACCGATCTGAACTCCGGCTGCCCCGACAGCCTGTGACGTCTGACGAGAGTCTCGTCCCACGATTCGCTGCCCACAGACCATGCACTCTCCACAGTGGAGGGTAAACTCAACCGTCCACGGACGAATCGCCGGAAGGTCCACTTGGACTTGGCTCTCCTTGCCGGTCAAGCGCACTGGGCCGTTGCAGGACTCGCAAAACAAGGGGCAGTGGACCTCGACCGTCTCATCGACTCGCCGAGGGCGAGGGCGGGAAGCTCGAGCGCCGTACTTCTTGCCGGGCTTGCGCCCAGGCCGCTTGGGCTTGCTCTTCGGAGCACCCTTCGAGAACGGAGCCGCTTGACGCTTGCCACGCCGCCGCAACTCCTCGACGAGTTTTTCCAGCTTCTCGATCTGGCGAGCCTGCTCGACAAGTTGCTCAGCCTGCCTGGCAAGCTGCCTCCGGAGCTCAGAGTTCTCTTGAAGGAGTTCCTCGTAAGTCTGCATCTCTATAGGAGATTACAGCACACCTTTGGAGAGAGAACAAGTTCCTGCCCGGCATACTCCCAGAATCCCCCGGCTGCAGGGCAATCGGCCAGGGGGAAGGCGGTAAACAGATACGTCTTAAGTTAGTCAGGACGGATCGAGGACAGCCGGGCCGCCTGCGCTTTCGGATTCCCGCGAAGGTGGCCCCGGAGTCCGGTTCGCTCCACTCCCCGGCTCCTCTGGGTTCGGAGTTGCTCCACTGCGCTCCGCAGGCCGGGCTAGCTGCGCCCCCGGCACCACCGCCTTGCGGTCGCTCCGCTGACGCTCGGCAGTCCGGATCGCTCCGCTCTCCGTCTCCTCCAGGTTCGGAGTTGCTCCACCGCGCTCCGCAGGCCGGCTCGCTGCGCTCCCGGTCCCCCGCTTTGCAGTCGCTCCGCTCGCCTGGACGTGGCACCGTACACATGAAAAAAGCCTCTGAGGATCGCCCACCGCACTACCGCTTCTCGCGCTCGCCATGCCGGAACTCTACCGCAGCCCCCCTCCCCCATCCCGCCACCCGCCGGCGGGGATGATGCTGCCGGGACCTCGTCACCAGCGCCGATTGCTGTAGACCGCGCTATCCGCCAGCAGGCGGTGCTTTCTCACAGCCGCCAACATCGGTGATACCCAAGCGGCAGAAGGTGCGATAACTGCGCGAGTCAACGAGATGGAAGGCCATCTCCCGGTAGCTGAAGTCATTCATCTGCTTACAGGCCTCCGGCGCCGCGGGTCGCCGACGTCGAGCCGGAGGCGGCACGCAGGTCTTGCCAGATCAATTCTGCAACCGTAGGATTGTCGTCGAGCACGCGAGACATGGCCTTCAGCTCTTTGGCGTGGTCAAGATCGAGCCAGGTCTCATGCAGGGTTTCTTGGGTTTTGCGAGCTTCGCGCATTCGGGTTGGCCTCTCTTTCTGGCTGAGTGTTCTCGAATCAAGGTTTGGCGACCCCGATCCTAGATAATGAGCCCGAAAATATAGCCTGAACGATGATTTAAGTATTTACGCATACAACTATTTACGGGTCCCAGGACAGGAACAAACTAACGAGGCTCCGCCTCAGACCGACGAGATGTAGCTCTCTATCCTTCGGCTCGGCTCGAAGGGCTCCGGTTGAGCATGGATCGAGATAAACTCGGTCCGTTTTAAGCCGCTAGCGGCTGGTGGTCCCGAGGGACCTCGT
>DATARD010000173.1:0-17595 GCA_036264355.1 Thermoanaerobaculia bacterium
CTCGCCGAGCAACCGCCGTCGATCGCGCCGAAATCGGCGAGCGATTTCTGGCAGATCGCCAAGCGCGGGCTGTCGGTGTTGAAAGTCGACCGCAAGGACCTGATCGAGCTGGCGCGCATCGCGCCGATGTGCGTCGCCGACTTCCTGAACGAGCGATTCGAAACGCACCTCCTCGTCGAAGCCCTCGCCGCCCCCGCCGTCGCCGCCACCTTCGCCGGCCCCTGGTCAGCCGGCTCGGTGACCAACCTCCTGCTCCGCGAATGCGCCGGAGGAGAGACCCTGGCCGGCGGACCGCCGGCGCTCATCGCCGCTCTCCTCGCCGCGGCCCAGGCCGCCAAAGCCGAGCTCCGCACCGGCGCCGAGGTGAAGCGCATCCGCTTGGATAAGGGCAAGGTCGCCGGAGTCACCCTCACCTCCGGAGAAACGATCGACGCGCCGGTCGTCCTCTCCTCCGCCGATCCCAAGCGCACCATGCTCGATCTCCTCGCACCAGGCTCGCTCCCCCTCCGCATCGAGGACGAGTTCCACCGCCTGCGCAGCCGCGGCAGCGCGGCGAAGGTCCACCTCGCGCTCTCGGGTCCGCTGGAGCTGGCCGGAAGCAACGGCCGGCAGGACGAAGCCATCCGCATCGGAGGCGGCCACGTCGACGACCTCGAACGTGCCTACGACGCGATCAAATACCGCCGCTTCTCTGCGCGCCCGAATCTCGAAATCCGCGTCCCGACCGTCACCGATCCGAGCCTCGCGCCCGCCGGCCACCACGTCGTCTCCATCCTCGCCAGCTTCGCGCCCTACACTCTCGAAGGCGGCTGGACCGCGGAAGCCCGCGAGCAACTGGGAGACGCCGTCCTCGCCGTTCTCGAAAAGCACGCCCCGAACATCCGCCAGCGGATCGTGGCTCGCGAAATCCTGACCCCCGCCGATCTCGAAACACGTTTCGCCCTCACCGGAGGCCAGCTCCACCACGGCGAGCAGGCCCTCGATCAACTGCTCGTGATGCGTCCCACGCCCTCGGCGACGCGGTATGCGACGGTAGTCCCGGGTCTCTATCTGGGAGGCAGCGGCAGCCATCCGGGCGGGGGAGTCCGGCCGACGGCCGGGTTGCTCGCGGCAGAGGCGATTTTGGGGGCCTGAAGAGACGATGCCTGGAGCTGCCTGGGGCAGGAGACGCCGGCCCGTCTCAACCTCGAAAGGCCACGGCAGAAAAGCCTGTGAACCGGCGTTGCAGGCTTGGAGGCCCGGAAAAGCAAGGACATCAAGGACTGCAAGGACGAAGGATACCGCCGTGAAAGCGGCTTTCCTCGTCCTTGGTGTCCCTTATGTCCTTTATGTCATTTATGTCCTTGCCCTCGGAGTTTTCTACCGCCGCACGTGCGGCAACCCCACCCCCGGCGCCGGCCTTTCCCGCAGGACGTTCCTGCGGAAGACGAAGAGCTCGGCGGGTCGGCCTCCGGTCTGGGCGTCGAAGCGGCCGGTGCCTTCGACGAGGCCGCCGGTTTCGACCAGGCGGCGGAAGTTCTGCTTGTGGAGGCGGACTCCGGAGAGGGCTTCGACCACTCTTTGCAATTGCAGCAGGGTGAAGGCCGGCGGCAGGAGCTCGAAGACGACGGGACGGTATTTGAGCTTGCCGCGCAGCCGGCCGAGGGCGGTGGCGAGGATGCGGCGGTGGTCGGCGGCCATGGAGCGGCCGGGCAGGAGGTCGGGACGGACGGCGGGTGGGGTGCGGCTCTGCTCGCGGCCGTCGGCCTGGTCGCGCCAGGCTTCGGGGAGGAGGAAGGCTTCGTAGAGCAGCTCGTAGCGTTCGAGCACCCGTTCGCCGTCCCAGGTGGAGCCTCCGAGCCCGAAGGTGATGTCGGCTCTTTCGCGCCGTTCCTGGCCGATCGCGGCGTCGGGGGCGGTGACCACCCAGGCGTCGAGGGCGGGTGCGATGGCCCGGTCGAGGAGCGGCGGCCGGCCTTCGCGCCAGTCTTCCCAGGGGAAGAATTCGTACCAGTCGCGCCAGTGGGCTTCGACGCCGACGGAGACTTCGCGCACCAGGGCGAGGTAGGCCACGGAGACGACGCGCAGGCCCTTGCGCCGCACGCGCGGATCGCGGTCGCGGTCGCCGAAGGTGTAGAGCTGCTCGACGTAGCCGAGGGAGAGGGCGGTCTGCTCGTGCACCCAGCGGCGCAGGCCGCGGTCGAGGGTGCGGTCGCTCTCGGGATCGAGCGGGCCGAAGGGCAGCGCCTCGTCGAGCGGTCCGGCGGAGCCGGCGCGGCCGGCGCGCAGGGTGAGGATGCGCGGTACTTCGTCGGTGACCGCCGCGATGACGGCGTTCAGTCCGACGGCGATGCGCGGCTGCGTCCCCGGACCGGTCATTTCGCGGCGGTCAGGGCCGGCGGCATCGCGGCCTCATGGACGGGCTCGCGGTCGAAAATGATGGCGAAATGGCCGGCGCAGACGGCGGCCACTTCGGCGAGGTCCGGTGACTTTCCGGTCAGCCTTTCGATCGACGTCATCCCGATCCCCTTGAGGCCGCAGGGGATGATGCCGGCGAAGTAGGAGAGGTCGGTGGTGACGTTGAGCGCGAAGCCGTGGGTGGTGATCCAGCGCGAGAGATGGACGCCGATCGAGGCGATCTTGTCGTCGCCGGCCCAGACGCCGATGAACGCCTGCCCGTCGCGCCGCTCGGCGGTCACTCCGTAGTCGGCCAGGGTGCGGATCAGGACTTCCTGGAGGTCGCGCACGTAGCGCCGCACGTCCCGCCGGTCCGGGCTCAGGTTGACGATCGGATAGCCGACGAGCTGGCCCGGTCCGTGGTAGGTCACCTGGCCGCCGCGGTCGCAGTCCGCGACCTCGACGCCGCGCGCGGCCAGCCAGTCCGGCCCGGCCAGGATGTCCGCCGCGGTGGCGTTGCGTCCCAGGGTGTAGACGTGCGGATGCTCGAGAAGGAGGAGATGCTCCAGCCCTTCTCCCTTCTTCACCGCGTCGCGGATCGCGTGCTGGCGCTCCAGCGCCTGCCGGTAGGGGACGCGGCCGAGGAAGCCCCAGCGCAGGGTGCGGCGAGTCATGCGCGCATCTTATCGTCTTCGCGCCGCGCCGTGCCTCTCGCCGTGCCTCTCGCTTTTCCCCTCGACATCGCCACGCCCTGTGGCTTAGAATTTCCTCCGGCCGGAACAAACCGCCGCCGTCTTCTTGATTCCGGTGAGTAAAGCACGCAATCCATGACCTCGACGATCATCGATAGACGTGAGAGCGACACCTCCGGCGAGCTCGGCGCGCTGACTGAGGAGGTGAAGCTGCTGCGCAAGGCGGTGCTCCGCCAGGGGCATGCCCAGGAGCTGTTCCAGGCGCGGGTGGACGCGGCGGTCGGACAGCTTGCCGCGGCCTCGCAAACGTCCCGTCCGCTGCCTCCCGCCGCCCCCGGCTCCGCCCAGGTACGGGTGCTCCTGGAGCTCGACCAGGCCGTCCTTCAGCTCCTCCGCCTGGTGGAAGGCGACACCCTTGAGACGGAGCCGGAGGAGGACGCGCCCAGGTCTCTGCGCGAGGGTCTCTCTCTTCTCCAGGTGCGGGTCTCCAATCTGCAGCGCTCGTTGGGGCTCACGCCGATTCCCGCGCGCAATCTGCCCTTCGACGACCGCCGGCACGAGGCCTGCGGCGTGGTGCGCCGGCCGGACCTCCCGGACCGCTGGGTGGTGGAGGAGATCCTCCCCGGGTACCTCCTGGGTGACCGGGTGGTGCGGCCGGCGCGTGTCGTCGTCAACCTTCACTCGTGAGGAACCGCATGGCACAGCAGATCTTCGGCATCGACCTGGGGACCACCAACTCCTGTATCGCCGTGATGGAAGCCGGCGGACCGCGGGTGATCGACATCGACGGCGAGCCCATCGTGCCCTCTGTGGTGAGCCTCGACCGCAAGAGCGGCCTTTTCCTCGTCGGCCGCCGGGCCAGGAACCGCCAGGTGCTCGAGCCGGCCTGGACGGCGCGCTCGATCAAGCGCCGCATGGGACAGACGGAGCCGGTGCCCCTGGGAGACCGCGCGATGTCGCCCGAAGAGATCTCGGCGGAGATCCTGCGCTATCTCAAGGAGAGAGGAGCCGAGGCTCTGGGCCGGCCGGTGGAGCGGGCGGTCATCACGGTGCCGGCCTACTTCGGGGACGCCCAGCGCCGGGCCACCATCCGCGCCGGGGAGCTCGCCGGTCTGGAGGTCGTCCGTATCCTCAACGAGCCCACGGCGGCGGCTCTCGTCTACGACCGTCTGGTGGCCCGGAAGGTCGTGCCGCGGGCAGCCGGAGAGGAGTCCCCTGCGGAGCCATCCAGAGCCGGGGCGGACATCCAGCGCGTCCTCGTCTACGACCTCGGGGGCGGTACGTTCGACGTGTCGGTGGTGGAGATCGGCGGCGGCATCAACGAGGTGCGGGCAAGCGGCGGCGACAATCAGTTGGGAGGCGATGACTTCGATCGCCTCCTGGCGAGCTTCCTGGGCGGACAGCTCCAGCGGAAGGCCGGAAAAAAAGAGCTGCCGCGGGATCTGCGGCTCGCCGCGCGGCTCGAAGACGCCGCCGAACGGGCGAAGGTCGATCTTTCGTCCCGTCCCTACACCCGGGTCATCGAGGAAGCGCTGCTCGGCAGGACTCACCTCGACCTGGAGGTGTCCCGGAGGGATTTCGAGGCGATGATCGGCGATCTTCTCGCCGGCACTCTCGGCGAGGTGGAGCGTGCGCTCGCCGAAGCCCGGCTCACGGCGGACCGGATCGACCGGGTGATCCTGGTCGGCGGCTCGACGCATATTCCGCGGGTGCACGAGCTGCTCGCCGAGCGCTTCACCTGTCCGATCGAGCACGCCGTCGATCCGGCTCTCTGCGTGGCCCTGGGCGCCGCGATCCAGGGGGCGATCCTGGCCGGCGAGGTGTTCGACCACATCCTGGTGGATGTGGCGGCCCACTCGCTGGGCATCAAGACCTTGGAGCACCTCTCCTTCCCAGGCGGCTTCTGGAGACCTCCGAAGGCGGACCACTTCGCAACCATCATCCGCCGCAATACGCAGGTGCCGGTGACCCGCTCCGAGAATTTTCGCACTCTCATGGACGACCAGGATCATGTGGCGGTCGAGGTCTACCAGGGAGAAAGCTCTCGCTGCAGCGAGAACACCTTGATCGGGCACTTCCCGTTCGCTCTCCTGCCGGCGCCGCAAGGCAGCCCGGTCGTGGTGGAGTTCC
This sequence comes from Thermoanaerobaculia bacterium, assembly GCA_036264355.1. Lineage (GTDB taxonomy): Bacteria > Acidobacteriota > Thermoanaerobaculia > Multivoradales > UBA5704 > UBA5704. The sequence continues at coordinate 5,199 of DATARD010000173.1, forward strand.
GCTACGATCTCGACGGGATCATCCAGGTCGCCGTGCACCAGAAGGGCACCGACAACCGGCGGGAGGTCACCCTCTCGACCCGCGCGCGGCAGACGACGGAGCAGCCGGAGCCGGACGCGACCGGACCGGTCGAGAACTACATCCTGCGCAAGGCCCGCGCTCTCGCCGCGAGCGGAATCGGCGACCTCCGGGAACGCCTCGGCGCCGCGGCGACAGCGTACGAAGAGATCCTGGCCGATCCGGGCGCCGCTCCGGCCACCATCGATCGGGCGGAGGAAGACCTCCTCGAGCTGCTGGCGGAGGCGGAAGAGGCTCAGGTCGCGCCGTGAGCGGCAGGCGGAGCCTCAAGAAGCAGCAGAAGCGTGAGGAATCGGCCCTCGCGGAGCTCGAGGAGATGATCCGGCGGGGCGCCGAGGAGCGCTTCCTCGCGCGCGCCGCCGAGCTGTTTCCGGATCCTTCCGCCTCGCCGCTCGGCACCCGCTGGGCGGAGGTCGCCGACCGGGCGCTCCGGCAGAGCCTCGCCCGCGCGGACCTCAACCGGCTGGAGAGCCTGCTGCGGTCGCTCCGCCGGAGCGCCCGGCCGCGGCCCCTCGCCCTTATAGCGGAAGCTGTCCTCGACCTCGCGGCGGGACGGCGGACGGCAGCCCGCTCCAAGCTCGCGGCGCTCCCCACCGATCTCGGCGCCCCCCTCCAATCCCTCCATCAAACCCTCCAGACATTGGCCGGCGACGAGCTTCCGGACGACCCATCTCTGCGCGCCGCCGAAGATCTGTTGCGCGCTTGCCGGCGGCTCGAAGCGTGCGCTTTCGCGCCGACCGCGGCCGACCGTGAAGCGCTGGCCCGCAGCCTTCATGCCTTGCGCGGCGCGGCTCCGGCGGCGGACCCTCTTCTCAACCTCCTCAACGGCGCCGAGCGGTGCCTGCGTCTGCTCGACGATCTCGCCACCCTGGAGGGCGCTCCGGCCAGCGAAGTCCTCGCCTGGCTCCGCGGCGAAGGACCGGCACGGGCGGCGACCCTCGCGGCGGCGCAGACCCCTGTCGAGGCGATGGGGACGCCTCTGCTCGCGACCTTGCACCACGCTGTTCGATCCCGCTGGCGCGCCGTGCTGGAGCGGGTCCTGGACCAGGAGGGCGCCGCCGGATTGGCGGCCCTCTGTGCCGCCGATCCCAAGCTCCTCGTCGCCGACATCGATTTGTCCGGAGGCATTCAGGAGGGGCTCGCCAGCCTCCGCCAGCGCGCCCGGGCGGAGCAACTTGCCGCCGGCCACCGCTATGGAGAGCTGGCCGACCTCCTCCGCGGTCGCAGCCGTACCGTTTCCGCGGAGGGCGATCTGGCAGCCCTCTGGGGTCTGGAGCTGTGGGCGCGCGGCCGTCTTCCCGAAGAGGAGGAAGAGGACGAGGACGACGAGGACTTTATCCCAGAGTCTCGAGCGCACCGGAGCCTCGTGCGCCTGCAGGAAATGGCGGCCGAGATTGGAACGCGTTTCTCGACCGCGTACCGCGCCGAGGTCGCCGGCGTCCTGCGCGGCGAGCTCTTCCTTCTCTGTGCACACACCCGCTTCTGTGCCCACACCGCGGGGGCGGCTCTGTCTCTTCTGGAGCATGAGCCCGCGGGAGCGGGCCAGACCGGCCTGCTCATCGCGGGCGTGGCGGGGGCGGTCAACAGCAGCGACAACCGCGCCCTCCGCGCTCTCCAGGATCGGCTGTCCCGCTCAGGCAGAGCGCCGGCCGGAGATCGTCAGGATCAGGACGTCATCCGGAGCTTGATGGTCGACGTCGCCCAGGAGAGCCCCGAGAAGGTCGCCCGGATTCTCGACATCGTACGGCCGCTTTTCGCCGGCGGCGTCTGGCCGGAGATCGCGGCGCTGGTGGCGGAGGAGATGGCTCAAGGCTTGGCCGCCTTTGTGCGCGAGCTGAGCCTGGAGGCTCTGAACGACGGCGAGCTCGCCCAGGTGCTCGGCGAGGTGCGCCGCGACCTCGCCCTCCTGCGTCCGGCGCTGGCGGGGACCCCCGGGTTCGCCGCCATGGAGTTGCTTCTCGATTGCCGGCAGCCGGACCGGCGGCGCGCCCGTGGCCGCAAGAAGCCGCGCCGCGAGCGAGACCGCGGCCCCCAACTGCCATTCGATGTCCCATGACGCTTTGGCGCCGCAGGAGCTGACCCTTGAAGAACCCTTTCGCTGTCCTGGGCCTGCCGCCCGCGGCAACCGCCGATGAGATCGCAAGCGCCTACCGGAAACTGGTGCGCCGCTACCCACCCGAGCTCGCACCGCAGCGGTTCGCCGACATCCACAGCGCCTACCAGCTCCTGACGTCCCCGGCACGACGCATGGAAACGGCTCGCCTCGCGCCCGAGGAGACGCTCGACGTCCTGTTCCCGGCGCCCGCGGTGGCCCTCAAGCCCGCCCCACCACCGCCGCCCCTCGGCGCAGAGGCCCTGGAGTCCCTCCTCGCTCCCTGTTTCCGTGACCTTCTTGTCCGGCTCCTGCGCGAGGCCCTCGACGGCTGATCGCCACGCAATCTCTCGGTTTTACGCATGAATATGCTCGTATTGTAAAGGCTTGTCACGATTTTTGCCCGCCACGCTACCTTTTAAGTCAGAAGGTCTTTTTCAGCGGTCGGTCATTGTCTATCCGCCCGCCAGACGTCCCCCCATGCAAGGAGGTCGCATGCAGAAGAGCCACCCGTCCAAGGCTACGATCCTGTTCACCGCCGTTTTGACCCTGGCACTCCCCCTCGCCGCGAGCGCCGCCTCGTCCCAGAGCTTCGTCTTGCAGTGCGCGTCGCGTTGTGACGCGGTCGCCGCCGCCATCAGCCAGATTCCGGGAGCGCAGGTCAGCCAGGTCTACCAGAACGTCAACGGTCTGGCGGTCACCTTGCCAACCAGCGCCATCGCGGCCATCCAGGCCCGTTCCGACGTCACCGGCATGGCCAAGGACCTCGCCGTCAGCCTGCCGCCGACCGGCGCCGTCCAGGCGCTCCCGGCTGCCGACTCGACGCAGGTGGTCACCACGGCGCAGCTCCCGGGCTTCATCGGCGCCCGGCCCGCCGACTACAGCTTCAACAACGACCTGATCGGCGCCACCACGATCCAGAATCAAGGCTATTTCGGCACCGGTGTCGTGGTCGCCGTCATCGACAGCGGCATCGCCAACAACCCGTCGGTGGTCCCCGCCATCGCCGGCAGCGTGATCGGCGGCGAGAGCACGGTCGTCGGTGACGCGGTGGCTTCCGCCACCTCGACCCTGAACGGCCTGCACGGCACCTGGGTGAGCACGGTCATCGCCGGGCACGCCATCTTCCTGTTCAGCAACGCGTCGACGCTGGTGCAGTCGCTGCAAGCGCACGCTCCGTCGAGCGTCATCCCGTGCGCGGTGCTCGGCTGCCCCACGACGTTGTCGGGCATCCCGATGATCGGCGTCGCTCCGGGGGCGAGCCTCTACGCCATCAAGGTCTTCCCGTCGAACAGCAACAGCACGACGCAGTCGCGCATCCTCGCCGGCATGGACCGCGCCATCACCCTGCGCCGCAACTTCAACAACGGCATGCCCTCGACGCCGACCAACCCCGGGTGCGGCGCGGAGAACAACCCTTGCGTCTACAACTCGCTGCCGATCCAGGTGGTCAACATGAGCCTCGGCGGCGCCACCCTGATCGCCGGCCAGGACCTCGAGGATCAGCTCTCGCTCCAGATGCTCCAGGCGGGGATCACCCTCGTCGTCTCCTCCGGCAACGCCGGTCCGGGCGCCCTCACCATCGGCACGCCGGGCACCGGCTATGCCTCGCTGACCGTCGCCGCGGCGTCGACCGCCACCCATGAGCGGGTGCTGCGCGACCTCCAGTTCGGCCTCGGCATCGGCGACCTGTGGCGGCCTTTCTCCGGTCTGCAGACCGCGACCTTCAGCTCGCGCGGTCCGACGCCCGACGGCCGTGTCCAGGTCGGTCTCTCGGCCAACGGCCTGGCCACCTTCGCGCAGGGAGCCAACGGCGGCATCTCGCTGGTCTCCGGCACCTCGTTCTCGTCACCCACGGTCGCCGGCGCCGCCGCCCTGCTGCGCCAGAAGTTCCCCTCCGCCTCGGCGACGCAGATCCGCAACGCCCTGATCGAGGGCGCCAATGCGAGCGCCTTTGCCGACAACTCCGGCAAGATCGACCGCGGCAACGGCTTCCTCGACATCCCCGGCGCTTCGGCCAAGCTGGCCGGCGGCCATGTCAGCAACAACCTCCCGGTCGGCCTCGGCCTGCCGAACGTCGCCTTGAACCTGCTGCCGCTCGGCATCTTCCCGCTCAACTTCGTGGGCAGCACCTCCACCACCCACCTGTCCAACCTGAAGCCCGGCGAGGTACGGCAGCTCTACGTGCCGACGCTGGACAACACCGACGACGTGACGGTGACGGTGAAGAACGTCACGCCGACGAATCCGCCGGCCACGCAGAACCAGCTCTTCGGCGACGACGTCTTCCTGACCGTCGACGATGCGTTCACCTCCTTCGCGCAGACCGTGGCGAGCGGCTTCATCGTCGCCGACACCACCGTCGACGTGCCGCTGCCGCAGACCGGCCTGGTGCGCGTCGCCGTGCAGGGTGACACCACCAACGCCGGCACCATCTCCGCCGACGTGGTGGTCACCCGCCACAACGCGAACCTCACCGCGCCGACCAAAGTCGGCCAGATCCAGCAGGGCCAGGACACCGCCGTCCGCGTCCAGGTGGCTCCCGGCACCGCCCAGCTCTCGTTCCAGCTCTCCTGGCTGCTCAACTGGGGCGCCTTCCCGACCAACGACATCGACCTCGTGCTGGTCGATCCGAACGGCAACCCGGACTTCGACGGCGCGACGCTGAACAGCCCCGAGCGGGCCGTCATCGCCAATCCGACGCCCGGCGTCTGGACCGCCCACATCCAGGGCTTCGCGATCAACTCGCTGTTCAACATCTTCAACTCCGACATCTACACCCTGCGGGCGAGCGCCGACGGCCACCGGCTGGCGCCGCTGCCGTAAAACAATTCCCTCGCCATCCTCCCCCTCTGCTATAAGATAGCCGCGCTCGCGCAGGGGGAGGTGGCCGATGGAAAAAGTGATCACAGCGATTCTCGGTGGCGGGCAGGGGTCCAGACTGTGGCCCCTGACCCGCCATCGTGCCAAACCCGCGGTGCCGGTGGGCGGCAAGTTCCGCCTCATCGACATTCCGATCAGCAACAGCCTGCACGCCGGCATCGACCGGATCTTCGTCATCACGCAGTTCAACAGCGCGAGCCTGCACCGCCACATCGCACAGACCTATCGTTTCAGCGCCTTCAGTAACGGCTTCGTCAACATCCTCGCCGCCGAGCTGACCGAAGAGCGCAAGACCTGGTACCAGGGGACGGCCGACGCCGTACGCCAGTGCATCCCGCGGATGTACGAGTCCGACATGGCCCCCGAGACCCTCATCCTCTCGGGAGACCAGCTCTATCTGATGAACATCGGCGACTTCATCCGGTTGCACCGCGAGCGCAAGGCGGACATCACCATCGCCGTCAAGCCGGTCTCCCGCGCCGAGGCTCCGAGCCTGGGCATCCTGCGCCTCGACCCGTCCGGCCGGGTCAGCGAGTTCGTCGAGAAGCCGAAGGAAGAGGCGCAGCTCGACGTCCTCGCGCTCGACGACCAGACGCAGGCCGCGCTCGGCTTCCCCGCGCCGCAGGGCTCCTACCTGGCGAGCATGGGCATCTACATCTTCCGCACCGAGGTGTTGCAGGAGCTCCTCCTCGGCACCGACGCCCTCGACTTCGGGCGCGAGGTGATCCCGCAAGCGCTCGCGGATTACAAAGTCTTCGCCTTCCCGCACGACGGCTACTGGGCGGACATCGGGACGATTCCGAGCTTCCATCAGGCGAACCTCGACCTCACCCTGCCGCTGCCGCCGCTCAATCTCTATGATCCGGAGCTGCGCATCTTCACCCATCCGCGCTTCCTGCCCGGCACCAAGGTGAACGAGTGCTTCGTCCGCTATTCGATCCTGAGCGAAGGGAGCATCCTCTCCGGCAGCAGCATCATCGATTCGATCATCGGCATCCGCGCCGTGGTGCGCACTGGCTCGACCATCGAGCGCTCAATCATCATGGGCGCCAACACCTGGGAGCCCGAGCCGCTCCCCGAGAGCACGCACGTGCCGCTCGGCATCGGCCGCGACTGCGTGATCCGCAACGCGATTCTCGACTTCAACTCCTCGGTCGGCGACGGCTGCCGGCTGGTCAACGCCGACGGGGTCCAGCACGCCGACGGCGACAGCTATTCGATCCGCGAGGGGATCATCGTGGTTCACAAAAACGCGGTCATCCAGCCGGGCACGGTGATCTGATGGGATCGGTCTGATGGGACTCCTCTGATGAGCTTCAACATCTGCCAGATCGCCGCCGAGCTGACCCCGTTCGCCAAGACCGGGGGGCTGGGCGACGTCGTCGCCGGCCTCCCCCGCTTCCTCGGCCGCAATGGCCACGACGTGCGGATCTTCATCCCTTTCTACGGCTCGGTCGCCAAACGTGCCGAGCGCTTCGCGCCGGTGGACTTCCTCCGCGACGTCGACCTGTGGATGGGAGACCACCCGTTCCGCTTCTCGGTGGTCACCTGCAAGCTGCCGGACAGCGAGGTCGACGTCTATTTCATCGACTGTCCCGAGCTGTTCGCCGGCGGCGCGATCTATCACGGCGACGCGGCCGACGGCCTGCGCTTCGCGTTCCTCACCCGCGCCGCCTTCGAGTGCTGCCAGCGCATGGGCTGGTCGCCGCACATCGTCCACTGCCACGACTGGCACACCGCGCTCGCGCCGGTCTATCTGAAGACGCTCTACGGTTGGGACGGCCTGTTCCATCGCACGCGCGCGGTGCTGACGATCCACAACATGGGCTTTCAGGGCCTGATCGACGCAGGCAATCTCACCCGGCTCGGGCTCGCCCGCTACCCGCAGTGGCTCGACGAAAGCGACCTCGCCGCCGGGGCGATCAACTTCCTGAAGACCGGTCTCCTCCGCGCCGACTTCCTGACCGCGGTGAGCCGCACCTACGCCCAGGAGATCCAGACTCCGGAAGAAGGCTTCGGCCTCGATTGGCTGGTCCGCGCGCGCGCCGCCATGGGCCATCTCCAGGGGATCGTCAACGGCGTCGACTACGGCGAATGGGATCCGGAGACCGATCCGCGCATCCCGCACCACTACTCGCGCGGCGACCTCGCCGGCAAGCGGCAGATGAAGAGCGCCCTGCTGCGCGAGATCGGCATGGACGAGACAAACGCTCCGGTGCTCGGCATCGTCTCCCGCCTCACCAAGCAGAAAGGATTCGACCTCTGCTTCGACGTCCTGCCGTCGCTTCTGAGCCGCCGCGACTGCCGCCTGGTGGCCCTCGGCAGCGGTGAGATCCGCTACGAGGCCTTCTTCGCCGAGCTGGCCCGCCGCTTTCCCGGCCGCGCCTGGTACTACCGCGGCTACCACGAGCCGCTGTCGCACTGGATCGAGGCGGGAGCCGATCTCTTCGTCATGCCCTCCCTCTTCGAGCCCTGCGGCCTCAACCAGATGTACAGCCTGCGCTACGGCACGCCGCCGGTGGTGCGGAAGACCGGCGGCCTCGCCGACACCGTGCAGCTCTTCGACTCATCGACCGGAGACGGCACCGGTTTCGTCTTCGACCACTTCCACCCCGCCGGCCTGCAATGGGCGCTCGACTACGCGCTCGACACCTTCCCCTGGCCCGACACCTGGGAACGGCTGATGAAGAACGGCATGTCCCAGGATTTTTCGTGGGACATACAGGGGAAGGAGTACGTGGAGCTGTACGGGCGGCTGGCCGGGTGACCTACCGGGCGTTGGTGCGAACGAGTTACTCCCAATCTTTCTTCAGCATCAGCTCATCTATCCTGTATGCGTGAAGCATCTCATGCACCAGCATGTGCCTGAACATTATATACACCGAGTAGTGGCTGAACGCCTCATGCTCGGCCGTCCGCTGCCAATCCTCTGCGGACAGCTCCTTCAACCGCTTGACGACCAGCGCCCGCTCCCGCACGTACCGGCCCAGCGCTTCGTCCAGATCAACGCTCAGTAGTGAGCCGGCCTCCTCGTCCGGTGAAGGTTCCATGGACTTTATTTTGGGGAACGGGTCAGAGAGCATCAACTTCAGGCGTGCGAGGAATGTCATATGCCCGGTAGATATGTGACAGGCATGCTCGTGAGCGGACCACTTGTTCGGCGCAGGGCGGCGCTTGAGGTTCTGGGGCGGCACCTCGCGGATGAGGCCAATGATAATGCCGGGTGCGGCCTCTAAAGTAGCTATCAACGTTTGCGTATCCATCATCTCCTCCGAGTCGCGCGCCGCCTTCTAACGGCGCAGGTGGCTGAGCACAAGGTCCAGCGGCCGCGGAACCCGCTCCAGATCCAAGGCATCGACCAGCAGCGTTCCATATCGGATCTTTCGTCGCGCGCGGGTCCCGATGAATCGTCGAAGTTGAGCGTGCGTCTCTCGTCCGCGTTGCGCGGGTTGGTCCTGAAACCTGCGAAAGGAGTTGAGCTCGCCCTCGGCCGCGAGGATACGCTCTACGGCAGTCGTTCCCAAAGCACGGATGAGCTCATCCTCGAGGTCGGCATCGCAGACGAAGAAGCCGAGCTTCTCCGCCTCTGCGCGCGTGAGGTCGCCGGCGCCGGCGCCGGCCAACCCGGCTCGGCAGAGACTACGCAGGAGATACGGCTCCTCGGCCGCGTCACAAAGGCCGCCGAGGCGAAGACCAAGCCCTCGCGGGCCCAGTGCATCCGCGAACTTGGCAACGTTCGTGATGCCGCCCATCGGCACGACTCCGATACCCTCCGCCCGCAAGTCCAGGTCACGCCGCCGCGCGAGCGCTTCAAGCGCCGCCTGGTCGCTCCACCCCTCGACAAGAATCGCCGTGTGGGCGCGGGCGCCGTTGAGCAACTCGACCGCGGCCGTGGGACTCATTGGAAGTCGGGGGCCAACAGGCAGGGCGTGCACAGGGTCTATCACAACATAAGTGTCTCATGCGCGACCATTTCGAACGAGTCTCAGCCTCCACTGTCGAGCAGCTTGATCGCCGCGGCGACGTCTTTCAGATCGTTGTTCAGCTGATGGTCGCGACCCGGCAAGCGATGGACCCGGGCTTGCGGAACCGCGCGCGCATATAGCTCGGCGTGCGACGGCGGTGCGGTCTCATCCTCCAGCCCGTGGTAGATATGGACGGGGGCGCCTTGGGGAAGCCTCGCACCGAGATCGGCTGGGGACCTCAGCTCATCGCTCGACCAGCCGCCATCGCCGACAAAAGGCGTCGCAATCAAGAAGAGCGCGCCGAATCTTCGCTCGGTCGACCGCGCGGCAAGGACGTTGACGAGCATTGTCCCGCCGATCGAGTGACCGATGAGAATCGCGCGATCGTCGAGCGCCGCGAGCTCTTTTTCGATCGCCGGCTTCCACGCGGCGTAGTGCGGGTCGTCTTCGTTTGGCATTTGAGGGTAGCGGATCTCGTACTCCGACCCAAGCTCGCGCTTCAGGCTTTCGACAAGTTTGTCATCCCACTCGTCGTGGACGCCCGCGCCACCTCCCTGAATAAAGAGCACCCGGCGTTTCAATTGCATTCCCTGCTGTCCCCCCGCGTTTTCATGAGCTCGACTATACCGCAGGTTCTTGACTTCAGGGTTGGGCGGCCACCCAGTCCGAGCGGAGCAAGCCGTAGACGTAGAAGTCGTGAGGTTGCCCCCGGCACACGCGATAGCTCCTCAAACAGCCCTCACGTAAAAACCCGCTGCGCTCGAGCAAGCGAACTGACCGCCCGTTATCGACCCTTACGAACGCGTGCAGCCGATTGACCTCGTCTTGGCGGTACGTCCACTCGAGTAGGGCGGCCACGGCCTGGCTCAGGAGTCCCTTGCCCCAGTGTGGCTGCGCCAGATCGAATGCCAGCTCCGCCCAACGGTGTGCCTGGGACCACTCGTTGAAGCCGCACGTGCCGACAAGCTGATCATCGTGCGGGAGAGCGATCGCCCACTTGGAGAGCTCACCCGCCTCCCAGCGGCTCAGACACCGCTCGATCATCGCCTCGACCATCGGTAGCGATACAGCGGGATAACTGGTCAACTGTGTCACGGCGGGATCCCGCAAGTAGCCGTGGAGTGCGGCAACGTCGGCCATTCGGAGCGGGCGCAGGCGCACCCCGCTGCGGTCAATCGTCGGAGGCTCGCGTGACCTGTTATTCGTCATAGAGCTCCGTCAATGCCAGACCCGACGTCGCGGGTCTGGTGGATGGTGGGATGTTGAGCATGCGAAACGATTTGTCTCCCAGACCAAGATCGATTCTCTCCAAGACAAATTGGAGGTGCTTTGATCGTTCATCCTCCATGGAGGACGAGTCTACTCCGCCTCAAGCCGCTCACCCTCCCTGCCACCCCTCCCCCACTTCTCTCTCGCTGACCTTCTCCGCGCGGCGCGGAGGTCAGCGTCGACCCGGCGCCCGCGGCGATGACCAGCGCCACAGCCAGCCACTTCTCCGCGGGCTCTGGCACCTCTTCGGCATGGCATCTATCTGGAGGTTGATCAACAGCCGCACCCCGCCGCCGGACAGGTCCCCGGTCGGCACTTCCCGGCACAGCCGGCATTGTAGAGGGCTTTGATCTCGCACTCCGTTAGAGCGCGGCTGTAGATCGATACCTCATCGATCCCACCATTGAAAGGATTGTTCGTGCCGCATGTCATGCGCCTGCCGATGTAATCCGGCCCTGTGTTTGCGAGCGAGGCGCCTGAGGCGCCGGTCGGGTCATTTGCCGAAGAGGACAAGACGCCGTTCACATATAAGTAAACCTTTTTGGGCGAGCAACTTGCGTCGCGCACCGCGACCAAGTGAGTCCACACGCCCGCCGGAATTTTCATCGAGGACAGGAGATTCACTTGCTGGCTGTTAGCATCCCGCACCATGAAGATCGCCCCCCTTGATGGGAGTTGGATTGCCAGAACCTCTGCCGCCGGGGTCTGCGCAGTGCAGGTATAGTTCAGGGTCACTATCATGAACCCGTCGTTTGAGCCGGTATTCGCATACGATGTTACATTAACCCACGCCTCGATCGAGAAACTGCTCGTGCTGGAAAAATCGAATGCCGCTACATTGCCGAGATTGATCCCGTCGTTCGGTTGTCCATGGAACTGGAACGCCTGTCGTACTTTTCCGGGACCGAATGTCACGCTACCATTAACGCTGCCGTTGTTGCTGCTCACGACGTCCTGAGCATTCGTTTCCGCCGGATACCAGCTTACGATTCCATATGGGGCCGGAACACACACTTGTGCTGAAGCAGCGCTGACAGTAATGAATACAGCGAGAGTCACGAAAATCGATCGCATAATCGCCTCCACGATAGGAGTGACAGTTCTTGTCGATCGGCCAACCCCAGAAGTCGATGCATCCGTTTCCACGGAGCTCGGAGTTCCATGGAGGCAACGGCTCTTTGCCGAACTCGATTATACTGCACCCGGCCAGGTAGAGCGCCCCCGCCCCCCAGCACGAGAAAGGAGCATTATGGAGCTGGCCCGCCTGCCGCCGCCGGTGCTCGTCACGTACGGATTCCTGCTCCTGGCGATCGTCGGGCTGTGGATCCGGCCGGTCGTCTGGGTGGCGGCGCTCCTTGGCGCTGTGGGCTGCGGGTATTGGAGCGGCGTCCTGACCGGACCCGCGGTGGTCTGGCCTGCCCTCCTGACGGGCGCCTGCTGGCTGTATCGGACGAGCCAGGGAGCGCCCGCCAGCTCGCGGCGCCACCTCCATCTGCCGGCGGCGGCGGCCGTCGTGATCCTGGCGCTCCTGCTGGGAGCGCACCTGCTGCCGGGCTTTCACAATCCGGTTCTGGTGCGAGACCTGGTCCTCTCCGCGGGCGCCTCTCCCTATACGCAGTACCTGAATTTCGACAAGGCGTTGGTCGGTCTGCTGCTGACCGGCATCCTCGGCGATGGGCTGCTTCAGTCCCGCCGGGACTGGCTGGAGGCCCTGCGGCGCGCCGCGCCCTGGATCATCGCCACCATCGCCCTCGTGCTGGGACTGGCGTTTGTGCTCGGTCACCTTGCGCTCGCTCCAAAGTGGACCGCGTTCTTCTGGCTCTGGGCCGTGACGAATCTCTTCTTCACCTGCACCGCTGAAGAGGCGTTCTTCCGCGGCTTCCTGCAGCGGGAGCTGGACCGGGCGCTCGTGGGGTTCGGCGGCGGGCAGCCGCTGGCCGTCGGCGGGAGCGCGGCGCTGTTCGGGCTGGCCCATTGGGCGGGCGGGTGGTCCTACGTCCTGTTCGCCGCGTTGGCGTGGCTCGGGTACGCCCTGGCCTTCCGCGCCTCGAAGCGCATCGAGATGGCGATCCTGGCGCACTTCGGTCTCAACGCCGTGCACTTCCTGCTG